>CAIUWO010000239.1 GCA_903902895.1 Candidatus Hydrogenedentota bacterium | reverse complement strand
TGATGGTAACGGACTTGTCCGCGGGGGGTGTCCATCCCGCAACAGCCTTAAACTGAACCGTGACCGCGCCCGCGGCCAGGCCGGCAAGGGTCACTCCGCTGTTCTGGTACGCGCCTGCCGGCCCCAGGCGCCACTGAGCGCCCGCCGTCACAGCACCGGCCGGTGAAATGGTTACGGTCAGCGAACCCGTCGACGCCGCCGGCTTGTCCGCCGCATTGCCGGGGAAGGTGAGCGCGGTGATTTCAGCAAGATTGCTGAACCCGTCCCCGTCACTGTCCGCGGCCTGAATTGAGGTGAAGCTGTAGTTCGCGGTTCTCCATGCAGCCCCGTAAGTGTTTCGCGCGGACCTGCCGCTGACGGTATGGCATATGGTGCAGTCGTCGATGCGCGTTCCCATGGCTGCGGGATAGGCGGCTTCAAAATCACTCAGGTATTGATCGACGGCCTGGGCAGGAAAGGCGAAGCACCCCGCCAGCAAGAGCGCCAACACCAAGTATCGTGCTCGCATAAAAATCTCCTTTGTTTGGTAAAACTAATCTGATTCACATTTAGCCGCACAGAATTGTACCCGCCGTTTAGCCGTGTTCGCCTCAGGATGTTTTGCGGGAACGCCGCGCGCAGGCAGTGGAAAAGTACGCATCCCCCGCTGTTTCGCATGGCCGCGCGCGCGTGCGCCTGAAAGAAACACGCTCCGGCACACTCTTTTTTGGGCGCGCCGGAGCGCGGTCACAATCTTTTGTGCGGCGGCGGCACCGCCGCTATTTGCCCCTGGACGTCACCTGCAGCGCCATAAGCGCAAGTCCGATCATGGACAGGTCGCCCAGCATGCCGGTGATGCCGCCCGGCGGGAAGGCGCCCTTCTTGCCGCCGAGGCAGGCGCAGCCCGCACTTTGCGGCCCCGAGGAAACGGTCAGGTTCACCGGTGATGAGGGTGCGGCCGCCGTTCCCGCCGGGGGGATCTGGCTGATGACCGAGCCCGCCGGAACGGTGTCGCTGGGTGTTTCGTTGACCTGGCCCACGGCCAGTCCGGCGGCGGTGATGGCGGCGGCGGCCGCGTCCTGCGCCAATCCCGTCACATCGGGAACAGGCACCGGTTGCGGGCCCTGGGACAGCACCAGCGCCACGGCTGTTCCGGCGTCGGCCTGCGCGTTCGCCGCCGGTGTCTGGTTGATTGCGCGGCCTGCCAGAATGGTTGCACTGTATTCCTGCGTGACCGTTCCCAAAACAAGTCCCGCACTCGCAATCACGGTGGCCGCCGCAGTCTGGGTCTGTCCGGTGACATCGGGCACCGCCACCAGGCCGGGTCCCTGCGACAGCAACAGGCCGACCGCCGAACCGGGGGGGGCCTCCGCGCCCGCCACAGGCGTCTGGGAGATGACCATACCGTCGGGCACCGTGGCGTCATGCCGCTGCGTCACGGCGCCGACCACCAGGCCGGCCCCCGTAACGGCCGTGGTCGCCGCCGCCTGCGTCTGGCCCACCACGCCGGGCACGATCACCGGCTGCGGCCCTTTGGAAACCTTCAACGCCACGGCCGACCCGCTGAACACGGTCAGGCCCGCTGCGGGGGCTTGGCTGAGAACCTTTCCGGCCGGCGCGGTGGCGCTGTATTCCTGCGTGATGACACCCACCGTCAGCCCTGCCGCCGTAAGCGCGGTTACTGCCGCAGAATGGGTTTGCCCCACCACGTTGGGCACGGTCACCTGTGCGGGACCCAGGGAGACGACCAGGGCCACCGCCGCCCCCGGGTTCACCAGAGTTCCCGCTGCGGGCGTCTGGGAAATAACGTTGCCGACCGGCACGGCATTGCTGTGCTGCTGCGTGATGGCGCCGAGGATCAGAGCGGCGGAGCTTATCATCCCGCTGGCGGCGGACAGTGTCTGGCCCGCCACACCGGGCACTGATACCAGCGCCCGCGTGTAGGTCCCCGTCGCCACGGCAGTGCGGTTTGCGACGATGGTTCCGGTCAGGTCGGCCGGCGCCGTCCACCCGCCAACGGCTTTGAATTGAATGGTGGCCGAACCTGCGGGCAGTCCGGTAACGGTTGCGCCGCTGTTCTGGTATGCGCCGCCCGATCCCACGCGCCATTGCGCGCCCGCAGTCACTGCGGCCGCCGGGTCCAGCGTCACCGTCAACGACCCCGTCGTTGACGCCGAAGGCTTGTCCGAGGGGATGCCGGGAAAGGTAAGGGCATTTATCTCGGCCAGATTGGAAAAGCCGTCGCCGTCCGAGTCGGCGCCCTCTATTGAGGCGAAACTGTGGTTCGCCGTCTTGAACGCGTCGCCATAACTGTTTCTGACCGGCGCGATGAGGTGGCACAGCGTGCAGGTTCCGATGCGGCTGTTCTTGGCCGCGGGATAGGCGTTTCCAAAACTGGTCAGGTGCGCTTCAGTGGCGAAAGCCGGAAAGGCGCAGATAACCGCCAACAGAAAGGCGGGGCCGCACAAACGAAGGGGCATGCTTCTCTCCTTTGCAGGGGGGCTCCGTGGAAACCCAGCCCACGGCGCATTACAGTACCGGAATTATACACGCCACTCGACCGTGTCGGTCTTTTGACATTCCGGGGTGCACCGCAGGCGTCCCGTGATCAACTACCCCATCAGCGCGCGTTCGTTACCAGGCCGCTCGTGAGGACACGCTTTCCAGGACATCGAACTGGGATGACCCGCTATTTCTTCCTGGACAGCAGTTGCAGCGTGACCAACGCGAGCCCGGCCAAAAACAGGTCGCCCAGCATCTTGGTGAAACCGTCGAACGAGAACGCGCCCTTCTGGCAGCTTAAACCGGCACAACCGGCACTTTGCGGTCCGGAGGAGACAGTCAGATCCACCGCCGACAAAGGCGCGACCATCGTTCCCGCCGCGGGCGTCTGAGTGATGACTGACCCCGCCGGCACCGTGTCACTGGGCGTGTCAGTCACTTGACCCAAGACCAGACCGGCGGCCGTTACCGCGGCGGCAGCCGCGTCCCGCGTCAATCCGGCCACATCCGGAACAGGAACGGGGTCGGTGCCCGTGGCGGCGGGCTTGTCCGAGGCATTGCCGGGAAAGGTGAGAGCGCTTATCTCGGCCAGATTGGTAAAGCCGTCACCATCGGAATCCGCGTTCTCAATGTCCGCGAAGTTGCGGCCCGCGCTGCCATAGGCGGCGCCATAACTGTTTCTGGCAGGCGCCGTTGTATGGCACAGCGTGCAGCTGTCTATGCGCGTTCCCACGGCGGCGGGATAGGCGTTTTCAAAGCTCCTGAGGTGACCGTTTGTTGCCCCCGCCGAAGAAGCCGCAAGCGCTATTGCCAGAATTGCGCAAATAAACACACACTGCCGCATGATTGTCTCCTTGATGTCAGACGGTACTGTTCATAACCGTCAACTGAACATCGCTTTGAACGAATTAATTCGCGACACCGCCCAAGCACCATTGCCGCCCCGACAAGGAACAGAACGCCGCAGACATTTAAAGAGAACGCTCCAGCGTGCCAACTGTGTTGACGCGATGGAGCGTGATGTGAGTGGTCCGACAGCCGGGAGCGGGGACTACCTTTTCCTTCCCGACAGGGCCAAAAGGGCCATCAGGCTTAAGCCGCCCAGGAAAAGATCGCCGAAGACTTTCTTGAGGTTATCGAACGTGAAGGCGCCCTTGCCGCCGGAGCAGCCCGCGCAGCCGCACCCAGAGTCCTCCGGGCCGGAGGAGACAACGAGGCTGACCTGAGTGCCCGCCGCGACTTGGGCGCCCGCCGTCGGCTCTTGGCGGATGACCTGCCCGGCCGGAACACTGGCACTGCCCTCCTCAACCGCCGAAACCGTCAGGCCCGCACCGGTCAGCGTTGCTTCCGCCTGCCCCGCCGACATACCCGAAACATAAGGCACGCTCACCAGTTCCACAGGCTCACCCTCGCCCTCGGCGGGTTCCGGCCCCTGGCTTACGATGAGATTAACCGCGCTGCCGGAAGACACCAACACGCCCGCCAGCGGGTCCTGCGCGATGACGCCGCCCGCAGGCACGGTCGCGCTGTGGACCTGCGTCACCGAACCCACCACCAACCCCGCACCGGTGATCGTCGAGGCGGCGGACGCCTGTGTCTGTCCGGACACATCGGGCACGGAAACCAGTTGTTGCTTCGGAGCAAAAGTCGCTGTAACCGTCGTGCTTGCCGTCACGTTGGACAGCACATACGGCGCGGTGGCCATGATGCTCCCGTTCGACGCGGTCACGCCGGCAAGGTCATACCCTGCCTGCGGCGTCACTGTGACTGTCGCACTCTCGCCGGTCAGGATCGCCGGCGGCCCCGCCACGGACCCGCCTTCGGGCGGGATGGCCGCATAGGTCACACTGTTGCTGTTTGGCGAAAACACGGCCGTGACTGTCGTGTCCGCCGTTAAGTTCGACAGTATGTACGGCGCGCTGGCCGTGATGCTGCCGTTTGTGACGGCAACCGTGTCGATGTGATAGCCCGGCTGCGGCGTCACCGTCACCGTTGCGGTGTCGCCAATCAAAAGCGTCGGCGGCCCCGTCACCGACCCGCCCGCAGGCGGGCTGGCCGCATAGGTCAGCGTTTTTCTGTTTGACCTAAATGTGGCCGTAACCGTCGTGTCTGCGGTGACATTCGACAATATGTACGGCGCGGTGGCCGTAATGCCACCGTTCGACACCGCCACGCTGACTATGCTGTATTCTTCCTGCGGTGTGACCGTGACCGTTGCCGTATCGCCTGTGAGTATGATCGGCGGTCCCGTCACCGTGCCGCCTGCGGTCGGACTGGCAACATAATTGACGGCATTACTGTTCGCCGAGAATGTCGCCGTGACCGTTGTGTCGCCGGTGACATTCGACAGGACATAGGGCGCCGTGGCCGTGATGCTGCCGTTCGAGCTTGTCACGCCGGCGATGCTGTAACCATCGTTCGGCGTCACCGTTATGATTGCGGTCCCGCCCGTCGGAATGGTCGGCGGACCCGCAACCGCGCCGCCCGCAGTCGGGCTGGCCGCGCATGTCACGGTGTTCTCATTCGCCGTGAAGACCGCCGTCACCGTCGTGTTTTCCATGACATCCGAAAGCACATAGGGCGCCGTGGTCGTGATGTTGCCGTTCGACGCCGTGACACTGGCGATGCTGTACCCTGGCTGCGGCGTCACTGTGACCGTCAAGATGCTTCCGGTCTGGATCGTCGGCGCACCCGTCGCCGTGCCGCATGCGGGCGGACTGGCAACATAATTGATAGCATTGCTGTTTGCCGCGAATGTCGCCGTGACACGCGTGTTCGCTGTCACATTCGACAGCACAAAGGGCGCTGTAGGCGTGATGCCGCCGTTCGACACGGTCACCGAAAGCAGCGTGTAGCCCGGACTTGCGGACACGTCAAGCGTGGCGGTGTCGCCCGTCAGAATCGCCGCGGGACCGGTCACGGTGCCGCCCGTGGGCGGCGCGGCGGTGTACGTCACGCTGTTGTTGTTCGGCGTGAACGTCGCCGTCACTGTGGTGTCCCCCGTCACCTTTGACAACACATAGGGCGCTTGGGTACTGACACTGCCGTTGCTTGCGGTCAGCGAGGTTAGCGTGTATCCGGGTGGCGTACCCACGGTGAGGATTGCAGTGCCCACCGTGTCGGAGATGCTGACGGGACCAGTCAACGACCCTGTTCCGACGGGGGCGGCTGTGTAGGAGACGGTGAAGGGCCGCGGACCAAGGCTTATGGTCAGGTTCACCATCGACCGCGGCGGCACGAGCGTGCCGGCTGCCGGCGCTTGCGCTATCACGGACCCGGCCGGCACCGAAATGCTGTACTCTTGGGATACGGCGCCCACAGAAAGCGCCTGCGCGGCCAGGAGCGCGGTCGCATATTTCTGAGTGCGTCCGGATAGGTTGGGAACTGCCACCGCCCCCACATAAGGCGATTCACAGGCGCCCATATCGAAACCGTTTCCCTGGGGCCTGTAGTTTCCGACAAGGTCGGTGGTGGGGGCTCCGCGCGATGTGCCGGCATCGATGCAGGGCGAGGAGGGCATCAACTGAACGTTGCCAGAGGAAACCTGCACAAACAAGGGGGCCGCATCAATGTTGCCCGTACCCGTGAAACCTCCCTGCAGGCACGAATACGCCACCGTCACCGTCGAAGAGTCACTGTAAATCTCTGGCCCACTTTGCGCCGTGTCGCCCCAAAGGATGCAGTTTGTCAGTGTTGGTGATGACCCGGTGTTCGCCATAGCGCCGCCAAACGCGGCGGTGTTGCCGCTGAATGTGCAATTCGTCATCACCGGTGAGCAATAGTAGCCAACACCCATTCCACCACCGAAATGGGCTGTGTTTTGTATAAACACGCAGTTCGCCAATCTCGGCGAGGAACTGAGATCGTTTTTCATTCCGCCGCTGTTGCCGTTGCTGCCGCCGTTGTAGGATGCTTTGTTTCCAGAAAACGTGCACTTCGTCAACACCGGTGAGGAATTCTCATTGCTCATACCGCCTGCATTTTGGGCCGTGTTTTTGGAGAACCTGCAGCCCGTCAGCACAGGAAACGCATAACTGTTGGCCATTCCACCGCCCAAGGCGGCCGTGTTGCCGGAGAACGTGCAGTCCGTGAGAACTGGTGAGGAATAGGAATTCCACATCCCTCCGCCCTCGTAGCCGAAGTCTGTGCCGGTTGCGTTTTGGGTGAAGCTGCAGCGGGTCAGTATCGGCGAGGATTCGGAATTGCACATGCCAGCGCCATCCCGATTGGTCGTGTTGCCGACGAAGGTGCAGTCCGTTAAGCTTGGTGACGAGTACCTCCTGTTGTATACTCCACCACCGAAGTAGGAGGTGTTGTTCCTAAACGTGCTGTCTTTCAATGCCGGCGAAGAATAGAAATCATTGAGCATGGCGCCGCCGTCGCTGGCCGTATTTTCGCTGAAGATGCAGTTTGCCACGGCTGGCGATGCGTAATAGTTGCACATTCCGCCGCCATCGGGACTTCCCTGGCCGCGTGTTATGGTGAAGCCGTCGAGAGTGGAATCATTGGCGCCGATGACACATCGGCGCGCGTCCTGCCCGTCAATCGTTGTGGTCCGTGTCCAGTCACGCTGTTCCCGGGTGCTTTCGGTGCCTTGAAAGCCTCCGTACACGGATACGCATTGCTTCATTGTGAGCACCGCGGCGGCGTTATTGGTGTAGGTACCCGCGGCCACCCACACTTCGCCGCCGCCGGCCGCTGCGGCCTCGATACCGGACTGGATATCACGGAACGCCGTGACCCAGGACCGGCCATCGCACTGACCTGACAAATTCATGCCGTTCACATATAGAATGTTGCGCCGAAAACCTGCTGTCACTGTCTTGCCGGCATCCATGATAATATTGATCCGCTCTTCAGTGGCGGAGACCGAGCCCGACCAGCCGGTGAAGCACATCCCCAGCGGCACAACCGATGACGATGCGGTCTCGCCGCGCACGTAATAGTGCGTCCCCGCAGCAGGCGTTGTGCGCCCGCCATCGGGCGGAGAGATTTGCAGGGAAAGGGTGACAACGTCGGCCTCGGTCCGCCCCCCCTCATATGCGCCCATGTCGGTTCCCGCCCCCTGGGGACGGGAACGCCCAAGCAGGTCCGTGAGTGGGGCGCCGGCCGTTGTTCCGGTGTCGATGCAGGGCGAACCTTCAAGAAGTTGCACGCTGCCGCCATTGCCCGCATCGATAAAAAGCGGGTCGGTCACGATGTTGCCGGCACCCGAAGCGCCACCCTGCACGCACGAATAGGTTACGGCGGGAACGCCGCCGTTCTGGCTGTAAACCTCCGGACCCACGGGTGCCTTGTCGCCCCAGAGTATGCAATTGGTCAGCCGCGGCGAGGCCGTGTAATTGTATATGCCTCCGCCGACATTGGCGTTATTGCCGTTGAACGTGCAATTTGTCACCACCGGCGAACAACCCGAATTGTACATGGCCCCGCCATTTCCGCCGCCGCTTGAGGACGCGGTGTTGGCGGTGAACGCGCAGTTGGTAAAGGCCGGGGAGCCGCCGAGGTTGTACACCCCGCCGCCGCTCGCAAATCCGCTGTTGGCGGTGAACGTGCAGTTCGTGAAGACCGGAGATGCGCCGTGGTTGTATGCCCCACCACCGTCGGAGGATGCTCTGTTGTTCACAAACACGCAGTTCCTTAAGATCGGCGAGGCGACGTTATTGTACAGTCCGCCGCCATTCGTTGCAGCGCCGCGCATGATTGTGAATCCGTCGAGTATGGACTCATCCGCTCCGGCGACGCATTGGCGCAGGTTCTGGCCGTCGATGCTCGTGATGTGGCGGGTCCAGTCTCGCTTTTCCCGCGCGGTCTCCCCGCCCGCGAAGCCGCCATAGACCGACACGTTCGGCATCATTGTCAAAACCGGCCTGATGGTGGCGGTGTAGGTTCCTTGGGCCACCCAGACTTCGCCGCAGCCGTCTTTGAAGGCAGCGTTGACGCAGGACTGTATGTCCGCAAAAGCCGTGGCCCAAGACCGGCCATCCCACGGACCGGTGGCATTGGCGCGGTTCACGTACAAAATGTTCGGCTCGAAGTTCGCCGTCACCATCTTGTCCGTGTCCATGGCAATACTGACGCTGCGCGCCGTGCCAGAAACTGCCCCCGACCAGTTGGCGAAAGTCATGGCAAGCGGCAGAGTCATCAGCCATGCGGTTTCGCCGCGCACGTAATAGTGGACGCCCTCGGCGGGAATAGTGCGCCCGCCGTCTGGTGGGGACACCTGCACCGTGAGAGTGACCATGTCGTCAGGACCCTGCCCCCTTTCGTACGCACCCATGTCGATACCCGAACCCTGGGGCCTGGCGCGCCCAATCAGGTCCGTCTTGGGCGCGTTGGTCACCGTGCCGGTGTCAATGCAAGGCGAGCCGGCGCGAATCTGAAGACTCCCGCCCCTTCCCCCGTCCACGAAAAGCGGGTCGGTCTTGATGTTGCCTTTTCCCACCGCCCCCCCCTGAACGCACGAATAGGTCACCGCCGCGCTGCCGTCAGTGAGGTGAATCTCCGGTCCCGACTGGGCCGTGTCCCCCCAAAGAAGGCAGTTTGTCAGGCTCACCGACGCAGTGCGACTGTAGACCGCGCCGCCGAAAGACGCGGAGTTGCCGACGAAGGTGCAGTTCATCAGCGCCGGTGAGGAATTGGAACCGCTGCATATCCCGCCTCCACCGTCAAGAATTGCTGTGTTTTCGGTAAAAACACAGTTTACGAGCAGCGGCACGGACCCTGAAACACTGTAGACCGCGCCGCCGCCATAGCCAGCCCGGTTGCGTGTAAAGACGCAGTTCGTGAAGACCGGCGAGGACGACGAGTTGAACGCCGCACCGCCGCCGGTTTCCGCGACGTTTCCGGCAAAAGTGCAGTTAGTAAGCACCGGTGACGCGAGGGAATTGTACAGTCCCCCGCCGTTGCATGCTGCCTGGGTATTATTGCCTGCAAAGAGGCAGTTTGCCACTGCTGGGGAGCATTGCATGTTACTCATGCCGCCGCCCTGAAAGCCGATCCCCCGCGTGACGGTGAAACCATCCAGCGTGGCGTCGTTCGTGCCAAGGACGCACTGGCGCGCGTTTTCACCGTCGATGAGGGTGGGGTGACTAACCCAGTTGCGCTGGTCGCGCGCCGTCTCCCCGCCCCCAAAGCCACCGTAAAGCCCCACCCCCCACTTCATCGTCAGTACGGGAGTGGTGAGGTCTGTGTAGGTTCCCCCGGCCACCCAGACCTCGCCGCCACCGTCCGCAGAGGCCGCATCGACCCCAGACTGGATGCCGCGAAACGCAGTATCCCAAGACCGACCATCGGGGATTGGCGCCGTCGATGCGGCGTTGACGTGGAACACCCCCGCCGCATAGGCGGGTTGGATGCACAACAAACCGGCGACGAGCGAAAGGAACACACGCCCTGCCATCCTGCCTCCCTTTCTTCGCCGGGTCTGCGCACGCTATGGACAAACACTGTCACCCGTTCCGCAACCCAGCCGCGACACGTTCGGCCAGAACCGTCTGCCCGACAGCGTCCCAGTTATCATACACTGGGGGGTGTTGGAATGAAAGACCTGCGGAGGCCTAAGTGATCCCGTGTTTTTGTAACTGTTTGTGTTTGTTGATATTACAACGGCATATCTGTTGAAAATAGCCCGATTTGTGTGCAAAGATGGGCTGAGCAGCTCAACAATCAACGACAAC
>CAIUWO010000238.1 GCA_903902895.1 Candidatus Hydrogenedentota bacterium | reverse complement strand
GTCCTGTTTCTTGTCGTTTTCGCCGCAGTCGGCGCAGGCGCTTCCCCCCAAACGCATCGCACCGAAAACATCATCTTCGTCATGACCGACGGCCTGCGCTGGCAGGAAGTGTTCAGCGGTGCGGAAGAATCCTTGTTCAAGAAGCAGGAGGGGGACAAGAAAGAGCTTGACCCCGCAAGAATCGCCTACTGGCGCGACACTCCCGAAGCGCGGCGCGAAGCGCTCATGCCGTTTCTTTGGAAAGTCGTCGCAAAGGAGGGCCAGATCTTCGGCAATCAGGACAAGGGCAGTATCGCCCAGGTGACGAACGGCTACAATTTCTCCTATCCCGGATACAGCGAGACGTTCTGTGGGTTCGGCGACCCCGCCGTGAACAGCAACAACAAGGTCTACAACCCGAACCTGAACGTCCTCGAATTCCTCAACGGCATCAAGTCCTACCGGGGCAAAGTCGCCGCATTCGGCGCATGGGATCTGTTTCCCTACATTCTCAACCGAAAGCGCAGCGGCCTGCTGGTCAATGCCGGATACGAGCCGATGAACTTCGGAAAACCCACCCCCGAGTACGCCCTGCTCAACCGTCTCAAGGACGAAACCATCCGCTACTGGGCCGGAGAGCCCTTCGACTCCCTGACCCTCGAAACCGCACTGACTTACTTTAAGAAGGATAAACCCCGTGTCTTCTATCTCTCGCTGGGCGAAACCGACGAGTGGGCCCATGACGGGCGTTATGACCTGTACCTGCAATCGGCCCGCCGCGCCGATGACGCGCTGAGGATCGTCTGGGAGACCGCCCAGTCCATGAGCCGTTACCGCGGAAAGACGACCCTCGTCTTCTCCGCCGACCACGGCCGTGGCAACGCCCCCGAGGAATGGAAGTCGCACGGTGAGCACATCGCCAATGCGGAGAACATCTGGATGGCCTTCATGGGTCCCGACACGGCCCCCCTTGGCGAGCGTTCCCAGGTGGAACGCGTGACCGCCAGCCAAATCGCAGCGACACTGGCCGCATTCTTGGGCGAGGACTTTTGCGCCGCCGCCCCCAAGGCGGGCAAGCCCATTGCCGCCGTGCTTGGCGCAACACAGAATTAAACAGCCGGACGCCGAAGCTGCCTGGCGGTCGCATAACCGTTGACAGGCCGAAAAGACCGTCGTCAGTGCAATTGCGGAAGACGACCCGCAAAGTGACAGACGGCATTGCCGAATAGACTGAAGGGAGAAAGAGATGAAACGCTGGTATTCGACGCTTGCACTGGCTTGCATAATCACCTGCGCGCTGGCGCAGGCGGATGACGCAACGGGCATTGTCTACAACGACAAGAACGGCGACGGCGTGAGGGATGCCGGAGAGCGCGGTATTCCAGGCGTGTTGGTTTCCAACGGCGTCGATATTGTTACGACGGACAAGACCGGTTGCTACCGCGTTCCGGTGACTGACGACACAGTCGTATTCGTAATCAAACCGCGTGGTTGGATGACGCCCGTTGGTCCCGGCAGCGATGTTCCGCGGTTCTATTACATCCACAAGCCCAATGGATCCCCCAAAATGAAATACGCCGGTGTGCCGCCCACCGGACCGTTGCCCTTCTCGATAGACTTTCCCCTACACCGCCAGAAGGAAGGAAAACGGTTCCGGGTCATCTGCATGGGTGACACACAGACCCGTGACGTCGAAGAGGTACAGTACCTTGCCCATGACATTCTCGAAGAACTTCAGGGAACCGATGCGGCCTTCGGCGTCACGCTGGGCGACAATGTTTTCAATGACTTGACGGTCTTCGAACCGCTGGTCGCAACCATGAGCGGGCTGGGCATCGCATGGAGATATGTCCCGGGCAACCATGACCACAACCACGACGCCCCCACGGTCGAGGCCACAGACGATTCGTTCGAGCGCGTCCTTGGACCGTCCCACTATTCCTTCAACTATGGCCCCGTGCACTTCATCGTGCTAAACGACATCCGCCACGATGCCGGGAAGGACGAGTATCACGGAGGTCTGGGCGAGCGACAACTCACGTTCGTGAAGAATGATCTGGCGCATGTCGGTCACGAACAACTGGTCGTACTCATGATGCACATCCCGATAATGGAGCTCGATGAGACCCGCGTGCTTTACGCGCTCCTGAAAGATTTTCCGCACACTTTTTCGCTGTCGGCCCACACGCACACCCAAAGGCACGTGTTCATCGGCAAGGCCGGTGGATGGATGCAGGAAACGCCGCACCACCACCTCATTCACGGAACCGCATGCGGCTGCTGGTGGGGCGGCAACTTTGACGAGGTTGGCATCCCGATGGCCCAGATGAGCGACGGCGGCTCGAACAACTACTCCTTTATAACATTTGACGGGTCAAAATACGACGTCGATTTCCGGGTGCCCCGCCGGCCAGCCGACTACCAGATGAATATTTGGCTGCCCGAAAGAATACCCGCCTCGAAATCAGCCAAGAACTCGGCAATTGTGAACGTGTTTGGCGGGTCGGACAAGTCCCGCGTCGAAATGCGCATCGACAATGCCAAAGGCTGGACAACCATGTCGCCATTCACTGGCCAAGACCCCTATCTTGTCCAGGCGATTGGGCGTCAGGAGGCTTTTGTGGGCAAGCTCGCGGAACTCAAGGGCGTCAAGGAGGTGGACAAGCCTTTCACGCGTCAAGTACACGACGACTTCGATATGGCCATGAGACGTCTGTCCGGTCCTGCCGATACCGACCATCTGTGGAAGGCGAATCTCCCCCCGGACCTTCTACCCGGAAGCCACACGCTCACCGTCCGAACCACCGACATGTTTGGACGCGAATACTCGGCCAAGCGCATGTTCATAATAGGGCAATGAGTTGCCGAAAGTCTTCTTATAAGGGCTGATTCACACTGCGGACCTTCGGCTTGCGCCCCCAACGGTCACAGGAATGAATGTCGCCACGTCACACAAGCGTGGCACTGCCGGAGGGGAATGCATGTCCGTATTGTCAAAATACACAGCCAACCCATAAGTTGCTTTTCTTCATCCGGTCAAACACTGCCCATGCCTACCCACTCGAATGCTTGACTCCACGGCGTTGTTGGGTTAGCGGACTTTTTGTGGCCTGACCTCACAATCGAGTACACAGGGCAGCAAAACCCATGCAGTTCAAGGTCCGTCAAGCCGTCTGCGAGATGTGCGCGACGGACCGGAGATGGACCGGGGCGGCCTCACAAAGTCCGTTGACCTAACCCTTCCCCCGCGAAAGTCGTTGCGCCGCAAAGAAATAGTGGTGGGCGAGGAGGGGCTCGAACCCTCATCCCCTTACGGGGAACGGATTTTAAGATTTCTAAACAGGAGACTAGTGCGCGAATAACAATAACAATTTGTGCGATGGGGACAAACATTGGGGTGGACCGGAGCAGGTTCACCCCAATGCCGCACTCCGCAAAAAGCGATGCCGCATAAGACTGCGAAGCCGTCTGCCGACACACGCCGGATGCGTGGGAGCGGACCGGGCGCGGACCGTGTCTCGCTGTGACAATGGACCGGAAAAAATCCGTTGGCTGCTCCTCGGCGTCACAACAGCCTGTCGATTTGGGGCCGTTTCCGCTTCGCACCCAGTGCACAGCTCATCGATTCAACGCCCGTGACACGGCAGAAGAGCCTGACGGAACCGGGTGTTCTGGATGGCCTTTGCGAAAACCATGCGTTCACGTTTGTCATCTTCTCAGGGCGGTATCTTGGTCCAATAGCTGCCGCATAGACGAAGCCGAACGGGTACCACGATATTTCACCGCCCGTGAAGCCAAAGCCAGACGCGAAAGAGTCCACCCGCCCGTGAAACGGCGCGATGGTTCCAGTTTCTGGGGATTTGGGAACGAGGAAGGCCAGGATGTCAAAAGGCATCGTCAATACGGCATCGGGGTGCAATACGAAGTGGCGCAGTTCGTCATGGAGTTCCACAAAGGGCAGGTCCTCGATTGCAAGGATCATTGTCATGATTTCCTTGGCAATGAAAAGAGTGTTCTGCCTCACTGAAACGACCCGCGCCTCCCCCGACTGGTCGAGAAGCAACGGTGTTTCCACCAGATGTCTGACGAACTCGACATACTCGCTCGCGTAGGGCGCGCAGACACGGTTGTTACAGTCTGCGCAAAGAGTCTTCACGTGGAACCCCCCGCGGATTCTCATCGATCTTGAGGACAGTTTGTTCCCCTGTGTGGCGAGATGCTCCCAGAGGCCGTTGTAGTTGTTGTAGGCGCTCTTCGGAGGAACGTGTTCTCTGGACAGACCTGTTGACCGCAGACAGATATGGCATTTCGACGTGTTCGCCTTTTTCTCCGCATCATCTGGCGTATGGACCAGATGCATGACGCCGGACAGTCCACCCAAAGAATCAGCCACACTTTACCTCCATCACATCTCTTTACCAAACTCGGTCGCGCGGGGGCGAACACGCGGCCCCCTGCGAGAGTGTCCGGATTCCAGCCATCCTCGCACAACGAGGCGCTGTCCAAGGTGCCGCTGACTACAGGGAAACGTTCGGTCGGGGCACGCCAGGCTCGCACACTCATAATTCTGGCGTCACCCCATTATCCCCTTATATCGCTGGCGCATCCGGCTACTCCCCGTCCAGAGAAACCTTGTCAATGCGGTACTGAAGGAGCTTGCGAGGAAGAGTGTGCCGGTCCATTCTCAGCGCCCGGGCCACTCTGGACAGATTGGGCCTTCCGTTCTTCATGAGGTTTTGTGGAGCCCGCATCGCTTGCAGAATGGACTCTTCTTCGGTCATGCCGGTACGGACCGCCCTCGTCGTTTCCGGAGGCGAAGCGAGGAGGAATTCAGGACGCACTTCGTCCCCTTGCTTCAGGAAGAGCCTCTCCAGCGCGGTTTCATCAACCTCCATGCCCGGATAGTCCACAACAGCTCTGGCTATGACATTTTCCAACTGCCTCACGTTGCGTTCCCACGAATATGTTTGCATGCGCTTGGCTGCCCCCTTTGACAAATGG
>CAIUWO010000237.1 GCA_903902895.1 Candidatus Hydrogenedentota bacterium | reverse complement strand
GTCGCTGGTCGCCCTGCTCGAGGACCAGCCCGAGTTCGTCGTCGTTGAGGCGAGCAGCTACCAGTTGGAGACCGCCGGCACCTTCCATCCCTGGATCGCCGCCGCGCTGAACGTCACCCCCGACCACCTCAAGCGCCACGGAACGATGGAGGGATACGCGGTCGCGAAGACGCGCATCTTCCGGTGCCAGAGCCCCGGCGACATCGCCGTGGTCAACGCCGGCGACCCGTTCACGCGCGCCATGAAAATGCCCGCCGGAGTGGACCGCATCGAGTTCAGCCTGTCCCGCGAGACTCCCTGCGAGGCGTGGATGGCCGGGGACGGTTATTACCTGCGCGGGGAGCGCCTCGCCGAAACGGGGGACAACCCGCTGCCCGGAAGGCACAATGCGGAGAATGTCCTGTGCGCCCTGGCGATGCTGGCGGCGGGCGGTTTCGACCGCGGCGGCATGGTGGCGGGCCTGCGCGCCTTCAAGGGCGTCGAGCACCGCATTGAGCACGTGCTCGCCGAGAACGGCGTCGACTGGTACAACGACTCGAAATCGACCAACGTGGACAGCCTGCGCGTGGCCCTGGAAAGTTTCAACCGCCCGCTGGTGCTCATCGCCGGCGGGCAGGCCAAAGACAGCGACTACCGCGTGATCCGCGACCTCTTCGCGGTGCACGTGAAGCACATGGTGGCCATTGGCGACGATGCGCCCAGGTTCGCCGAGGCCTACGGCGATCTCGCCCCCTGGTCGCGCGCGGACAGCATGGACGACGCCGTCGCCCGCGCGCGCCGCGCCGCCGCGCCGGGCGATGTGGTGCTCCTGTCGCCGGGATGCGCCAGCTTTGACTGGTACGGCAATTTCGAGGAGCGCGGACGGGATTTCAAACGCGCCGTGCGCACGCTGTGCGGCGGCGCCCGGACGGGAGCGGACACGCCATGAAAAGGGAAACAACGGTTCTGACCATGTCCGTGCTCATACTGGCCGGCCTCGGCGCGCTCATGGTCTACAGCGTCACCGCGGTCAGCCCCAGACTCGACGGGGTTTTCACCAAGCACATGCTCTACCTCGCCCTCGGCGTGCTCCTGTTCATGGTGCTCTCGCACATGGACTACCATGTGCTCGGCAGCAGGCTCGTCTTCCGCACGGTCGTCTTCGGCGCCATCGGGCTCCTCTTCCTGGTGCTCGTGCCCGGCATCGGCGCCAAGATCGACGGCGCCCGCCGCTGGATTCGCTTTTTTGGGCTGGGCTTTCAGCCCTCGGAGTTCGCGCGCTTCGCCCTCGTCGTGCTGCTCGCCGTAAAACTCACCCGGAACAGGGCCAGCATCACCCGGTTCTGGTCGGGCCTGGTGCCGCCCTTTGTCATCGCCGCCATCTTTGCGGGGTTGGTCGCCGCCGAGCGCGACGTCGGCATTCCGGCCATGATGATGGTCACGGCATTCGTCATGGTCTATGTCGCCGGGGCGCGAAAGATCTACCTCACGGGCATGGCCGGCCTGGGCGTCGGCGCGCTCGTCGCCGCCATCGTCCTGTTTCCGCACCGCATCGCCCGCATCACCGCCTATCTCGACCCGTGGGCCTACCGCCAGAAATCGGGCTGGCAGTTGATCCAGTCGCTGTCCGCCTTTGCCCAGGGCGGCCTCTGGGGTCGGGGCGCCGGCGCCGGCGAGCAGAAACTCGGCTACCTGCCCGCCGCCCACACCGACTTCATCTTCTCCACGGTCGGCGAGGAGTTCGGCCTCGTTGGCACCATTCTGGTCGTGCTGGTCTTCGTTGCCTTCACCTGGGCAGCCCTGCGCGTCGCCCTCAACGCCGTCGACCTGTTCGGCTCCCTGCTGGCCGCCGGCATGTGCACCATGATAAGCTTCCAGGCCGCGTTCATCATGGCCGTCACGCTCGGCATGCTGCCCACCAAGGGGCTCCCCCTGCCCTTCGTCAGCTACGGCGGCACGGCCCTGATTTCGTTCCTCATGATGGCGGGCGTGCTCGTCAACGTGGGGGGGCAGGCGCGCGTGCACAAGGCGCAGCGCCGGATTGCAGGCGCCGAACCGCCGCGGCGGACGGCCATGGCCGCATGACGCCCGCGGCCACAGGGAGCGGTACATGCGTGTCATGATTACAGGCGGCGGCACCGGCGGGCACACCTCGCCCGCCACGGCCATCATTGAGGAGCTGCGCCGGCGCGACCCGCGCCTGCTCGCACTCTGGGTCGGACATCGCGGCGGCATCGAGGAGCGCGTTGCCAGGACTGCGGGCGTGCCCTTCCGCGGACTGCCCGTCGAGGGCTGGCCGCGCCGCAAAACGCCCCGCATGGCGTGGACCCTCGTCAAACTCGCATGGTCCGGATTCCGCGCCGCCACATGGCTTTGGCGCTTCCGGCCGCAGGCCGTCATCGGCGTCGGCGGATATGTCTCGCTGCCGCTTGTCTGGGCCGCCCAGCGCCTCGGATTTCCCACCTTCCTCCACGAGCAAAACAAGCGCCTCGGCATGGCCAACCGCCTCTGCGCCGCCCGCGCCACCCGCATCTTCCTGAGCTATCCCGACACCATCGGCGACTACCCCGCCGACCGCGCCATGATCGTCGGCAATCCCGTGCGCGGCGCGTTCATCAGCCCCCCCGACCAGAAGGCGGCCCGGCGCCAGTTCGGCCTCGACCCCGGCCTGCCCGTCGTGCTCGTCAGCGGCGGCAGCCAGGGCGCGCGCACGCTCAACCGCGCCGTGCTCGGCATGGCCGAAAACTTCGCCTCCGGCGGGGTCCAGTTCCTCTGGATGACCGGACGGGCCGACTGCGCCGAAATGCAGGAAAAGGCCGCCCCGTGGGGGGAGCGCGTCCAGGTCTATCCCTTTATAGAGGACATGCCTGCCGCCTGCGCCGCCGCCGACCTCATTGTCAGCCGCGCCGGCGCCTCCAGCACCGCCGAAATCGCCGTGCTCGGTAAGCCCGCCGTGCTCGTCCCGTTCCCCTTCGCCACCGACAACCACCAGGAGCACAACGCCCGCGCCTTTGTCGACGCCGGGGCGGCCGTGCTCCTGCTCGACACGGAATGCGACCCGGCCCGCCTCGAATCCGTCGTCCGTGAACTGCTCGCCGACCCCCCGCGTCTGGAGAGGATGGGGCAGGCCGCAAAAACCCTCGCCAAACCCATGGCCGCCGAAGCCGTGGTCGAGGAGATTATCACAGAGGTCTTTTCAAGGGGCGGTGCGGGCGGGCAATGACTGTGGAACATGCGGGCTTGGCGGCCATAACGGACGCCGTTTATCCGGTGGGCCGAGTCCATCCCGTTCATAAAGTCCATGGTGTCCCTGAAAGGAATGGGGGAGGGGCCTTGCCCTTCCCGCCTCACCCTTGGGCCAGGTCCGCCTTCTCCTCCTGAAGACGTTCCAGGTGCGCCACAAGAATGCTGGTGGCGTATTCAAGATGGCGCTCCACCAGCGCCTCGGCCGACGGCGCGTCCCCGGCGCGGCAAAACCCCACCAGTTCCTCGTGCATCGGGCCAAAGGCCCACTGCTGCCCCGGCACCGCCAGCACCGCGCGCGAGTAGCGCCGGCCCACATGATGGTGCGTCCGGATCAGGTCCATCAGCATCGGCATCTGCGACCGCGCGTAAAGCGCCGTGTGAAACTCAAAATCAAGCTGAAGCCGCCGGTTCACGTCCGTCTCCTGCCGGAGCGCCGCGTTGAGGTCCAGCGCGTGCTGAAGATCGCTTTCCGTCAGTTCCGGTATGGCCAGCCGGATCGCGCGCGTTTCCAGCGCGCACAGAATCTGGCAAATCTGGCGCACCTCCTCGATCGAGATCGAACGCACCACCGCCCCGCGGTACGGATGGATCGTGACAAAACCCTCCGCCTCCAGCAGCCGAAGCGCCTCCCGCAGCGGATTGTTGCTCACCCCAAGCTGTTCCGCCAGTTGGTTCTGCCGGAGCGGCGTGTCCGCCGCCAGCGTGCCGTCCAGAATCTGCGCGCGCAACCGGCCCGCAATCCGCTGTCCCAGCGTAAGCGCGTCCTCTAACTCATTTTTGGTGCAGATATCCATGCGCCTCCCGGTGGTGCGTTAAGGGACCGTTCGCCCGCATATCTCACCAGTTCACGCCACGCCTTTGCAAGACTGTGCCAACGATGCACCAGTAATCCAAGACCACCGGACACACCGTCATTGCGAGCGGAGCGAAGCAATCTCTTGCTCGCGATAGACTCGTCTTGTCAGAACCGTCGTTTCAAGAGATTGTTTCGTCGGACTGTGTTCTCCTCGCAATGACGTGATGAAATATGCGGACTAAATCGTCACCGCTCAGATTGTGCATTATCCGTAAAATTTCGGGCGAAAATCCATCCCCGAGCCCGGCAAGATTCTTAAATGGCCTGACACATCCCCGCCGAAGGCACTGATTTAAGGTGCTGGCCAACGGACTGGGTCAGGCCCGGAGAATTCCGCAATGCATTGGCAATTACCATGGATACAGCGGTAGCTTTTGGGCAACAGCCCCAATCCAGGGGCGCTATGGACTTTATGGACGTAATGGACAAGAATCTGAACCACCCGCCGGGTTAAGTCCATACTGTCCATAAAGTCCATGGTAACACTTTAGCCGACTGACGCGAAGGTTTTCTTCTTGCTCTTGCTCTTGCTCTTGCTCTTAATCTTGCTCCTCACTAATTTCGAGCAAGAGCAGGAGCAAGAGCAAGAGAGAAGAACGAGGCAGCCCACGCCAATTGGCTAAACCGTTATAGCCCATAGAGTCCACGACTTGGGCAGTTTTTTTCCGGTCCACCTGCCGTCTTAGGATTATGACGCCAGTGCCTTCACTGCCCAGATCGCAAACGGCGCGGTATTTAATAGCCTGGGCCGTAAGGCCCAGGTAGGAGCCCCCCCCGCGAATTGAGCCCCGAAGGGGCGGTACGACCTCTCACGCCGCGCCCATTGCACCCCTTGACTGCTGAATCTTTATTCAGTATAATTTGGGTGTGTTCGGCAGGCGGGTACCGTCAACGAACGCCGAAACGGGCCCGAAACAGGCTGAGGGTTGGACCATGGACATGACGCAGTTAATCGGATACGGCGCGCCCGATGGGGCCGTGGCGGCATGGCGCGCGAAACAGGGGGAGCAGCTGTTGCCGTTGCAGGCGCGCGCGGTCCGCGAGTTCGACCTCTTCGGCGGGGGCAACCTGCTGGTGCAGGCGCCGACCAGTTCAGGCAAAACCTTCGTGGGCGAGATGGCCGCCGTGGCCGTGGCCGCGCAGCGGCGCAAGGCGGTTTATCTCGCCCCGCTCAAGGCGCTGGCCGCGGAGAAGCACGCGATCTTCGCCGACCGCTACGCCGCGCTGGGGCTCAGGGTCATCGTGTCCTCGCGCGAACGGCGCGAGTTCGACGGCGATTTCGAGCGGGGCCATTTCGACCTCGCCGTGGTGGTCTACGAAAAGTTTGCCCAACTGCTGGCCTGGCGGCCCGAACGGCTTAACGAGATCGGGCTGGTGGTGGCCGATGAACTGGACCTGCTCTGCGACCCCGAGCGCGGCGCGGGCGTGGAAATGCTGCTGGCCCGGCTGCTCGCCGCCGGGCGGCGCATCATCGGCCTGTCGGCCGTCATGCCTGAGGCCGATCGCGTGGCCGAATGGCTCAACGCGCGCCTCATCACCCACGACCGCCGTCCCGTCGAACTCCGTTACGGCGTGCTGCACGACGGGCAGTACCGCTACCGCACCCACAACGACGGCACCGAGGGGGCCGAACCGATGATCAACACCCACGGCGCCTCGTCGTGGGAATCGCTCACGCAGAACGTGCGCGCCCTCGCCGAGGGCGGCGAAACCTGCCTCATCTTTGTCAAGGCCAAGCACGAGGCCCGGCGCGGCGCCGAACTGCTCGCCGCGCGGCTGCGCCTGCCCGGCGCGCGCGACGCGGCCGACGACCTGCGCGGCCTGCCGCCCACCCGCGCCCGCGACACGCTCATGCACACCCTGTCCAACGGCGTGGCCTTTCACAACACTGACCTCACCCCCGAAGAGCGGCGCGTGGCCGAGGAGGCCTTCCGCGGCGGCGCGGCGCGGGTCATGGTGTCCACCGGCACCCTCGCCGTCGGCATGAACCTGCCCGCGGCCAACGTGTTCGTGAGCGCCGACAAATGGATATACGACCCGCGCTTCGATCTGCCCTGGAAAACGCCCATCGACCACGGCGAGTACGAAAACATGAGCGGCCGCGCCGGCCGCTTCGGCGCGGGCCGGGGCTTCGGCCGGTCCATCCTCGTGGCCGCCACCCCCTTCGACGCCGACAGCCTCTGGCGCTGCTACGTGCAGGGCAGCCGCCCCCCGCTCGACCCGCCCCTGGCGCGCATGCCGCTGGAGGACCACGCCCTGCGCCTCGCGGCATCGCGCTGCTGCCGCACCCCCGCCGAGATGACCGCCTTCTTCGACGGCACCCTGTCGGCGCGGGTGAAATGGCACGGCCGCCACCTGCCCGGTGAAACGGCCCACCGCGTCAGGGCCGCCCTGCACCACGGCATGGAGGCGGGCGCGCTGCGGCCCCTGTCCGACCCCGAACCGGGCGCGCCCGCCGAACCCGGTCCGAACGACCCCGTCGAGGCGACCCCCTTCGGCCGGGCCGTGGCCGCCAAGGGCGTCTCCATCGCCACGGCCCTCGAAATCCGCCACTGGCTGCGCGCCTCGCGGCAACGCGAATGGCTCGACATCGATCTCATCCTCGCCCTGGCGCTCACGCCCGACGGGCGCATGCGCCACGTGTCGCTCACCGCCCGCGAATACGAGCATGCCGACTACCCGGGACGGCTCAAACTGGCCGCCGCCTCCCAAGAGTGCAGCGCCGACTCGCCGCTCAACCGCATGCGCTGCTGCCGCCTCACGCCCTTCTTCGACGAGGTCCGCTCCATCAAGGCCGCCCTCTTCCTCGGCGCATGGATCGACCACGCCGGACTGCCCGCGCTGGAGGACGAATTCGATACTGCCGCCGGGCAGGTGCTCACGGCGGCCGATCAGTTGGCCTGGCTGGCCGACGCCACCGCCGCCGTCGCCGACGCCCTCGACATGCCCCAGCCCATGGCCGCGCGCATCGCCGCGCTCGCCGAGCGCCTGGCCCTGGGGCTGCGCGAGGAGGCGCTGCCAATGGTCCACGCCGCCGGCGGACTGCCCCGCGCCGCCGCCGTCGCCCTGTGCGAGGCCGGCCTGCACACCCCCCGCGCCCTGCTCCGCACCCCCGACGCCGCGCTGGCGCGGCTCGTGTCCGAACCGGCCGTCCGCGCCCTGCGCGCCTGGGCCGAACAGAACGATCCCGACGCGGACGGCCCCGCCCGCGACAACCGCATCATCCCGCCGGCGCTGCTCGTCGTCGACGACCGCCGCCCCAACGAGGTCCGCGTGCTCGACATCGCCATCCCCCTCCAGGACAAACAGTACCGGCTCATCCGCCTGCTCGCCGCGCGGCCCGGAGAATGCGTGCCCTACGAGGAAATCTACCGCGCCGTCTGGGGCGACACCATCGTCGAAAACAACCAGATGCACTTCCAGAAAAGCCTCCTGCTCAAGCGCATCGCCGCCGTCGCCCCCGAATGGTCCGGCATCATCAAGTCCGTCCCCCGCCGCGGCTTCGTCCTCGACCTCCCGCTCGACCAGGTCTCCCGCATAGTCACCGTTCCCACCGCCGCGTGAATTTGTCGGGACAGGGGAGAGAGAGGCGCGGGTGCCACATGGGCGGGCGCTGCGGGCCATTTCCCTCTGTGTGCCGCTGTGCTACTGCCTGTCACATTCGTTCATCCTTGTTAATCCGTCTTCTGCCTTATTCCGTGCTACTACGTCTCGAAATCACCGCAAGACGCGGCTATTGTGTAACAGTGTGGGGCAGACATTCCTGTCTGCCCTTCTTCCTTGCGTCTTCGCGCCTTGGCGGCTTTGCGTGAACCCCGCCTTATCCCCTCCATTCCATTCATCCCTGTCAATCTGTCTTCTGTCTTATTCCGCGCAATTCCGTGCGGTTCCGTGGTCACAATGCTTGTTTGTGGTTGCGGCTATGCCGCTCTGTGTGCCTCGGTGTCCTCTGTGGCCAACCCAGTCTTCCCCCCCGCCCCAAAGGTGCTTTCCCGCCCGTAAAACTGCTACTATACGCCCCCGGTGGCTCCGTCCGGACCGCCGCAGTTTCCCCGAACCTCACTTTTGCGGAGAAAAACGCCCGATGGATCTGCACGAGCTTGCCGAGACCATACGCAACGTGCCCGATTTCCCGAAGCCGGGCATCCAGTTCAAGGACATCTCCACGCTGGTGATGCGGCCCGACGCCTTCCGCGAGGTGATTGCCCGCCTTATCAAGCGCTACGAGGGCGCGGGGCTCGACGCGATTGTCGGCATTGACGCGCGCGGGTTCATCTTCGGCGGCACGCTCGCCTATGAGATGCGGCTCCCCTTCGTCATGGCGCGCAAGAAGGGCAAACTGCCCGCCGACACCATCTGCGAGACCTTCCAGCTTGAATACGGAACGGACACGCTCGAAATCCACCGCGACGCGCTGCAGCCGGGACAGAAGGTCATCATCGTCGACGATCTCCTCGCCACCGGCGGCACCGTGGCCGCCGTCGCGCGCATGGTGCGCCGCCTGGAGGCCGAGGTCGTCGAGGCCGCGTTCGTCGTCGAACTGCCCCCGCTCAACGGCCGAAAGAATCTCGGCACTATGGACATCCAGGTCTTCTCACTCGTCGAGTTCATGGTGGACTAGCCGGACTTGAGGGAACGGCATTGCAGGAATCGTCATTGCCAGGAGGGCTTAAGCCCGACGCGGCAATCTCCTGACACCATAAACCGGCCCTCCCGGCACCCGTAGCGCCCGCCCTTGTGGCGGGCGTGCGGCGGCAAACGCCGCCGCGTCCGTCATGCCCGCGAAGGCGGGCTTGTCCGCCTCTGGAGGGCATCCACGCCCGGCACGAGGCCGGGCGGCGCTACCTGAGCCCGCTTGCACTGACACAGTAACAACCCGCCCCGCAGGGGCGCTAAGCATCAAGGAAGCCTTTAATCATGGAACAGCGCTTACTGCCCGGCACACAGATTGAAATCGTCAACGAGAACATCGAGCGGGGCCGCCTCAAGCACCTGCTCTTCGACTTCGACGGCACGATCAGCATCCTGCGCGAGGGCTGGCCGGAAATCATGGCGCCCGTGTGCGTGGAGATGGTCTGCGGCGAGACCGCGCCGACCCAGGCGATCATCGACGAGGTCAACAAGATGATCGACGACACCACCGGCATCCAGACCATCTACCAGATGGAATGCCTGCAGGAAATGGTCATTGCCCACAGGCTGGTGCCGAAGGACAAGGTGCTCTCCCCGGCCGAATACAAGCAGATATACCTGGACCGGCTGATGGTGCCTGTGCGCGCGCGCATCGCCAAGCTCGAAGCGGGCGAAAAGACCGTGACCGACTTCACCGTCGCCGGGTCCATCCAGTTCCTTGAGATTCTGTCGAAGCGCAACGTGCACATGTACGTGTTCAGCGGCACCGACCAGGACGACGTGCGCAATGAGGCGGGCAAGCTGGGCGCAGCCCCCTTCTTCGAGGAAATCTGGGGCGCCCTGCCCTCGAAGGAGGAGTACTCCAAGGAAAAGGTCATCCGCGACATCATGACCCGGCACGACCTGCACGGGCCGCAGGTGCTCGCAGTCGGCGACGGCCCCGTCGAACTGCGCAACGTGAAGGACGCGGGCGGCATCGCACTGGGCGTCTGCTCAAACGAGAAGACGGGTTGCGGCTGGGACATGCACAAGCGCACCCGCCTGCTCAAGGCCGGCGCCGACATCCTCGTGCCCGATTTCAACGAGGCCGAAAAGTTGGTGGCGTACCTCTTCGCGGAATAAGATAAGCCTTTGGAACTTGGCTGATGCGGTGGGGCCGGACCTGTCCGGCCCTCCCTTTTTGACGGGGACCGGCGCCCCACGCGGAGAACGGGCTATGAGCGACAGCAAGAACGTCACGCTGCACATGATCGGTCACGGGCATATCGACCCAACCTGGCTATGGCGTTGGACCGAGGGCTACGAGGAGGTGCGCGCCACCTTCCGAAGCGCCCTCGACCGCATGAACGAGACGCCGGAGTTCCACTTCACCGCCAGCAGCGCCTGCTTCTACCAGTGGGTGAAGGAATGCGACCCCGAACTCTTCGAGGCCATTCGCGCCCGCGTGAAAGAGGGCCGCTGGGAAATCGTGGGCGGCATGTGGGTCGAGCCCGACTGCAACATCCCCTGCGGCGAATCCTTCGTCCGCCACGGTCTCTATTCGCAGCGCTTCTTCCAGAAGGAATTCGGACGCCGCGCCACCGTGGGCTTCAACCCCGACAGTTTCGGCCATGCCGGCGCCCTGCCCCAGATACTGCGCAAGCTCGGCATGGATTTCTACGCCTACATGCGCCCCTCGCCCGTGACGGAGATGAACTATCCCGGCGGCACCACCTTCTGGTGGGAGTCGCCCGACGGCTCGCGTGTGCTCGCCGTGAACATCATCGAAAACTACTCCGCCGTGGGCGAGGAACTGCGCAAACGGGTGCGCGCCATTGCCCGCTACCCCCACCTGAACCCCGGCCAGACACAGATACTGAGCTTCTTCGGCGTCGGCAACCACGGCGGCGGCCCCACAAAGCAGGCCATCCATTCCCTGCTCGTCGACCGGGACAACCCCGAACTGCCCGCCATCAGGTTCTCCACGCTGCAAAAGTACTTTGAGGCCTTCCTCAGGGAGACAAAGCGGGACGATATCCCCGTCGTCATGACCGATCTGCAGCACCATGCCCGCGGCTGCTACAGCGTCTGCTCCGAGGTCAAGCGGCTCAACCGCCAGGTGGAGCACGCGCTCATGAGCGCCGAGCGCTTCGCCACGGCGGCGTGGATGCTTGAGGCAATGCCCTATCCCGAGGACCAGTTCGACAAGGCGTGGAAGGACCTCCTCTACAACCAGTTCCACGACATCCTCGCCGGCAGCAGCATCCAGTCCTCCTACGCCGACACCCGCGACCAGCTCGGCGCCGCGCGCCACCGCGCCGATGTCATCCGCAACATGTCCATCCAGGCCATCGCGCGCACCATCGACACCACCGCCGGGGGGAACACAATCATTGTGATCAACCCGCTCACATGGCCCATTGAGGCGGCCGTGCTGGCACCCCCCATAGCGGACCGCACCCTGGAGAAGCCGCTGCACCTCGTCGACGACACCGGCGTGCAGGTGCCCTGCCAGACCGTGCGCGGCGAGCGCATCGACCACTGCCGGCACGCCTTCACCGTCCAGCTTCCGGCCATGGGCTACCGCCTCTACCACCTGCGCTCCCACGCGAAACCGCTCCGGTCCACCGCGCCGCTTGAAGTCTGCCCGGCCCGCATCGAGAACACCTGGTGGCGCATCCAGTTTGACCCCAACACCGGCGCCGTCTGTGGCCTCTACGACAAGGTTCGCAAAACAGAGGTGCTCAGGCGCGGCAACGTGCTCGCCGCGCTGGTGGACCAGACCGACACCTGGAGCCACGGGCTGGAGGAGTGGCGCGTTGAGGCCGGCCGTTTCGGCCAGGCCCAAATCGACGTCGTGGAAAACGGCGACGTGCTCGCCACCGTGCGCGTCCGCAGCCGCCATGGCAAATCCGAGGCGATTCTCGAAACCACGCTCTACCGCGACATCGACACCATCGACTGCTTCCTGCGCGTCAACTGGCAGGAGCAGTACCAGGCGCTCAAGCTCGTCTGGGAAACCAATATCGCCGCGCCCACCGCCACCTTCGAGTCGGCCTACGGCCACACCGAGCGCCCGGCCAACGGCGGCGAGGAGCCGGGCCAGCAGTGGTTCGACCTCAGCGGCGAGGCCGGCGGCAGGCCCTGCGGCCTGGCCGTGCTCAACGACGGCAAGTACGGCTTCGACGTGCGCGACGGCGTCATGCGCATGACCGTGCTGCGCAGCCCCGCCTACGCCCACCATGACAACGGCCGCTTCAACGCCGACGACGCATGGCCCATCATGGACCAGGGCTGGCAGGAAATGCGCTTCCAGCTCATGCCACACGGCGGCGACTGGCGCGATGCCCGCGTCGTCAAGCAGGGCTGGGAACTGAACGCGCCGCCCATTGTCCATTGCGAGTCCGCCCACCCCGGCGCGCGCGCCGCCCAGGCCAGCCTGCTCGGAACCGAGTCGGACAACGTGCTGCTCACCGTCATCAAGCGCAGCGAGGACGGCAACGACCTCATTGTCCGAGGCTACGAAACCGCCGGACGCCCGGCAAAGACGCGCCTGCACCTGCCCCATTTCGACAAGAGCTACGACCTCGCCTTCGCGCCCCACGAGATCAAGACCGTGCGCATCGACACAGGAAACTGGACCCTGCGCGAGGTGAGCCTGCTTGAAGAATAGCGCCAGGGAAATCGCAGCACTTTCGCCGATCGGGGTAAAGGCTTCTTCTTGTTCTTGCTCTTGCTCTTGCTCTTGCTCTTGCTACAGTTTGAGGATTATGGAAGCAATGAGATAATGCGAGCCTTTTTACAGGGTGCGCATGACTCTCGCTGTTTCCTCAATTCGGGCAAGATTAGGAGCAAGAGCAAGAGCAAGAAGATGTGGATGAGGCATCCTGCGCCAATCGGCTAAACAGTCACGGAAGATCAATCATGAACCTTGAACGCGTCGAAGAACTCTGCCTGCGTTACCTCGGGCAGGCCGTCAACCCGCTCGTGCCCGTGGAAAAGCTGCACGCCTACATTGTGCGCGAAGACGCCGAACAGGCCCCCTCGATGCCCAGGCTGCTCGACTTCCTGCGCCATCACGCCGAAATCATCGTGCTGGACGGTCCCGGCGGGGAGGACCCGGTCGACGCGGCCCAGTTCGCCGCCGCCGGATTCATGATGGGCCCCCGCGCCATGGTCAAGACCCGCGTGCCGTCGCGCGCGCAGATGTTCGCCATGATGTGCGAGCAGATCGACGAGATGCGCGAAAAACTCGACACCGCGCTGGAGAGCGCGCGCGACGCCAAAGACGCCCAATTCATTGCCCAGGTGGAGGGCGCCATCCGCCGCTCAGAGGCGCTGCGGGCGAAAATTCAGCGCCTGGGACAGGCCCCCACGAACTGACGCGGACAGGGCGTGCGCCGCAATGCCGTGAATTGTTCGGCGCCTCTATGACAACCCAGGGCAACCGCATTAAACCGGGCCTTCCGCCTTGGAAAAACACGCATAAAGTCAGGATTGGCGCGGCTTTAAGTCCCCCTTTGAAGGGGGATTTAGGGGCTTGTCCGCCTTCGGCGGGGATGTTGCTTTTGCTCCAGTCCCCCTTCGAGGGTGGCCCGAAGGGCCGAGGCTTGTCCGCCTCTGGCGGGGATGTGGACCACCGTGCCATCGCCCAACCGCGACGTCTGCCCCAACCGTATTTTAATGCGATTGCCTTGGGACTCTCATGACAACCCCCTTGCGCTTTTATCAGGCTCTGCTATAATGGTCACAGCCGCGATGGCGCGGTGATGGCTTTCTAAAACGACGGGCGGGACCGGCCGGCGGGCCGCAAGCGGAGGCAAGTGCTGTCATGAACAAGGGACACTGGGTGGGCGTCATCATTCTTGTGGGTCTGTGTCTTCCGGCGTTTGCGGGGGGCGCGAACATTGCGTTCTCCTGCGACACGGGACCGCTGAACTACAAGGTCTCCGGTTCGGGCGATTTGACCTCGAGCGGCGGCCGGGCGGCCTTTTCGGGGCCCAACACCACCATGCTCGCGCAGAGCGGAAGCCCCGTATACAGTTCCTCTACCGTCGGTATCAGCATGACGCTCCAGCCCTCCGTCGATGCGGTGAACGGGGTCGGACTGGTCATGATCGACTCCGGCGGCGACGACCCGCTTACAGCCACGGTGTCCTCCAATGGCGATGTGATGCTGTGCGGCTACGGCGGCCTCTGTCAGTCGACCTATTTCACCTATCCGGCCGCGCTGAACAACACGCTGACGCTGACTTACGACCCGCTTAGCGACACGGCCACGGTGACGGTAACCGCCACGCCGCCCATGACCAGGTCAGTGTCTCTTCC
Organism: Candidatus Hydrogenedentota bacterium; assembly: GCA_903902895.1. Classification (GTDB taxonomy): domain Bacteria; phylum Hydrogenedentota; class Hydrogenedentia; order Hydrogenedentales; family CAITNO01; genus CAITNO01. The sequence goes on along the minus strand of CAIUWO010000237.1, from coordinate 2,011 downwards.
CTTGGCGCTCTTCGGCAACGGCTCCGTGCAGACCGGCGTGTTCGCGAACGGCCCCGGCGGCTTCTCCAGTTTCGCCGCATCCGGCGCGTCCATCCCGAACTATGCCAGCCCCGTGTTCGGGTTCGCCTCGCTCCCCGGCGTGGGGCTCAAGGAACTTAACGACCCGATGATCCTGCGGGTTCAGGTCACGGCCGCCTCCGGCAATGTCAGCTACCAATGGCTGAAAAACGGAGCCCCCCTGTCCGGTCAAATCGCCCCCACCTATGAAGTCGCCGCGCTCGTGGCGACCGATGCCGGCAGTTATGTGTGCCGCGTTACAGACGCGTGCGGGGTGGTGCACAACACGCCCCCCGCCGTGCTCACCGTGCTCCCGGAAAACAGCGTTCCGGCCGCCGGAACGGCCGGGCTCTGCGCGCTGATGGCCCTCATGACGGTCGCCTCCGCGCTCGTGCTGCGGCGCAGGGCCGCATAAACGAGACGCATATCCGCCATGCGCCTGCGCCAGTGTGGGGCAGACATTCCTGTCTGCCCGTTCTTACCGTGTGCCTCTTGTTCCCAGGCCGAACTTGGGAACACACTGGCCCGCGAAGTTTATCCGCCTTGGCGGGTTGAACTTCGCTTTCCACCAATGGGAACAAAAGAACTCCCCGGTGGTACGCTAATAAGAGTGCCCCCGTGGCGGAGTGCGTGAATAAACACGCCCGGATTTCTTCCCTATTGCAGTGCCGTGCGTTCCACCGCCGGAAACCAAGGAGCTCTTCATGCTGTCCGCATTGTTGACCATGGCGGTCATCCTGACCGCCCAGCCCGCCCCGCAACCCCGTAATTTCGTCCTCGAAACCGCGCTAAAGGTTTGGGACGTGGACACTTCAGACATGAACGGCGACGGGGTCGCCGACATCCTGCTGCTTACATCGGACGAGCAGAGCTACCCCCTCAAGAAAGAACTGGCGCTCTTTTTGTCCGATGACAAGGGCGGCTATCCCGCCAAACCCTCGGCCGTGCTGCCCTTCGACCCGTCCATGGGCGCCGCCATGCTGGCAGAATGCGACGGCAAAGCGCCCAAGGAACTGGTCGTGCTCGACGCCGCGGGCGCGCTGGTGTACCGTTTCGAGGCGGGCAATTTCAAAAAACTGGGCGATCCGCGCTTCTTTTCACTGCTGCCCAGCCACGCAAAAGAGCCGTCGTTCCTCAAGCACAGCGCCAAGGACCTGCTCGGCGACGGACGTGACCTGTGGTTCATCCCCACCCCGACTGGCTATGACCTGCGGCGCATGGACGGGCCCGTGGCGCTTGCCGCATGCGACGTGGTTAGCGAGATGCGCCGCGAGGAAAACACCTACATCGTGCACCGCCTGCCCGCCGTGCACCCCTTCAACGTGCCCGGCGAGCAGCGCAAGGGAATCGCCTTTCTCAGCGACGAGTTTGCCGATTTCGCCCACGGTCCCGACTGGACGCAGCATGAACGCTTCCGCATCCCCGTCAACCTCGAGGAAAAATGGCAGGGGGCGGCCAAGATGGAGGATTTCAACAATGACGGCCTGCCCGACCTCGTCGTGACGCAGATGAAGGGCACCATCAACATGATGGCGCGGACCCAAATCTATCTCGCAAAAGAGTCCTTCAAATATCCGGAAACGCCCACCAGGACTTTCTCCACCAAGGGCGGCATTTCCAGCCCAATCCTGATCGACGTCGACGGCGACAAGAGAAAGGACGTCGTGCTCATCAGCATCCCCCTGGGCGTCACCAACTTCGTCAATTTCTTCGTCCGCGGAAAAATCGCCATCCGCGCCGATGTGTACCTGTTCAACGGCGCCGATTTCGGAGAAAAGCCCACCTTCTCCACCGGCCTGACCATGGACGCGCCCGAGGGCCGCGAGCGCGTGGCCTACACCTTCGGCGACTTCAACGGCGACGGACGACTCGATGTCGCCTTCGGCAAGGAAAGCGACACCCTCGCCATCCGCACCGGGGAGAAGGAGCGCTTTCTCTCCGCCGACCCCTGGGT
>CAIUWO010000236.1 GCA_903902895.1 Candidatus Hydrogenedentota bacterium | reverse complement strand
ATGGCTTTCTTTAATGTGGTCTGGTCCTGATCCGACCAGCCGCGGTTCCAGGGGCTGTCGGAAACCGCCATGCCTGCTGTCAGGGCGAGCAGCCAGGCATGACGCATGGCAGAGGTTACATCACCCATCCCTCCAAAGCCGACCGTGTCGGAGTATACGTTGGGCGCGCCGGATGCGGCGTATTGCAGGTAGTTGATCGGGCAGCGCATTGTCATGCTTTTGGCGCCGTAGGTATCGTTGATCCGTGTCAGCGTTCCCGGAGAACTGTAGGCGCCGCAGCGGGCCATCACGAGGTCGCCACTCTCCTCGATGGCACGAATGGGGGCATTGAAGATGGTGTGATCCGGCGTGGACATCATGGTGTCCTCCTTCACCCCGTCCACGCCCCATATATCATAGAGATTCTTGAACCAGGCCGCGGCACCGGGAGCGTTTCCGTCGAGCAGGTAACACGGCACGGTGGGGAAACAATTTGAAACCAGCTCAACTACGTTGTTCCCGTCTTTCAGGAAGTAATTTTTATCAAGCCCCTCCTGCGCGTTCGGACTGGTGTCGAATGTGCGCACGCCCGATTCACCCGGATTGCTTGAATGGGGTCCGCCCACTTTTACGAAATTGGTGCGCTGGCCGATCATCCAGCGGATATTGCGTTCGGCACACCAGTCGCCAAAGTCTGGTGGCAGCGGGGCCTTTGTTTCGGGGTACTTTCCAAAGTCGTAGAGTCCAAAACTGACCGTAGTTCCCTGTGCCTGCCAAAAACCGGAGCCGGTCACAGCCCATCGAATGTTGTACCCGCGGTCGAGGAAGCTTTGAATCGCTTCCTGGCAGGTGGCGGCTGTGGTATTCCAGCGCAGCATGTCCCAGGTTTCAAAGCCCAGTTCAAAGCCGTCCATCTTCGGCGCTACGCCGGGGTATCCATTCGCGATGCGCGTTTCGCGCCAGGCCGCGTAGATTTCTTCCATCGACCCGATAAAGTAGTGGAATGTCTGTTCCGATGCCACTGTATTGGCCATTTGGTAATAATCAGGCCCAATCGACACTTCGCCATGTTGCCGCTCAAAGCAGGCGCCCGCCGCGCCCTGTTGCGGGAAGACAAGAAAACTGGAGACCCACCGTCGTCCCCCGCCATCATTTTTAATCGCATACGTCTTTTGTGTTGTTGCGAGGTTGGCATTTTTCTCAAAAGCGCCGAGGTCTCCGAGCCCATAGGCGGGTCCCGGACTGCCGGTACGCATGCTGATGTTGCCCATCTGCCCGTCCTCAAGCGTGACTGTCAATTCGATGACGTGTGGCTTCGTTGTCAAGCGGACAAGGGCGGTATGACCGCTTTTGTTCACAACGCGATAGGCGGCGCTGTTCTCGGTGTGACTCAGATCTTGTGAGGACGCGACCGCACTGCCAAGAAACGAAAGACCTCTCTCGGGCGCGGCAGGCAGCGCCACGCCGGCGTGCGTCGCGACTGCCATGCGAAATCCGGGATTCTCGATGTCGATTGTGTAGTGCTCCGTGACAACAGCGTCTGCGGACGCGGATTGGACAAGTAATGCTGCTGCTATTACGGCCAAGCCAATCAGTCTAGCGCATCGCAAACGCAAATGACGCATGGTATTCATGTCTATTGTCTTTCTTTGCGCTGTCTGAGGATTTCTTCAAGCCAGTGTCGCACGGCACGCCGGGCGGGGATGTCGCGAAGGGCCCATGCGTCGTTGTGGTTGCGGAAGGGAAGGGGGCAATAGGTGAAGGGAGCGCTTGACGCCGTGGATTCGATATAAGCGCGCGTTTGTGCCAAGCTGTTGCTTTCGTCAATGACAAAGCTGGGCCGCCCGGCAATCCGTTGCAGGCGGACCTGTGCAGCCGCCTTATCGGAATCGGGATACGGCCATTCACGCGCGCCGTCGTAATGGCTGTAGGGGATAAAACCGCTCCACAGCCCGGCAATCGCATCATCATGAAGACCGATATACCCACAGGCAATGGCGCCGCGGCTGAAACCGCACAGTACTATTTTGCGGGGATCGCCGCCCCATTGTTCACAGACCCGGGCCACTTCGCGTTTGGCATAGGCAACCGTGGCGTTGACGTTGCCCCACCACATGGTCTGGTTTTGGGTGCCGTCTTCGCTGACATAGGGCAGACACAGCCAGATGTAATCGCGCCCTCCAGAGATTCCATACCCCAGTTTGCTGCCTTCAACCCCTCCGGTGCTGACATCACCGTACTGGTTGCGATAGTTTCCATTGCCGGCGTATTCGACCAGCACCGCGTATTTCGTGCCGGGTCGCCAGTTGGCTGGAAGATACAAAACATGATGCACCGCCGTGCCTTGATACTCGGGCGGTGTGACAACGGCACGCACCCCTGCCCGGGGAGGACCGGTTTCCACCGGGGGAATTGTCAAGTCCTCGGGCACCGTGCTGATGTCAGGGTAACTGTTGGCCGGCGCATCAACGGTCAACTGTGTCAAAAGCAGGGCAATGAGTAAGGTTCTATTCTTTCGCACGCTTCAACACCGCTTCTTCGGAGCGCATGGCTTTGCCATCCACGGAAACGCCCTCAAAATAAAACCGGAATTCCGTGGCCGCCCCGTCGATGGGGACGGTGAATTCATAGGGGAATGCGTCATCCTGAATGGTCTTCCAGGCGCCTGCCTCTTGATAATGCAGCGTGATTGCGCTGAATTCAGCGTCATCCGCCTGCAGATAGATGTAGGCGTTGTCATTTTCAACACCGGGAAGAATCATTGCGCGGGCACCTCCGAAGGGAACTTCTAGATAATCCAGTGACCAGGAAGTTGCGTTTGTCCGCGCAAGGATGCGCGGCTGGAATAAGGGGGCGATTTCAACATCTTCGATTTCAACCGCTGTAATCCCTTGTGCTTTGACGGTGACCCTGAAGGATCCGTCATCCACCGGTATAGATTCCCGCGCATTGTTTTGCATGCAGACTTTTGCCTGCTTTGCTTTGCCGGCAAGGTTCCCAATCAATGCCTTGTTCAAGTCCACCATTGCCGTGACTTCTTCACGCGACTGGTTGGTGAACGCAATGAAGAACTTGTTGCCGCCCCGTGCCGTCAGATAGTTCAACTCAACATTGTCGCATGCCACAACGCCCTTCGGCATCCAGAGCAACACATTTTTCGAGCCATACCACTCGCCTGCTTTGTGGCCATAGAATTTGTTTTGCAGGTAGGCATACCCTTCAATGAACTCACCGGGAAAGTGGATCTGCCCCTTGGAGCGGACGAAGACATCCGACACCATATAGTCAAACAGCATGGACATCATGGGCCAGATATGGTTGTAATGGAAGGAGTTTACGCTAAGCTCCCCGTGCTCTCTCAGCGGATAATCCGCTTTCTCATATATGGTCGTTCGCGCGGTGTTTATGTGGTAGCCGGGAAAATTCCGGTACCGTCCAACCACGGCTGAACGCGCAATATCACTCAAGAACGGATCATTGGCATAGTAACCCAGACGAAGCATCCAGGGCGCGTAATTCGCCATGAATATGGCGCGATGCCCGTTGCAGGTCCCGGAGGATTCTGAGGTCAGTCCCATCTCGGAAAGTCGCCATGCCGGGACTTTCTCTTCTGGGGCAGGCATCTGCTTGTGCCCCTTGCCTTTGAGATACCAATATAGCGGCGCCTTGCCATCTTTGTTTACCAGGATATCCTGATCGGGAATAGCGGGACACAAATAGACGTACATGGCATACAAACGCGCGCCTTTGTGCGCCGCTTCAAGATACCGAACTTCTCCGCTTTGCTCGTACAGTTCCAGCATATCAATCCACTTGGGCGCATAACCGGTCCAGAAAAACAGGCCGCCCGCATCAGGATCGTTGAAGTCGGTTTGAAGGTGGTCGATGCGCCT
>CAIUWO010000235.1 GCA_903902895.1 Candidatus Hydrogenedentota bacterium | reverse complement strand
GTATTCATGAGTAACCTCTTATGCTGCGGTCATTTAGGTGGGTCTCTTTACCCGCCGCTATTTCCGCAAAACTGCCCATAATACCGACTTGGTTGTCAAGTGTTACAGACGCGGTAAGAGGTCGACAACATGGATTCTCAGACAAAAACGCAAAAAATGATAATTCTGAAAAGACACAGCATAGCCGTAGGCTTCCAAAGAAGCCCCCCATGGATTGGGGTTGCCGGGGTGGTCAAGGGCTGGGGGCGGCAGTGCTGCCCAGCTTTGCTAGGGCGGTGATTAGCTCCTTCTGCACGTCCTCATTGAACTGGTTGTAGGTTTCGGGCTGAAGCAGCGCCAAATTCGCCGCTTTTCCCAAGATCCGGTACAGCGCGGCCATTCGGTCCGCGAATGCGGTGAACGGTGCGGAGGGCGCGAAGCGGTCAAATTTGGGATGCACCAGCAGTATTGGTTTGGGCGCGGCAAGGGCGAGCAAATCGTCCAAGTCGTAGGGAATCCGGGTTTCGTTTCCGGCGAACAGGCCCAGGGCGGGCAGGAGCATGGAGTCTTTGGACCATCGCAGGATGCCGCCCGTCTCGTTGATGTCCGTGTCGAGCCGGTAGGGCAGGGGAGGGGCCACAAGAACGAAGCGCGCGGGCCGGTCATCCAGCGCGGCCAGATGGGCGGCGACAAAGGCGCCCTGCGCATAGCCGACCACGGTGATGTTCTCCGGGTCAATATAGGGCAGTTGGGCCATGGCGTCCAGCGCGGCGCGCGCATCGCGGAGCATCCTGCCCAGCACCGACCAGTCCGGGTAGCGGTCATAAAAGCCCCGAATCTCGGGGATGCGCCGGCCGGTGCCGATGGGGTCGTAACAGAACACGGCATATCCGGCGCGGGCGATGTTGCGGTAGGCATAGTCACCGCGTTTGTAGGGCACCGTATAGCCGCCGGGGATGGAGTCCGCGGGCAGCCAAAGCACGCCGGGCAGTTTGGCTTTGCCCTCCTTGCCCCCCGTGGGCAGGTAGATGTTGGCATTGATGTATTCGCCGAACATCGTGTCGTCCATCTCCAGCCCGGAACCGCCCTCATAGCGGTGCAGGGCGTGCTTGAGCCCGTCCGATTCTAGGCCGTAGTCGTCATTCTGTGCGGCCGCGCCGGGCGGTTCAGTGCCGATCATGCTTTGCACCGCGGCGCGCACGGCCGCTTTGCGCGTTTGGTCCGGTGCGGTGTTCCCGGCGGTGGCATGCTGTTCCCAAGTCGTTTCGGGCAGGGTGTCCACCTCGGGCAGGGATTTGGCCTTGGCCCGCCAGGCGTCCCAATCCCACGGGAAGGGCAGTTCCTCCGGGAATTCGTGGTTCCCGCGTTCAAAGCGGCTGTCGCACCAGTCCATATAGCGCTCAATGGTGTCCGGGCCGGTTTCATGGCTGCCGGGCCGCCACAGGATGCGCAGATTGCCGTCGGCGCCGAGGAGACGGTACAGCGGCTGCACGGCGAGATAGGTTTGCTGCAGAGCCCGGCCATGCTCCACGCCGTCGTTGTAGGCAATGCTGAGCAAACAGGGCCGCGGCGCGCTCATGGCCACCAGTTGCGGCATGTCCACCGGCAGTTTCTGCTCCCGTCCGCTGAAGAAACGCCAGCGCGGGTGGAACCACTCGGGGAAACTGCGGGTGATGCTCTCAATGTCCTCGGCGGCATCCTGGCTGCCGCAGACGCGCGAGGGGATGGTGCCCCCCGTGCCGGAACTGCTGGAGATGACCGCGGCAATGCGCTCGTCCAGCGCGGCCGCCATGAGCGAGGTCTTGCCGTTGCGCGAATGGCCCGCGATGGCAATCTGCCGAGCGTTCACCTCGGGCAGTGTTTCCAGATAGTCGATGCACCGTCCCGCCGCCCAGCCGCGCCGGCACAGCCGCGACCAGTCATATTCGGGATAGGCCTTGACGAAACTGTCCGTGTCGTCCCGCTGGTCCGCTCCGGCGTAGACGCAGGCGATGTAACCCCGCCGCAAGGCGATGAGCGCCCAGCCCCGGTGGTTGTCCTGGGTCATGAACACCGGGAACGGTCCGGCCCCCTTGGGCGTGTAGGTTTGCAGATGCAGCACGGCCTTGTCGTCCGGTCCGAAGCGCAGTTCCACATCGCGGTAGCTGCAGTTGGCCTCCTCCCGTGCTTCCAGCACCCTGGCGGTGATATTTTTTGGGGGCGGCGGCACGGTGCCCATGAACCAGTGTTGCAACAACTCGAGCAGACGTGCCCGCTCCAGGGACCACGCCTGTGGCGTGGTAATCTCCGCGGCCGGTCCGCCGGGGACAGCCGCAAGCACGCTGCCGATTGGCGCTTGGGAGGGCAATGCGCCAAAATCCGGCGGCTGCTCGCCGCTGCGGGCCAGAAAATCCTCAAAGGGCGCGCTTTTGGGGGTTATGGCGCGCAGTTCATCCAGCGCGGAGACGGACGGGGCCGTGGCCGCGGAATGCAGTATCACCGTCAGCAAGATTGCCAGCATCATTACATCTCCTTGGGCTATGGCCGGTCCTTATCAGCATAGCCCAGCCCGGGGCGGTCGGTCTAGCCCCCGATGGGGGACAGACAATGAAAAGGGCCGGTCTGCTTGGTGTCTGCCATTATCGTACTCGGATGGGAAATCGTAAGCGGCGCGATCCGGAATGGTCGTGGAAGGGAGAGGACGACGCGGTGCCCAATACGTGAGACTGCGAATACAGTGGAAACGCCCACTATTTTCTAAAAACAGGGGACGGAGGTTAATATAACTGTCCCGAATGGCACTTAGTTAAGGCGTAAGTGATTCTATGTATTTGGCTTGCGTTTATGAACGCCTTCACTGCTGTCCCAACGTTTTTAAACTGCCTTTTGCAACATGCTGTAATACAGTCAGTTAGAAGGCAAAACTCTTTTTTCGATACTTGAGCCGGAACCCTCTTTTTGACCATCCTTGCCTCTTTCCAAGCAAGGAGGCACC
>CAIUWO010000234.1 GCA_903902895.1 Candidatus Hydrogenedentota bacterium | reverse complement strand
GGTGCCTCCTTGCTTGGAAAGAGGCAAGGATGGTCAAAAAGAGGGTTCCGGCTCAAGTATCGAAAAAAGAGTTTTGCCTTCTAACTGACTGTATTACAGCATGTTGCAAAAGGCAGTTTAAAAACGTTGGGACAGCAGTGATGCGGGTTAATACCCGAAACCGTCGCAAGCCACGATGACCATGTGACAATGTGTGGCGGACATTCCTGTCTGCCCTCTTCTCTTCTGTATCCTTCGGTTCCGTCCGTGTCTTTTTCAGGCAATCCTCCGCATGCGCTTGGGTCGTGGTGGCCTTTCCTGTAAGATTCCCCTGATAGCATGTGAAAAAACTCACGGAGAAACTTCTGATGCGACGCAAGCTGCTGATTCCGATTCTTGTGCTCTTGGTCATGGCTGTTCCGGTGTGGGCGCAGGAGGCGTGCACGCTTGACGTGGCCACGGACCACGCCGACGCCCTGTACCATGTGAACGAGACGGTCACGTTCTCGGTCTCGTTGAAGCAAGGGAGTGAACCGCCGCCCGCGGCGGAAGTCGCATACGTCCTGACAAACGACGGCGCCGACGTGGTCGGCCAGGGGAAAGTTGCGCTGGCGGGCACGTCGGCCCAAGTCACGGGGACGCTGGGCAAGCCGGGATTTCTGCGCTGCACGGCCACCTTCACGGGACCGGACGGCAAGGCTATCACGGCCGTGGGCGGCGCCGGGCTCGATCCCTTGAACATCAAACCCAGCCTGCCGGTCCCGGACGACTTCGACGCGTTTTGGGAAGGCAAAAAAGCGGAACTGGCGAAGCTTCCCATGAATGCCCGCCTGACGCCGGTGGACTCGCCCAATGACCAGGTCGAATGCTTCGACCTCCAGTTGGATTGCAACGGCGGGGCGCCCGTGTCGGGCTATCTCGCGCGTCCGAAAGGTGCCGCCGCCAAGAGCCTGCCTGTCCTGCTGTCCGTCCATGGCGCGGGTGTAAGAAGCTCCGACAAGCCCGTCGATTTCGCCGCCAGGGGCATGCTCGCCCTCGATATCAACGCCCACGGAATCCCGAACGGACAGCCGAAGGAGTACTACGACGAACTGGCCGCCAACCGTCTCAAGGACTACCCGAACCAGGGCCGTGAAAGTCGTGAGACCTATTATTTCTTGGGGATGTACCTGCGCCTCATTCGCGCGATGGATTTCCTCACGGCGCAGCCCGAGTGGAATGGAAAAGAGCTGATCGTGTGCGGCACCAGCCAGGGCGGCGGCCAGTCCATCGTCGCCGCCGGACTCGACCCGCGCGTCACCGCCTTCGCGCCCAACGTGCCCGCCATGTGCGAACACACCGCCCTTGTCTGCGGCTGGCCGCGCCTCGTGCCGCGCGACGACAAGGGCATGCCGGACCCGAAGGTGTTGCAGACGGCGCGCTACTTCGATGCCATGAACTTCGCGACCCGCACAAAAGCGGAAGCCCTGTTTGCCGTCGGCTTCATCGACGACGTCTGCCGGCCGACTTCGGTCTATGCCGCCTACAACAACGTGCCCGGCAAGAAAAGCATCGTCAACGAGCCCAAAATGACCCACGCCGTCTGGCAAAGTTACAACGACGCGCGCGACGCCCTAATCGCCGCCCACATGCCGGCGGCCAAGCCGTAAACGTAACCGACCGCACACGGCAGGGCAATCGCATCACTCCGGACCCTGCGCCAAATCTCAACAACGCGCATAACCCTAAACGCGGAGGGATCTTAAATCCCCCTTCGAAGGGGGCCTGTCCGCCGTAGCCACTTGGCGAAGGCGGATGGCCCGAAGGGCCGGGGCTTGTCCGCCTCAGGCGGGGATGTTGCCTTAAGCCCCCCTTTGAAGGCTACCAAACATAGGCATTTTCTGACCAGCCTGTCCCTAGCCGACAACACCGCCTGAGCGGGCGAAACACGCTGCCTGCGGAATTTCTGATTCCGCGCGAATCGGGAACGGTTCTCTTTGCTGTGTGCGCGTTGCGGTGCCAACCCTTTGCAATCTGTAAAAACTCCCCGAAATGCGGTGTCCCCTTCCCCGGAAGGGGAAGAATGTGAATAGCCGGAGTGTGCCCGAAGGGCACCTCCGGAAGAACGGTAATTTCTGTGGTCAACCCCGAATGGGGTTGAATGTGTGGGGGGTACAAACCGGGACACGGACCTTTTCACATTCAACCCCATTCGGGGTTAACCATGTCGGCTCGTTTTCCGGAGGTGCCCTTCGGGCACACTCCGGCTATTCGCATTGGTCCCTTGCAGGGACCGGTGAACCTTTCCAGACTCCCCCCGCGATACCGGAGGGGTGCGTGGAGGAATTTATCCGTGCAGACTGGGGTGGGTCCCGCAGAGCAGAAGAAATGCCTATACTTTGTAGCTTTGAAGGGGGATTTAGGGGGATGTTGCTCCCCCCTCACCGCGCGTCAATGTCGGCGGTCTGCATCTCCCCGTCGCGCACGCTCACCGGGCTGAACGCGTAGTGCGGCACATGGTCGGCGTCTGTCGCTTTCAACGCAAGCGTGTATTCACCCGCAGGCACCCCCTCGAGCCGGTAATGACCCGCCGCGTCCGGCACGCCGTAGGCGACCAGCGCGGTCGCCACGATGAACTCCTCGTCCTTCACATCCTCAAGGCGCAATGCCCCCTGCAGGAGCCCACCGTCCACACCGTCCACACCGTCCATGACCTGCCCGCCGCAAAAACAAAGGTGTGAAAATGAAAAACAAACTGGTATAGTTTGTCTTGCGGTTAGGTTTGTTTCGTGCCGGGTGAGCAAGAGGGCCAAGCGGTGAAGATCTCTGCAAGGCTTATTTTGGCGCTGTGCGTGGTCACAGGCGCCTTCATGGGGGCGTTGCTGACGTTGCGCTACTGGCAGAACCGCAACGTGCAATCCGTGCTCCTCGACCGGAGCGACGCCATAAGCGGCTTCTTCGACAAGGTCGTCGACCTCCTTGGCAACCCCGTCCTCGTCCATTCAAAAGACTACAGCGTCTGGACGGAAACGGCCGACTTCGTCAAAACGGGCGACCCGCACTGGGCCGAAGAAAACCTTCTCGCCTCCTTCAAGAACTTTGACATCGACGCGGTCTGGGTCTGTCGGCCCGACACCACACAGGTCTATTTCGGCACCCGCCTTCCCGACACCGGGTTTGGCGCGCTCCTGCCGCTCAAGGGCCAGGCGGAGACGCTCTTTGCCAAAAGCCGCTTCGCCCACTTCTTCTTTCAAACCGCCGCCGGACTGATGGAGGTGCGCGGCGCCACCATCCACCCAAGCGAGGACCTGGACCGCAAAACCGAACCCGCCGGCTATTTGTTCTCCGGGCGCCTCTGGAGCCGAGAATACCTCAACAAAATCGCCGGCCAGTTCAACGGCTCGGCCGCGCTGCTGCAGAACGCCGACGCCCTGACGGTGCAGCCCGGCACCTTCCTGGAGGGGGGCACGCTGGTCTCCTATTTCCCCCTGGCCGCATGGAACGGCACCCCGGCCGCCGTCCTCGAAATACGCAGCTTCTCGTCCATGGTCGACCGCTTTGTGTCCAACGCAAACCTGGCCGTCCTGTTCGCCGCAATATTCTGCGCCAGCCTCCTGGCCATCTTCTTCGTGCTGCTCGCGCGCTGGGTCACCACCCCGCTGGGCATGATATCGGTCACACTCATTCAAAACGACCCCGGCGCGCTCGGAAACCTGGAGAAAAGCGGCTCCGAATTCGGCGACATCGCCCGGCTGGTCACCGAACATTTTGAGCAGGGCAAAGCGCTGCGCCAGCGCGAGAACCTGCTCAACAAACTCTTCGACATCCTGCCCGTTGGACTCTGGATTGCCGACGCGCAGGGCCGCCTCGTCAGGGGCAATCCGGCGGGGCTCAAAATATGGGGGGCCGAGCCGCTCACCGGAAATCAGGAATACGCCGAATTCCATGCCCGCCGCATGCCCTCCGGCCAGGAAATCGCCTTGGACGACTGGGCCGTGACCCACACCGTCAACGAGGGCGTGACCATCCTGGACGAGGAGCTGGAGATCGACGCCTACGATGGGAAAAGGCGAACCCTCCTCAGCTATAGCGCGCCCCTGCTCGACGAAAACGGAAAGGTTGAGGCCGCCGTCGTGGTCAACCTCGACATTACCGGGCGAAAACTGGCCGAGGAGGAATGGAAGACCTCTGAGGCCCGCTACAGAAGCCTCTTCGAGTCGGCCAAGGACGGCATTCTCATCGTTGACGCGGTCTCGGGCAGAATTCTTGACGCCAATCCCTCCGTCGTCGCCATGCTCGCCCGGCCCCATGAAGAGCTGGTCGGCGCGGAATTCTGGGAGCTTGGCGCATTCGGCGACATCATTCCGTCAAGGCAGGCCTTTGAACAGTTCCGGGAGGCGGACTTTCTGCTCTACGAGGACACCAAACTGACCGCAGGGGAGGGCGCCGAAATCCCGGTGGAGTTCATCAGCAACACCTACCAAGTCGGGGACGACAGGGTCATCCAGTGCAACATCCGCGACATCAGCGAGCGGCGGCACCTGGAAGACCAGCTGCGCCAGGTGCAAAAGATGGACGCCGTCGGCCGGCTTGCGGGCGGGGTCGCCCACGACTTCAACAACCTGCTTCAGGTCATTCTCGGCAACATCGACCTGGCCCAGTGCGTGCATCCGCCCGGCGCCCCCGCATGGGAGGAGATCGACGAGGCGCGCAGGGCCGCCGAGCGCGCCGCCGAACTGACCCAGCAGCTCCTGGCCTTCAGCCGCCGCCAGACCATTCGTCTCGTCAATGCCGACCTCAACGAACTGGCCGGGGGCGTGCTCAGCATGCTGCGCCGCCTGCTCGGGGAAACCGTCGAATTGCATTTCATTCCCGGCGATGCGCTGGAAAAGGTGCGCGTTGACAGGGGGCAGATCGAGCAGGTTCTCGTGAATCTCAGCGTCAACGCGCGCGACGCCATGCCGCGCGGGGGCGCCCTGACCATCGCGACGGAAAACACCGTCATGGACGCCGCCTTCTGCCGAAAGAACCCCTGGGCCGCGCAGGGGCGCTATGTCCTCGTCACCGTCTCCGACACGGGGCAGGGCATGGATGCCGCCACCAGCGCCCGCGTCTTCGAGCCCTTCTACACCACCAAGGAGGTGGGAAAGGGCACCGGACTCGGACTCTCCACGGTCTACGGCATCGTCCAGCAGCACAAGGGGCTAATCCACCTCGAAAGCGCGCCCCAAAAGGGAACCGTGTTCCGCCTCTACCTGCCCGTGACCGACCGTCCCGAACAGGAGGCGCTGGGCCCCGTGAAACGGACCGTCGGGGGCGGAAATGAAACCATTCTCGTCGCCGAGGACGAGGCCCCCGTGCTGAAACTGACCGTGTCCCTCCTCAAAAATGCCGGGTACCGCGTGCTCACCGCCCGCGACGGCAACGAGGCCGTCCGTGTCTTCGAGCAGGAAAAAGGCGCCGTCGACCTCGCCCTGCTCGATGTGGTCATGCCCGAACTGAGCGGCAGGGAGGCCATGGAGCGCATGAAGGCCGCAAATTCAGGCACCCGATTCCTCTTCGCCAGCGGCTACAGCGCCGATGCCATCTACAAGGACTTTGTCATCGACGAGGGGCTCCACCTCATCCAGAAGCCCCACCGCAGGGAGGAGCTCCTGCGCGCCGTGCGCCGGATTCTCGATGCCCCGGACGCCCAGGCGCCCCCCGAAGACCCGCCAACAGGCGCTAAAACACCCGGGACCGGCGGCTGATGCGGCCAATCTCCGTTTCCATGCCTGAGGAACAAAAAAAGGAATGGCAATGCGCGTTTCAACACGGTTGATGCTGGCCCTGTGCGTGGTCACCGGCGCCTTCATGGGAGCCCTGCTGACACTGCGCTATTGGCAGAACCAAAACGTGCAAACCGTGCTGCTGGACCGCAGCGACGCCATCAGCCGCTTTTCCGACAAGGCCGTCGACCTCCTTGAAAAAAACCTGCAGGCCCACTGCCAGGACTACAGCGTCTGGACCGAACTGGTCGACTTTGTGGGAACCGGCGATCCGAAATGGGCCGCGGAAAACCTGATGGCCTCCTTCAAAACCTTCGACACCGACGCGGTATGGGTCGCCCGGCCCGACGCGTCGCAGGTCTATTTTGGAACCGACCTTGCCGACAAGGAGTTTGGCGGCCTCCTGCCCCTCAAGGGACGGGCGGAGGCGCTCTTTGCCCAAAGCCGCCTCGCCCATTTCTTCATTCGCATTCCCTCCGGACTCATGGAAGTCTACGGCGCCACCATTCACCCCTCGGAGGACATCGACCGCAAAACGCCGCCGGCGGGCTACTTCTTCACCGGGCGTTTATGGAACAGCGGGCATTTGGACAAACTCTCCAGCCTGATCGACGGCACGGCCACGCTCGTGCTGGACGGCAGCATTGCAACGGCACGGCCCGGCACCCTGCTCGAGGGAAGCGCGCTGGTCTTTCATCACCCCCTGCCCGCGTGGGACGGCACACCGCTGGCCGTCCTTGAAATCCGAAGCGTCGCCCCCCTCATCGACCGCTTCGTCGAAAACGCCGCCTGGGGGCTTGCGCTGGCCGGCAGCTTCTGCCTCGGACTCCTGGCCCTGTTCACATGGCTGCTCATGCGCTGGGTCAACACCCCGCTGCGCATGCTCGCGGCCGCACTCGCCGCAAACGACCCCGCGGGCCTCGGCGGCCTCGGAAAAAACCGCTCCGAATTCGGCAATATCGCCCGCCTGGTCACCGCGCATTTTGAGCAGAGCAAGGCGCTGCTGCGCGAGATGGCCGAGCGAAAACAGGCCGAGCGGGCGCTGGGCGCAAACGAGGCCAATCTCAAATCCCTCTTCAACGCCATTCCCGAATCCGTCTTCCTCATGGACCGCGACGGCAACGTCCTCGCCGCCAACGCGACCTTTGCCGAACGCCTGGGCCGTTCCGTTGAAGACTGCCTTGGAGTGCCGGTCTACACCTTGATCCCCGGCGACCTCGCGGAACAGCGCCTCAAACTGGTCTCCGAACTGCTCCGCACCCGCGAGCCGGTCACTTTTGAGGACTGCCGCCAGGGGCGCTGGATCCGCCACAGCATCTTCCCGGTCTTCGATGAGGACCGTGCCATTATCCGAATCGTCGTCTACGCCATAGACATAACCAAACAAAAACAATCCGACGCCGAACTGCGCGAAAGCCAGGAGCGCTTTTCCAACGCCTTCACCTATGCCGCGTCCGGCATGGCCCTTGTCTCACTTGAGGGCCGCTGGCTCAAGGTTAACAGCGCCGTCTGCGAAATGCTCGGATACAACGAGGAGGAACTGCTGGCCCGCACCTTCCAGGAACTGACCGTTCCGGAGGACCTCGACTCCGACATGGCCTGCGTCGGACGGCTGCTTGCCGGAGAGCTCAGCAGCTACCACCTGGAAAAGCGCTATTACCACAGGCAGGGGCAGGTGGTGTGGGCCATGCTCGGCGTTTCCCTGGTGCGCGGCCCGCAGGGGGAGCCGGCCTACTTCATCTCCCAAATTCAAGACATCACAGACCGCAAGAAGGCCGAGGAGGCCCTGCGCGAAAGCGAGTTCTTCTTGCGGGAAATACAGAAAATCGCCCGCCTGGGCGGCTGGAAGGCCAACCCCCACACCGACACTCTCGAGTGGAACGACGGCGTCTACGACATCATCGAGGAGCGGCGCGACTACGCCCCCGGCCTCACTGAAGGAATGAAATACTACCTGCCCGAATACATCCCGTTGCTCAAGAAAAGCATCGCCGACTGTCTGGCCACAGAAACACCCTTTGTCGTGGAATGCAGAATTGTCACCGCCACGGGAAAACCGCTGTGGACGGAGATTCGCGGGCTCGCACGGGTCACCGAAGGCGAACACTCCTCCGTGGTCGGAACCCTGCAGGACATTACGGACCGCAAGCGCGCCGAGCTGGATCTCCTGGCCTCGGAGACGCGCTACCGAAGGCTCTTCGAAAGCGCCAAGGACGGAATCCTCATTCTTGACACCGGCACGGGGCAAATCTTGGACGTCAATCCCTTCCTCGTCGAGCTCCT
>CAIUWO010000233.1 GCA_903902895.1 Candidatus Hydrogenedentota bacterium | reverse complement strand
TTGCCGTCACCGTCCACATCGCCTATCGTGGGCGCACAGAAGACGCCCCGCCCCGACAGTTCTTTACGCCAGCGCTCCGTGCCGTCCGCATTGGTGCAGTAGAGGAAGTTTCCCTTGTCGCCGTGAATCGTCTCCATCTTGCCGTCGCCGTCCAAATCAACCGTGGCCAGCGAAATGTACTCCTGCATTTCAGTCGGCGCATGCCACAACATCTTGCCGTTGGCCCCGTCGAGGGCAAATAGACCGCAGTCACGCCCGGCATTGCTGCGCGCCAGCAACACCTGCGCCTTGCCATCGCCGTTCAGGTCGGCCAGATTGATCCCTGACCGGCCAAAGGGCATGTTGCCCGTCCACCGCCATCTGACGTTGCCATTCCCGTCGAGACAGTAAACATGGCCGTTGTCCGTGCCGTAGACGACCTCCGCAAAGCTGTCCCCGTCCACGTCTCCAATGGCCGGGATGCCCGCGCGGAAGCGGTCACCGAAAAAGCGCCAAAGAACGTGGCCGTCGGCGGCGAGACAGAAGACCCAGCCGTCCAGACGGCTAACGACGGTCTCCAGCCCCGGTGAGGGATGCACATCGCTTACCGCCGGCATCTGAAGTCCCTGTTTCTGCGCCTGCAAGTCGGCCGTCCATCGGGGCTTTCCCGCGTTGTCCAGGCAAACCACCGTGCCGTTTGCCAGCACCGCCAGCGTTTCCGGGTCACCCTTGCCATCAATGTCCGCCACCGCCAGCGGCTGCGCCACGGCGGTGGGCAGCATCGCGGTCCACAACGACTGTCCTTTGCCGTCCAGCAGGAACACCTCCTTTCCGACCGCCGTGATGACACCGACCGGTCTCTCCGCATCGGGATACAGCGTGGGGGAGACGGCCATCACGTTGGTGGAAAAAGTCCACTCAATGGTTTGCGCCGGTACGAAGATGCACGGAAGGGCCAAGACTATCGACACCGGGAGAAACATTCGCATCCGCATGGCCAGCCCTTTCCTAGGGAATATTGAAAGGAAACTATAAACCGGGAATCCAGCGGGATTCACCTGAAAGTGTTCGTAGAACGCCCCCGCGTGTCGAGGTGACGCATTTTCAGCGCTCCACACGCCCCGTGTTTACGATTCGTGCGCCAGCCGTTTCAGCGCGTCCAACTGTTCCTTCAGTGTCTCCAGTATGGGATGGTCCCATCCCTGGCACAGCGCCTCGTACATGGACTCATAATACCAGAGGCTGCCCTCGCGGCCGCCTTTGAACGCCTTCCAGGTGTTCTCCCCGTGCTGGCGCAGTCCCCGGTAGACCGAGCGCATGTTGTGCAGTTTGTCCGCCGCAACAATGAGCCGCACCCCCGGCGCGGCCGTGGCCGCCTCGGCCAGGTGCTTTTCCTTGCGTTCGCGCCAGGGCGGTTTGGGCAGTTCCAGCGTGTCGCTGCATGCCAGCACCAGTTCCGCCACGTGTGCGCCGAACTGTTCACTGATTCGGTCCAGCGTCTTTTGCCCGCCCTGATCCTCCGCCGCATCGTGCAGCAGCGCCGCGATGAACAGGTCCTCGTCGCCGCCGTATTCACCCACAATCGAGGCGACGCCAAGCAGGTGCGTCACATAGGGCACCCGCTCCGGTCCCCGGCGCCGCTGTTCGCCGTGCAGTTCAAATGCCAGCGCCAGCGCCTCCAGCACCCTTTCCGTGTACGTGTGGCCTGTTTCACTCATTTCGCGCCGCGTTCCTGGAGCCGTTTGACCAGCGCCGCCGGTTGGTCCGTCTGGATGCCGTCCACCTTCCATTCAAGCATCGGCGCCCACGACTCGGGGCCGCCGTCGTCCACGATGACAACAGCGTTGTTCTTGTGGCAGGTTTCCACAAAGGACTGGGTCAGGTTCTTGAAATCGGACGCGACGGCGTTTGGCTTGGCCGTGTCCAGAAGACGTTGCAGCCCCCGTTCCGCGCCCGGGTCGGGCATGGGCAGGCACTCCGGGCACAGTTCCTTCAGCTTGATCAGGTTGGACCCGCCCGTGTACCAAACGGCGTCGCGCTCCATGCCGCGCTCGCGCAGCATCTTGACGATCTGGTCGACCGGCGCGGCCTTGAGGTCCACATAAATGCCGATCTTTCCCTTGCACAAATCCAGAATTTCGCCCAGTTCGGGCACCCGTTCATTCTTCCATTCCGGCCCCACCCGGCTGCCGATGTCCAACGCTTTCAACTCGGCCAGCGTGAAGCCCGACACCGGTCCCTTGGCATCCTTGGTGTAGGCTTCAACCGTGCCGTTGTGCATACTGACGATATGGCCGTCCTTCGTGGCGCGCGTGTCGATTTCCACAAAGTCCGCGCCCACTTCGATGGCCTTGGCATACGCCGCCAGCGTGTTCTCCGGGATGCCCTCATGGGCGCCCCGGTGCGCCACCACATACACCCCGCCCTGCCGCGGTTCCCGCGGAATGGCCCGCCCGTCGACCGCCAACGCCAGCACGCACAACATAGGCAGGACCAGCACAAGACCGCCAGTTCTCTTCACGGAAGCAACTCCCTTCGAGAGGTCTTCAATTTGTAATTCATAATTCCCAATTCACGATTACCGTCCCACATCCCGGTTAATCAACTGCAAGAACTCCGTCCGTGTGATGGCGTCGTCATGGAAACTGCCCAGCACCGACGAGGTGGTCATCACCGAATTCTGCTTTTCCACGCCGCGCATCATTGTGCACAGGTGGCGGCATTCGAGCACCACGCCGACGCCCTCCGCCTTGGTGTGGTCCATGATGGCCCGCGCTATCTGCGCCGTGAGCCGTTCCTGAATCTGCAGCCGCCGGGAGTAAAAGTCGACGATGCGCGCGATCTTGCTCAGTCCAATCACCTTCTTGCGGGCGATGTACCCCACGTGGGCGCGGCCGAAGAAGGGCAGCATGTGGTGCTCGCACATGCTGTACATCTCAATGTCGCGCGAGATGACCATGTTGTTGGACTCGGCCTCGAACACCGCGTTGTTTATAATCTCATGTATGTCCTTCCGGTAGCCCGAAGTCAGAAAGTCCAGCGCCTTTGCATAGCGCATCGGCGTCTTGAGCAACCCCTCGCGCTCCGGGTCCTCGCCCATCTCAATCAGAATCTCGCGGACAAGTCCGGCGACGCGGTCAATGTTCATAATTCAAGCCTTTCCAGTGTCGCGCGGGTGAATTCCCGCGCCGGTTCCAACCGCGCGCCGCCCGCCATGTCGGCCAATTCACGCAGGGGTCGCCCGGTGCCCGGAACAACAAGCTCCGGTTCCAACTCCAGCACGGCCGCCGCCAAGAAGGGGCGGCGCCACAGGTCCGGGTCGGGCAATACAAGCCCGTCCTCATCAACCACTTCGCCGCCAAACAGCAGCAGGTCCAGATCAACCGTTCGGGCCGCATAGCGGTCCGCGATGCGGACCCGGCCCAGTTCGTTTTCAATAACCCGCAGCACGCCAAACTTGAGCGTCCGCGCGTCGCCGTCAAACCGCACCCTTGCCACACCGTTCAGGTAGTCGGGCTGGTCGGCGCGCCCAAGGGCCGCCGTGCGGTAGAACGTGGACAAGCCCGTCAGTTCAGCGCGCTCGCGCAGCAGGTCCAGCGCCCGGGGCAGTTGCCGTTCCGGGTCCAGGTTTCCCGCCACGGAAATATGGCAGACCGTGCCCGGCACCGACTAAGTCAACCCCGGCCGGGTCCGGGAGATTTCCACGGCCACGCTGCGTGCGAAACGGAGCGCCCCCGGCTTGTCCACCGTGACGTCGGCGCGGAAGACCTGTGGATTCTCCAGACATATTGAAGCGACCTCTTCGGCCAGCCGTTCGACGAGGAAGAATTCCGACGCTTCAGCCATCGCAACAATCCGCTTCTTGACCTGTTTGTAATCCACCGTGTCCTCAATCCGGTCGCTCAGGCAGGCCGTCTGGTAGTCGGCATGCAGCGTCACATTTAGGATCACATCCTGTTTGGCCGTGCGCTCTTCGGGGTAAATGCCCACCACGCACCTTACCTGCAGGTCGCGAATGTGAATCTTATCCATACATGCTTCCCCGCAAATGCCTGCCGCCGTCCACGTACAGCGTCTGGCCGGTGACGAACCCGGCACGCAGCAAATACAAAACCGCGTCTGCCACGCCGTCCTCCGAACCATGCCGGTTCAGCGGGTTCGTGTGCCTCAATGATTCCAGATAGGCGGTGTCCCGGCCTTCCGGCGGCAGCACAAGGCCCGGCGCCACCGCGTTCACCCGCACCAGCGGCGCGAACTCTATGGCCATGATGCTCGTCAGGGTCAGCAGCATCCGCTTGGCCAGATGGTAGGGGACATGCTTCCGGTCGTAGTCGGCCACCATCGCGTCGAGCATGTTCACGACCGCGCCCGGCCGCTGCTGCGCAGCGAATGCGCGCGCGGCGTGCATCGGTGCCAGCGCGTTCAGGTTCACGTTTTCCACCACCGCCTCGGCGGTGATGTCCGCGAATGCGCACTCGTCAAAGATGCTCGCGTTGTTGACCAGAATGTCCAGCCCGCCCGTCTCGGCCGCGGCGCGCTCCACCAGTTCCGCCGCCGCCGCGGGTGTCGACAGGTCCGTTTCAATAAGCCACGTCCGCGCGCCGAGAAGGTTCGCCTCGGCGGCCGTCTCCTCCGCTTCGGCGGCGGAGTTGCGGTAGTGTATCGCCACATTCGCGCCCGCCCGCGCAAGGGCAAGAGTCACGGCGCGGCCCAGCCTGCGCCCCGCGCCGGTCACCAGCGCGGTTTGGCCCGCCAGCACAATCCGGTCGCTCATCGTTGTCAGCCTCCCTGCTTCTTGTCCCAGCGCGGCTCCAACTCGATATAGAGCGTGTGAATCCCGCGCAGCACCCTGAACACCACCGAGTCCGCCATGCTCTCGGCGACCTTGCCCATCGTGTCCTTCGCAGCCGTTACATCGGTCACGCCCGCGCCGTTGATCTCCAGCAGCAGGTCGCCGTTCTGAAGCTGTCCCAGCGAGGCCCAGCCCCCCGGCCGCACCTGCTCAACCAGAACGCCCTGCTGGTCGTCGCGCCAGCGCTCCGATGCGATGTCGAACATCGTGATGTCGCGCACCGTGAACTCAAACACGTCGTCCCGGAACCGCTTCATCTCGCGGGCCAGTTTGGGCGCCCGAATCAGCTCCACCGGTGTCTTTAATTCTTCCGTGCCGCGCCGAATCTGGAGTTCCGCCGTCGCGCCCACGCTGTATTGGCGTATGAAAGTTGCCAGGTCCTCGCCGTCCTCCGGCCGGTTGGCCGTCAACTTGGTGCCGTCCACCGACAGAATCAGGTCACCCACCTGGACACCCGCCTTGGCCGCCGTGCTGTCGCGGTAAACGTGGGTCACGCGGAAGCCGGTCAGGCCCGTCGCGCCCATTTGCTCCGCCAGGTCGCGCGTGATGACCTGTGTCTCAATGGGCAGCCACGCCTTTTTCGCCTCAAGCCCCGGGTCAATCAGTTCCTTGAGTCCGACGCGCACCACCGTCACGTAGCGTTCGGTCTTGCGCTCAAAGGTCACCAGCGTCGCCACGGGTTCCTCCTTGCCCTTGGTGAGCTCCTCGGTGGCCGCCATCAGGTCGCGCACGCTGTGCACGGGCTTGCCGCCCGCCTCGACAATCACGTCCTGCGCCTCCAGCGCCGGCTTGGCCTCGCCCGACGACCCGCCCGGCCGCACCGATGTCACCAGCACGCCGTCCGTGCTGTCGCGCTTCATTTCCCGCGCCATCATGAACGACAGATCGCGGAAGGTCAGCCCCCACTGGGGC
>CAIUWO010000232.1 GCA_903902895.1 Candidatus Hydrogenedentota bacterium | reverse complement strand
TTTCAACCGCGAATTCGAAGTCGACAGCACCCGGCCCATCCAGTCGGCGCAGGCCGCCATGACCGCAGACAACAGTTTTGAACTGTTCGTGAACGGGCAGTCGGCGGGCACCGGAGCCGACTTCAACGTGATTACCACAATGGATGTGGGCGCGCTGTTGAAGCCTGGGCACAATGCAGTGACCGTGGTGGCCGACAACGGTGATAACAAGCCCAATCCCGCCGGACTGATCGGGGCGCTGCATGTCTGCTTCAGTGACGGAGGCACACAGACTGTGAACACCGACCAAAGGTGGACCAACGCGTCGACTGAGAACGGAGACTGGAAACACTCCCTGGAACTGGGGGCCTCTGACATGGCACCGTGGCGGCTGAACGGCCTCGCCGCGCCCGCTCCCTCACGGCGTGACCTGTATCCAAGCTATGACACAACCGCGCAACTGCTGTCCACCCTCGGCGTGCCGCGCGACTTCAGTTCCTGCCGCCCCATGCGGTACATCCACCGGCGCGAAGGTGAAGGGGATTTCTATTTTGTTGCCAACGCCGAGGACAAGGCTTGGACCGTGGACTGCCGTTTCCGCGTGACCGGCCGCCAGCCCGAATGGTGGGATCCGGTTACCGGCGAACGCCGCGAATTGACGCAATACGAGGTGGTGGACGGGAAGACCTGCATCTACCTTCATCTACATCCCTTTGAGAGCGGGTTTGTCGTCTTCAGGCATCCCGCCGTGAATCCGCCGCAACCCCGGCAAACCTCTCCGAGACGCAACACGATGGCCACGCTCACCGCACCTTGGGAAGTGTCCTTTGATCCCAAGTGGGGCGGTCCGGAAAAGGTCGTTTTCGGCACGCTGGAAGACTGGAGCAAACGGCCCGAGCCGGGGATAAAGTACTACTCCGGAAAAGCCGTTTACCGGACCACCTTCGACGCTCCCATAGACACGGTCAAGGACCGCCGCTTCCTCTCGCTGGGCACGGTGAAGAACATGGCTTCTGTGAAACTCAACGGCACCGACCTGGGCGTGGTCTGGTGCGACCCGTGGCGCGTGGAAATCCCAGCCGCCCTCCTGCGCGAGAAGGACAACCAGTTAGAGATCACCGTGGCCAACCTCTGGATTAACCGCCTCATTGGCGACAGTGCTTTGCCAAAGAAAGAGCGCCTGACCTGGAGCACGCTGGAGCCGTTCAAGCCCGATTCACCATTGCAGGAATCGGGACTGATGGGCCCGGTCAGCATCATGACAGAGGTCCAAGCTGAACAGAACTGAATCCCCTCTGCACAGTTGGGCGACGCAGGAAAGGACGGAGCATGAACCGACGACAGTTCTTGGCGGGTATGGGCGCCGGTGCGGCGGCGCTGGGTTGGAACGGGGCCGCGCAGGAGGTGCCCGCTGTGCGCCCGAACATCCTGTGGATTACCTGCGAGGACACCAGCCCCCACCTGGGCTGTTATGGGGACGCGTATGCCTGCACGCCGAACCTGGACGCCCTGGCAGCGGAGGGCGTCCGCTACGCCAACGCGTTTTCCCATGCGCCCGTGTGCGCGCCCGCGCGGTCCGGCCTCATCACCGGGATGTATCCCACGGCGCTGGGCAGCCACAACATGCGCTGCTCGGCACAGCGTCCGTCGGAAGTGCGGTGCTTTCCCGAATACCTGCGTGAGGCGGGGTATTTCTGCACGAACCACAGCAAGACCGACTACAACTTCACTGACTACGCGAACACCTGGGACGAGTGCGGCGAGTCCGCGCACTGGCGGCACCGCAAGCCGGGCCAGCCCTTCTTCAGCGTCGTCAACTTTCTCATCACGCACGAAAGCCGCATCCGCGTTCCCGACGCGACGTTCTTCCGGGACACACGCGATGTCACCGAGGCACAGCGCCACGACCCGGCCAAGGCGCCCCTGCCCCCGTACCATCCCGACACGCCGGAGGTGCGGCAGGATTGGGCGCGCTGCGCGGACAACATCACGCAGATGGATTACGAGGTGCGCCGGGTGCTGGATGAACTCGCCGCGGACGGCCTGGCCAATGACACGATTGTCTTCTTCTACGGCGACCACGGCGCGGGCATGCCCCGCAGCAAGCGCTGGCTGTATGACACCGGTTTGCGCGTCCCGCTGCTCCTGCGCGTGCCCGAACGCTGGCGGCAGCTTGCACCGGGCGCGCCGGGCAGTGTCGAGCAGCGGCTGGTCAGTTTTGTGGACTTCGGCCCCACCGTGCTCAGCCTGGCCGGTGTGCCCGTGCCGGAGACAATGCAGGGCCAACCCTTCCTCGGCGCGCAGGCCGCGGCCGCGCCGCGCAATTACGTCTTCGCCGGAAGGGACCGGATGGACGAGCGCTACGACTGTTCGCGCGCCATTGGCGACGGGCACTACAAGTACATCCGCAACTTCATGCCGCAGGTCTCCCAGGCGCAGCACAATGAGTACATGTACGAAATGCCGACCATGCAGGTCTGGGATCGGATGGGAAAGGAAGGCCGCCTGAACGCGGTGCAGTCCGCATTCTTGGCGCCGCGCAAACCCGTGGAGGAGTTCTACGACACGGAGGCGGACCCCTGGGAGATTAACAACCTGGCCGGTGCGCCAGAGCAGGCGGAACGGGTCACCGAGATGCGCCGTGCGCTATATGCATGGATGCTGGAGACGGGCGACCTGGGGTTGTGCCCGGAGGGCGAGATAGATGCGCGCCGGGGAAACAGACCACCCCGCACTTTCGGGAAAGACGGGTCGGACTACCCGCTCGCGCGCATCCTGGAAACCGCGGACCTGGAGCGCAACGCGCAGGGGAACACGGCGGCGCTCATCGCGCGTTGCGCCGATGCGGACAGCGCGGTGCGGTATTGGGCGGTTACAGGGTTGGGCGTGGCCAATGCGGCGACACCCGAAGTGGTGGCCGCGCTGCGCGCGCGGCTTGAGGACGGTTCCGGCGATGTGCGCGTGGCAGCCGTCCAGGCGCTGCACCTGCTGGGTGAACAGGACGGACTGGTCCCCGTGCTTGAAGCCGCAATGGAGGGCGGCGGCCCCTGGGTGCGCCTGCGCGCGCTCACCATACTGGACGATCTGGGTCCGCTTGCGCAGCCGCTGTTGCCCAAGCTCCGGTCCATCGCAACCCAAAACGTCAAAGGGCTTGAGGCAAGAGAACCGCAGTATTCCAACCGCGTGGCGAAGCACATCGTCGCCCGGCTCGGCGAAGCTTGAGGAAATCC
>CAIUWO010000231.1 GCA_903902895.1 Candidatus Hydrogenedentota bacterium | reverse complement strand
GCGCTTGGTCACCGCACTGGGCAAAGCAGGCGGCGCGGTGTGTCTTGGCGCATACCACTCTCCCACCCCTCCCCCATGTTCCTAGAGGATGATTGGCTGGGGATGGCTTGGTAAGCGCACCGCGACTGGACGGCTCAAACCGCCCGCTGAACGTTCAAGTGTGCTTGGCTCAGGCTGGAGTATTCATGCTGTCTGCATGGGATATTCCCAAGCCGTCGCTCGTCGTCTCGTCCGACAATACCACTCGGCAATGTTTTCGTTTCGGCCCGTTGCGGTAGCCGGGAATAACCGAGACCATGGCGCTTGACATGCAGAGACACGCCGGTTTCTTGTGGGGGAATTTTGGGAGAAAAAGAAATGGAGCGGGACACGGGGTTCGAACCCGCGACATCCAGCTTGGGAAGCTGGCACTCTACCAACTGAGTTAGTCCCGCTCAAGTGGCCTGAGTATAGCACCCTCTCCCCCCAGTGTCAATCCCTCCTCTGGCCTATACCCACGCCGTAAGTCTCGGGGAGGGTCGCCAGCCGGACCTGGTCACTGTTATCCCTTGCGGCGGTTTTGGGCAGGTGCCGCGCCAATAAATGCCAACCTGGCAAGTGTTATATTGTCGCTCAGGCGTGAACCCGCCGTACCGTAAAGCGTGGACTGCCAGGCTCGCTCGCCACCCATTACCGCGTCCTATTTGGAGCTGCCTGTTGGGAGGCGCTTGCATATTTTTGCAAATGGATATAATATTCATGTCGGTATATGGTCGGCACGGTGGTCTGTGGAGGGACGTGTGTCCCTTGACAGGGAGAACGAAAGGTCTTAATTCTTAAGGAGGACGTGATAATGAACAGGTCCCGCGGCTTCACTTTAATCGAGTTGCTGGTGGTCATCGCGATTATCGGCATTCTGGCGGCGATTCTCCTGCCGGCGCTGGCCCGGGCCCGGGAGGCGGCCCGGAGGTCCAGTTGCCAGAACAACCTCAAGCAGATGGGTCTGGTTTTCAACATGTACGCCAACGAGGCGAAGGAAACCTTCCCGTCCATCAAGCGCTTCAACTGCGACAACCCCCCGAATTTGACCTGGGATGCGTCTTTTGACGGTCCGTCCCTGTATCCGGAATACCTGACCGATGTGAAGGTGTGCGTCTGCCCGTCGGACTCGGACGGGGCGGGTGTGCTCAAGGGCTTCTACACCGACGGCGACCCGAGCAAGCCGGTGCGGTCCTGCATGCTGGCCCGCGGCAGTTATTATTACCTCGGCTGGGCCTTCCAGGAGCAGGCCGTGCTGAATCCGGGCTCAGTTCCGCCAACGCTGGCGCAGTATAGGGCGCAGAACCTTTCTGACCCGCAGGCGATTGTCACCTATGCCATGGGCTTTTTGAACCCCGATCTTGTGGGTGCCGCATTTACGCTCTATGGGTTCTATTCCAGCAACAATGTCGCCAAGACAAACGAGTTGAAAGACGCCGCCCTGGGACCCATTCCCCGGCTGCGCATCGGCATAGAGCGCTTCTTTATCACGGACATCAACAATCCATCGGCAAGCACCAAGGCCGCAAGCGAACTTCCGGTCATGTGGGATGAAATTGCCGTGTATGGCGCCGCCAGCACCTTCAACCACGTTCCCGGCGGCGGCAACGTCCTGTACATGGACGGGCACGTGGAATTCCTGAAATGGCCGTCGGTCTATCCGGCAAACGTGATTGGCGTGCTCCTTTCCGCGCTCTTCTAGGCCATTGGCCGTCTGCATGTCTTTCTGTCGGGGCCTCCGGTTGCGGAGGCCCCGATTCGTGTTTGCGGAGGCCATATGCCCGGACGGTGTGGCAAGCAACCGCGCGATCCCCTCTCCCCTGCTCTCGGGGCGGCATTTTGCGCAAAGGATGGGGAAGGGGAGTTTCGCCTATTCTCATATTGACACGCCGCCACGTCCCTGCTACCCTTGGTTCATGCCACGAACAGCGCGTATGGTGGTTCCCGGGAATACCCTGTCGCATCACCCAGCGGGGCAAGCGCCGACACGGGGGTTGACCGAGCAAGTGGGCGACTGGCGCGCGTTTCTGGCCGACGCGGACTCCCCCGAGGAAATGGAACCGTTGCGGCTGCACACGCGCACGGGCCAGCCCATGGGAGGTGTCACGCTCCTCAACCTGCTCGAAACGGTGCTGATGCCCCCGCAAGGCGGGGCGACCAAGAAAAGAAAGGACCGGAAAATGAAAATAGGGGAAGCGTCCCCATATTTTTAGATGGCAACGGCGTTGAAGTCACCCATAACGAGCTCTCCGGTGGTGTCGGTGGCGCGGTCAAAGTCAGGATAGGTGTTAAGAACCCTGGGGTATGCACGAACGAATGGAACCTCTGCAACAGCGTGACGGTAGATCCTCTCTATCTGACGGGAACTGCTACCTTTGGCGGTTACGGCTTCAAGGATTACAGAATTTCGATTACGCGGAAACAAACCTTCGGCGATTCATGTATTTAAGCCTAGGCAACTAATTTACTATTAATACTATGAGGCACTGATGACTATGAGTGCGAATTTCAAATTGCTCCCTTTGTGGCTGTGTTTTGCATTAGTTTCTCTGGGTGCCTTGGCAGCGCCGCCACAGGTCCTTTATTACCGAATACCATTTCCGGACGAGGCGCTTACCCAGCAGGATCGCTCGGAGTGCTTTGAATCCAACGCGGTATTCTCGATAGGAGTGGCCCTGTTGGAGCCGCCCCTGTCCGGCGTGGATGCGATGAAGGCGGACGTGACGGTGCCCCCTGTGCCGGTCATGTCTCTCTATAAACATTGCGCTATGTTCGTGGATGCTGTTGCCCGCGGTGACAAGGATGGCTACCGCCAGCTATTGTGCGCAGACACGCCCTCCCTTGATGGCACAACGGATCCCTACGGATGGGAGGCTTCGTACAAGATCTATGTCCGCCCGAACGCCACATGTACATTGTATGGTCATACCGTTATCAATAGTTTGACCTATTGCCTGGTTGCGGTGCATCAGGAAACGGGTAGGGAGGCATATCTGCTTCGGGCCTTTCAGCAGGACACCGATTATTGTTACGCGCCCGAACACAAGTTTCGCAAAGAGCCGGAGCAGTTTCTTGTGGCGTTTATGGTGCATCATTATTCTGCGTCTCCTTTCGACAAGGCGGCTCATACGGAAAACCCGCTTGCCGGGGTTGCTCCCGCCAGGCTGCTCCGGGTTCCTCTTCCGGGCTGCACGAATGTCCCTAAGGGCTGGCCGGTGCCGTCTGTCCAGTTTGAAACTTGCCGGTTCGAAGAGTTAGGCGAGAAGAAAGCTGCCATTGTGGCCACAATGACCGCATTTCGCGATCTGCTGCCGACGCTGCCGACGCTGGGCGATGAGATCGACGCGGAAAAAGGTCGTCAGATCGTGGAACCATTCAAGCCGTACATGACCCCCAGTTCTCTAGCGTTCTTCATTGGGCAGTATGATAGCACCTTCGAGGAGTTCATGACGCGCACGGGGGGCATGCGTAACCCCGGGGACTACTTGAACTACGTTGAGAACTTGCACAAGTCCATGGACTTTAGCGATGCCTTGGTCCTTTGTTTCGAGCCGGAGTATCTTGTTATCCCGAAAGTGAAGAGTATCGACGATAGCGAATGGGACGCGCGCAGCCCCAGTCAAGCCAGGCATCCCTATTGGCGATTCCGCTACCACGAAGGAAGAATGCTGCTGAGCGGCATTTCCGACCAATGGTCGATGAATCTATTCAACCATGAACTTTTTTGGAAGGCGGCTTTGCCAATGCTCGATGGCTCACAGAAATAGGGATAAATCAGGGGCCGCGCCCGAATAGGAAATCAGGGAAATCTTGGGAGACAGCGCCGGGCCAAGCCGGCAGGATGTAAGGAGAGCAAGTCTCCTACAGTGACGACATGCGCGTCACACTGGCCCCGAGTCCTGGCGGGTTTGCCGCGAGGCATTTCCTGCAAGCGGTGAAAGGGGAAAGTGCGGGCTGGACAGGCATGTCTGCGCCACCTTGTGGGACATGTCTCCGCTCATGGCCGGGCCGGGACAGGCAGAATTTCCTTCGCCGCGAGCATGACAGGATGAGGGCGTTGTGCGACCCTCTTTCGCGGGGGTGACGGTATTGGGAAATGCGGGAGTTTGCCCTAATTGCCGGATAAGCAGGGTTCAAATCCCGCACATGCATTTGTCCGTATATCCCAACGGGATTATGGAGCGAAGCCCGGGGTTGGCGTGAGGCTTTACCACGCAATGCCGACCGCCTACCCCGGGTTCAGGCGTCCCATCCCGTGCATGGCGCTACGCTGAAAGCGTTGCGCCATGCGCACGGGAACCACCCTTGCAGGGTAAGTGGGATGAAGCGCGGGCCTTTTACCCGGGGTAGGCCATGTCACGCCAAGGGCGTGACATCGGCCAACCCCGGGCTTCGCTCCATAGCCCCGTTGGGGCATCCGGAGAAGAAACAGGCCGAATACCGCTCTCAAGAGATTTCGCCACAGGCAAGCGGTCACCCGCCAGGGGCTCACACTAACATGGGATTCAGTTGCCCTATACGCTGTATCCAGGCGCTCTTCCACCATGATGCAACCACAAAAAGATCCTTATCCGGCGATTAGGGATTTGGCGTGTTCTTGACTGGGGGGCGTGACCGTAATTATTCTATGCCTCACGCGCGGCTCCGGAGGGCAGAGTGCCTGAACCGGTTCTGTGGCGGCTGGACTTTCCAAACTCAATGATTAGAAAGGGTTGCGCCTGTGGGCACGTCAACGTTGTTTGATCTCAGCGGCAGGGTGGCGGTGGTGACCGGTGGCGGCGGGGTGTTGGGGGGGGCGATTGCCGAGGGTTTGGCCGCGGCGGGGGCCACGGTGGCGGTGGCGGATTTGCTGCCGGACATGGCCAAGGCCTGCGCGGCGCGCATTGCGGCGGCGGGCGGCAGGGCCGAAGGCTACGCGATGAACGTGTTTGACCGGGCCACCATCCAATCGTGCTGCGATGCCATTGTGGCGGACTTCGGCCAGGTCGACATTTTGGTCAACGCCGTGGGCGGGAACATGAAGGGGGCGACCACGTCGCCGGAGCAGTCCTTCTTTGAACTGCCGGCCGAGGCGCTGCAGAAGGTGTTTGAGCTGAACCTGACGGGCGGGACCATTCTCCCCTCGCAAATCTTTGTGAAGGCGATGCTGGACAATGCGGACGGCGGGTCCATCATTAATATATCGTCCATGAACGCGTTCCGGCCGCTGACCCGCATTCCGGGGTACAGCGCGGCCAAGGCGGCGGTGAGCAATTTCACGCAGTGGCTGGCGGTGCATCTGGCGCAGGAATACAGCACCAAGCTGCGGGTCAACGCGATTGCGCCGGGCTTCTTCCTGACCGACCAGAACCGGTTCCTGCTGACGGACAAGGAAACGGGCGCGCCAACCCAGCGGGGCAAGACGATTATCGGCCACACGCCGATGGGGCGTTACGGCACACCGGAGGACCTGGTGGGCGCGACGGTCTGGCTGGCCAGCGACGCATCGCGGTTTGTCACCGGCATTGTGCTTCCCGTGGACGGCGGGTTTTCGGCGTTCTCCGGGGTTTAGTGAACCACGAAGGCACGAAGAGCACGAAGGAAGACAAATACGTATTGAACATGGATGAACAGGATGAAGAGGATAAGGCAGGAGGAATTGTTGGGTTTCACACTGCACTTTGCTGTTCAATTGTCTAAGAGAGTTGGGTTGGCCCGTGTATTTCGTGCGGGACTGACCGGAAGGATGCGTTGCAGCGCTATATAAGAAGGAGTCCATTCTGTCATGAGCGATCCTGTGGCCGCGTTGAAAGCCCACCAGCCCGGGCATTCTTTTCTGATTGCCATCGATTCGGACGGCTGTGCCTTTGACACGATGGAAATCAAGCACAAGGAGTGCTTTATCCCGAACATCATCAAGTACTGGAACCTGCAGGCGGTGTCCAAGTACGCGCGGATGGCCGGGGAATTCGTGAACCTGTACTCCAAATGGCGCGGCATCAACCGCTTTCCGGCGCTGTTCATGACTTTTGACCTGCTGGCCGAATGGGACGCGCCGATGGCGCGCGGCATCAAACTGCCGGAGATTCCCAACCTGCGGGCATGGGCCGAAAAGGAAACCAAACTGGGCAATCCGGCGCTGAAGGCCTATTGTGCGGAGCATTCCGCCGCCGAAATGCCGGACATCCACCAGGCACTGGCGTGGAGCGTCGGTGTCAACAAGATGATTGAAGAAGTCGTGCAGGGCGGCCTCCCTCCCTTCCCCTACGTCCGGGAATGCCTGGAAAAGGCGCAGTCCCGCGCCGACATGATGGTGTGCTCCCAGACGCCGGGCGAGGCGCTGGAGCGCGAATGGGCCGAGCAGGACATGGAAAAGCATGTCTTCTGCATCAACGGCCAGGAAGTGGGCACGAAATCAGAGCACATCGCGTTTGCCTCTGAAGGCCGGTACGAGAAGACCCATATTCTGATGATTGGCGACGCCAACGGCGACCTCAAGGCCGCCCGGGCCAACAACGCCCTATTCTTCCCGATCAATCCCGGCGAGGAGGAGAAATCCTGGCAGCGTCTTTACGAGGAAGGCTTGGACCGTTTCTTTGCGGGCACCTATGCCGGGGAATACGAGACGGCGCTTATTGAGGAATTCGACACGTACCTGCCCGCCACCCCGCCGTGGAAGAGATAAATCGTGGAACGAAGTGAGAAAAACAGGGACAGACACGCTTTTCAAACAGCCGAAAAGCGAGTCAGTCCCCGTTTTTCGCGGCGCGAACCGGATTTTGAGCAGTTCCTGCGCGCGGTAACCCGGCGCGGACGTCCCACCCATCTCCCCTTTTACGAGCATCTTGCCAGTCCCGGATTCATCGCCGGGCGCATGGGCGTGCCCTTCGACCAAATGAGCCCGCACGACGAGGGGTACTGGCAGACCTACGTTGATTTCTGGATCGGCATGGGCTTTGACGGTGTGCCCATGGAAATCGGGCCGAATTTCCCCCTCAGTCAGGGCACGCACGCGGACGGCACCGTCAGCCACGGCAGCGAATCGCAAAAAGTGATTTCCACCATGGAGGACTTTGAGCGTTTCCCCTGGCCCAAGCCGGACAATTACATGGACTTCTCCCACTGGGAAAAGGCAATTGCCCTGCTTCCCGAGGGGGCCAAGATTGTGGGCGGCGTGTGCATGGGTCCCTACGAGTGGGCGTCCACGCTGCTGGGGGTCGAGGGGCTGTCCATGGCCATCTACCTGGACCCGGCACTGGTCCGGGCCGTGTTCGACAAAATTGAGGAGGTCCATCTGGGCTGCCTGCGGCAACTGGTGACCATGGATGCCATTGGGGCGCTGCGCCAGGGGGATGATTTAGGGTTTAAGACATCCACCTTCCTCTCCCCCGCCCACCTTCGCGAGTACGTCTTTCCCATCTACAAGAAGATGGCCGATTTGGCGCACGGGCACGGAAAACCGTTTATCCTGCATTCGTGCGGCAATCTTGCCGAGGTGTATGATGACATCATAGACGGCTGCGGCATCGACGCCAAGCACTCCTTCGAGGACGTTATCCAGCCCGTGGCCGAGTTTAAACGGCAGTACGGGCACAAGGTGACCCCGCTGGGCGGTCTGGATGTGGACCGCATCTGCCGGCTGGAAGAAAAAGAGTTGCGGAAATACACCCGTGATGTCATAGAATCCTGTTTTGAAGACGGTCATTGGACGCTGGGCACGGGCAATTCACTGACAGACTACATGCCCGTGGAGAACTACATGATTGTGCTCGATGAGGGGTTGCGAACGGCGGGTTAGTCGAGTTCCGGCCTGGCGGAACCACCGGGAAGCCCGCGAGGAGATCGGACCATGCCAGACGGGACCAAGTCCGGATTGGGCGGCAAAATGCTTGGCACGCCCGGTCGTTGCAGTTTTGCGGGGGCCTGCGTTTCCCTGCTCCTGACAGTGTTCAGTTTTGCGGGGATATGCGTCATTATCCTCAACGGCACCCCCGGGTTCATTCCCGCATCGTGGCCGTATTGGTGGCTTGCCGAGGTGTTCCTTCTGTGGTGCATGCCGTTTTTCCTGGCGATTTGGAAGCTTACCGAGGCTGTTCTGTCGGAACGGTACATCCTCGGCGCCAGGGACACACTGGATCGGCCGCCACTCTAGTCGCGGCCGGCAAACAGCGCGAGGAAATACAGCCATGGTGATACTGGTGGATGAAAACGTGCCCTACGGCCGGGAGGCGTTCGGCCTGCTGGGCGAGGTGCGCACGGCCCACGGGCGCAAGATTAGCCGGGAAATGCTTGCGGATGCGGATGCCCTGGTCGTGCGCAGCATCACCAAGGTCACCCGCGAACTGCTGGACGGCACACCGGTCCGCTTCGTGGGCACCTGCACCATCGGCGAGGACCATGTGGACAAGGCATGGCTGGCGTCGCAGGGCATCACCTTTTCGAGCGCGCCGGGCTGCAACGCCAACAGCGTTGGGGAGTACATCACGGCCGCGCTGCTTCATCTTGCGGAACGGCACGGGCTGACGCTTGCCGGGATGAAACTGGGGATTGTGGGCGTCGGCAACGTGGGCCGGCGCGTGTGGAAAAAGGCCGAGGCGCTGGGGTTGCAGTGCGTCCTGAACGACCCGCCCCGTTTCGACACCGAAGGCGGCGACCCCGCGTTCCGTCCCATCGAGGAGATTCTCGACTGCGACATTGTTACCTTCCACGTACCGATTGAAAAGACCGGCCCCCATGCCACCTGGCATCTGGCGGACGCGGCCTTTCTGTCGCGGCTGAAGCCGGGGGCCATCGTCATCAACTCCTCCCGCGGCCCCGTGGTGGACAACCAGGCCCTGAAGGCGGCCCTGCGCAACGGGTCTTTGCGGGCCGCCGTGCTGGATGTATGGGAGGGTGAACCGCAGGTGGACACCGAGCTTTTGGGGTTGGTGGACATCGCCACACCGCACATCGCCGGGTATTCCTTTGACGGCAAGGTCAACGGCACGCGGCAGGTCTATGAGGCGCTTTGCGCGTCGCTGCACCGGCCTTCGGAATGGGATCCCTCTCCCCTGCTGCCCGCGCCGGACTGCGCGCAACTCGTGATCGACCCGGCCCAGACCGGGGCGCTGTCTGGCGCGGTCCGCGCGGTCTATGAGATAATGTCGGACGATGCGCGCATGCGCGAAATGCTGGCTTTGTCCGCGCCCGAAGAGCAGTCCGCGTGGTTTGACCGGCTGCGGAAGGAGTATCCGCGGCGTCGGGAATTCTTCAACACGCGGGTGACTTTCGCGGGGCCTGACGCCGCATTGGAACAGCTCTTTTCAGGCGTGGGTTTCCAGTGCGCCTGACGTGAAACGGGCCTTTCCGCACGCATGCCGCCCAAACCGCGTCCATCCCCGGGAGTCTACAAACAATGGTCATGCAGCGCATTTCCGAAAAGGGTTATCTCAGTCCGTCCGAACTTCACCAGTTTGTGCAGGAGGCCTGCGCCTCGATGCCGCTGGACGGCCGGCGGGTGCTTTTCATCATTCCCGACCAAACCCGCAGCATGCCCATGCCGCTCATGTTCCGGGCGCTCCACGACGCGGTGCACGGCCGGGCGAAGCAAATGGATTACCTCATCGCGCTGGGCACGCACCCGCCGATGACCGACGGCATGATTCAGACCCTGCTGGGCATCACCGCCGAAGAACGCGCCGGCAAGTATGCCGATGTGGGCATTTACAACCATGAATGGCAGAATCCCGAAGCGCTGGCCCGGGTTGGCACGATAAGCGAGGATGACATCGACCGCATTTCGGGCGGACTCATGCGTGAATCCGTGGAGGTGACCGTCAACCGCCGGGTGCTGGACCACGATCTTGTCTGCATTGTGGGGCCGGTGTTTCCCCATGAGGTGGTGGGGTTCAGCGGCGGCAACAAGTACTTCTATCCGGGCGTTTCCGGCGCTGAAATATTGAACCTGTTCCACTGGCTTGGCGCGCTGATCACCAACTATAAGATCAACGGGGCCAAGCACACGCCGGTGCGGGCTGTGGTCAACCTGGCGGCGGCGATGATTCCCGTCGAGAAGTGGTGTTTCTGCCTCACCGTGGTCAAGAAGGACACCAAGGCCATCTTCTTCGGAACGCCGGAGGCGGCCTGGGACAGGGCCGCCGATTTGAGCGCGGACACCCACATCCTCTACAAAGACAAACCGTTTAAAAGCGTTCTGGCCATGGCGCCGCCCATGTACGACGAGATCTGGACGGCCGGCAAGTGCATGTACAAACTGGAACCGGTGGTGGCGGACGGCGGCGAACTTATCATCTACGGCAAACACATCCACGAGGTGAGCGTGACACACGGTCCCCTTATCGCAAAGATCGGCTACCATGTCCGCGACTATTTCCTGCAGCAGATAGACCAGTTCCGGGACATTCCCGGAGGCATTCTGGCCCACTCGACCCATGTGCGCGGGATGGGCTGCTTTGAGGATGGTGTGGAGAAGCCGCGCGTGCAGGTGACGCTGGCGACGATGATTCCCGAGGCTGAGTGCCGCGCAATCAATCTGGGCTACCGCGACCCGGAAAGCATCAATCCGGACGAATGGCGCGACCGCGAGGACGAGGGGTATCTTCTGGTTCCGGACGCGGGCGAAATTCTTTACCGGCTCCAAAGCGAACGGGGCAGCGGCGCGTGAATCCGCACCGAAGGCATGGCGGGCTAATGCTCGCGTGGGTGTTCTGCGCTTTGCTGGCGGGATGCTATTCCAGCCAGCCCGCGCCGGGCGGCTATGTTCCAAAAACCCACGCGGCCCAGAAGCATGCGGACGCCGTGGAGTCGCTGAAATCAAACCGTCTGGAAGAAGCGCTGGGCGAAATCGACGAGGCGGTGCAGGGCGACCCGGACTATGCCGACGCGGCGATGACGCGGGCGCTCATACTGCTGCGTCTGGCCCGGTTGGACGACGCGGCCGCGGCGTATGACGCGGTGCGCCAGAAATGGCCGGATCGGGCCGAGGCCCACGCGCTCGCGGGAATCCTGCGCGAGAAGAGCGGAAAGTCGGATGCTGCCAAGCCCTGCTACGCCGCGGCAAAGGCGGCCTATGAGCAGCGCGTTGCGGCGGGTGACCGCACGCCGGGCACACAGTTGAGCCGCACCCTGGCAACGTATCTGCTCGACGGGCGCAGCGCGGGGCTGGTTGAGATCAACAAACTCCTGGGTGAGTTTCCGGATTATGGTCCGGCGTTGGAAATAAAGGTCAAGATTGCGGAAAACAACCGGGCGTTTCTTCTGGAGTGGATGGAACAGCCCGGAAAATAAGCGGACAAAAGGAACGAGCACAATGCCACGAAACGTTATCGTCGCCCAGTCAGGCGGCCCAAGCCCCGTCATCAACAGTTCACTGCGCGGCGTCATTGACACCTGCAAGATGTTTCCCGATGTTTTC
Organism: Candidatus Hydrogenedentota bacterium; assembly: GCA_903902895.1. Classification (GTDB taxonomy): domain Bacteria; phylum Hydrogenedentota; class Hydrogenedentia; order Hydrogenedentales; family CAITNO01; genus CAITNO01. The sequence goes on along the minus strand of CAIUWO010000231.1, from coordinate 1,387 downwards.
GGCACGGTGTACGCCGGCTGGCACGGCATCGAGGGGGTGCTGAAAGAGGAACTGCTCAACCTCTCCGCGCAGAACGAGGACGAGGTGGCGCTGCTGCGGTACACACCGGCGGCGGGGTCGATCGGGACCTGCCGGTACAAGCTGAAGAAGGACCAGCAGGAGGATTTCCAGCGGGTCATCGAGGTGTTCAGGGCCCATGACATCGGGTACTTCTTTTACAACGGCGGCAACGACTCGATGGACACGGCGCACAAGGTGGCCAAACTCGCGCGCGAGCAGGGGCTTGATCTCGTCGGTGTCGGCGTTCCCAAGACCATCGACAACGACGTGGGCGATTCGGAGTTCAAGCTGATCGACCACACCCCCGGCTATGGCAGCGTGGCGCGGTACTGGATGGGCATCGTCCAGAACGCGAACGAGGAGAATGCGGGTTCCTGTCCGGCCGACCCGGTGCTGGTGCTTCAGGCGATGGGCCGCAAGATCGGGTTTATCCCGGCGGCGGCGCGACTGGCCGACCCGAAGCGGGAACTGCCGCTGCAAATCTACATGTCCGAATCCAAGGTCACCACGGAAGAGCTGTGCGACAACGTGAACGACCAGTTGAGGCGCGACGGCCGCTGCATCGTGGTGGTGAGCGAGGGCTTCGAGGTGGGCGACCTGGGCGATGTGAAGGACAGTTTCGGCCACACGAACTTTGGCGCGACCCAGATGACGGCGGCGCAAAAGGTGGTGAACCTTCTTAACGAAAAGAAGCTGCCCGTGCCCGGCAAGGCGCGCGGCCAGGTGTCCGGCACGGACCAGCGCAGCACCTGCACCTATGCATCCGTGGTCGACCTCGATGAGGCGTACAAGGTCGGCCAGCAGGCCGTGCTCATCGCCAAGTCGGGCGAGAACGGCTGGATGTCGACGATCCTGCGCGAGTCAGGGCCGATCTACAACGTGCGCTACGACAAGGTGCCGCTCGAACTGGTGGCCAACTCGGAGCGGACCTTCCCCGCCGCATGGATCACCCCGAACAAGATTGACGTGACCGACGAGTTCATCCAGTACGCCAAACCGCTCATCGGCGAGGACTGGGCGAGCGTCCCCGTCATCAACGGCCGCCAGCGCTTCACGCGGTTTGAACCGGTATTTGCGGAAAAGAAACTGCCGGCGTATGTGCTGCAGGCGCTGCGGAAGTAGCCTGTCCGCGCGGCAGGCGAAAGCCCGCAGCGCCGTTGGATTCGGGTATGTTGTCCAGGTTGCGGCCCATTGACTAGAATATGCGCAGGGCGGGCCCATGACTTTCAGCCGATTCATTTGGAAAAATGCCTTTCGCAACAAGCGGCGGACAGCTCTGACCATTCTCAGCATCGGGTTTTCACTCTTTCTGCTGATGGCGCTGCTG
>CAIUWO010000230.1 GCA_903902895.1 Candidatus Hydrogenedentota bacterium | reverse complement strand
TCTACCGGATGGCGCGGGTGGGGGAAAAGCGCGCGGCCATACGTCGTCATTGCGGGAAGTGCAAAGGCCGGCTGCGTGCCGTCATTGCGAGAAGGACGAAGTCCTACGAAGCAATCTCCCGAAACGACACCCCCGCAACGCAGGACATTGGCCGGTGCGAGAGTGTGATGGCGCCTACAGCAGCGGCTTGACCAGCGCCATCAGGCTGTCGAAGGTCACGGACTCCTCCAGCATCTTCTGCAGCTTTCCCGCGCGGTCATAGACGAGGGTGAGAGGCATCGCCCCACTGACCTCGGCGCCGGTGGCCTTGCCAATCGTCACCGGGTCGGCGTTGGAAAGCACGGACACGGAAAAAGTTATCTTGTTCTTTTCCAGGAAGGGTTTCACCTCGGCGGAAATCGTGTCGGGCGCGTTGGCGCACACGCTGATGAAGGTCACATCGGGACGTTTTGTTTCGGCGTAGAACCGCGCGAACTCGGGCATCTCCGCCACACAGGGCGGGCACCAGGTCGCCCAAACGTTCACCACCACCACCGTGCCGCGCGCCGCCTTGATGCGCTCGCCCATCTTGTCCGCATCCATGGTTGTCAGGCCCGCCGCGCCGGAGTCGGCTTTTTTGTCCCCGGTGGGTGCGTTTCCACAGGCGGCCATCACCAACATCAGGGCCGCCGCCGAAAGGCCGCTGACAAGCCGCCTTGCCGGCAGGCCTCCGTTCCCGAAAGTTCCGCAGTTCATTTTGTCACGCGCTTGATTCCGCAGCCCCAGGACTTCACTTCCTTCGGGTCCACGGCCTTGCCGTCCAGGAGGGCCTTGACGGCGTTCTCAACGTAGGGTGTCTTGCCCTTCTTGTCGGGCTGCGCGCGGTCGTCAAACGCGCCGTGATAGGCCAGTTTGCCGCCCTTGTCGACAACATAGATTTCAGGGGTGGTCTTGGCGCCCACCGCGTCGGCGTACTTGTTTTCCGGGTCCTTGAGGATTGGATAGGTCTTGCCCGTCTCGGTCGCGTGCTTCTTGATGTCGGCGGGCGTGTTGGCCGCGTTGGAGTCAATGCCCAGCACCACGACGCCTTTGGAGGCGTATCCCTGCGCGAGGGCGATAATGTCGGGGTCGGTGCCGCGCGAGTAGGGACAGCCGAGGTTGCAAAACTCGACCACCACTATCTTGCCCGCATACTGCGCCAGCGAATGTTCCTTGCCGTCCACGTCGCTCAGGTCAAAGGCGGGCAGGGCCTGCCCCACCGCGGTCTCCGCCATCACGGGATTGTCCGAGGCCTGCCACCAGAATACGGTCGCCCCGACCATCATGGCCAGCACTGCAAACGCAACCCCTCTTGCAAACTCACTCTTCATTTTCCGTTCCTCCATCCATGGCCGGCCCTTGCGGCCCCGCGCCGTTCTTGTCACACAGTCACTGGGGGGAGGAACACCCGCCCATCACTGCGTATTTCCAGCAAGACGTCGCAGCGGCACCGGGGGGTGGCTATTCGGGCAGCTCGATGGTTTCGCCCGTGTCGAGCACCACCAGCCGTTCGGCGTTGGACAGGGTGAGTTTCTTCGAGGAAATGTTGTATTCGAGGGCTTTCCAGGGGCCGTAAACCGTTTCACCGAGGATGATGTCCATTGTGCGGTTTCGCCCCCCCGCCGCGTTGAGAATGATGCGGAACCGCGGCAGTGAGCCCTCTTTCTGCATTACACCCCGCAATTCCACGGTGGGCCCGGACACTTTCGTCTCCGTTTGGGGGGGCGCCACGTTGGCTGTGGCGCTTTCCTCTTTGATCGGGGGCGCTTTCTCGGACGCGTTTCCGGGTGGTGCTGTTGCCGTTGTGCCTACTGGTTTTGGTGCAGTATTTTGCGGCAAATCCACCGCGGAGGAAGATTGCGGGGGGGAGGATGTCGCGGCGGGCGGCGCACTGCCGGCCGCCGCAACCGCCGCCGAAATCGTTCCCGGCATTTCTTTGGGAACTTCTTTCGACGAGGCCGCCTCCGGCGTCGGTGGGGAGGGTTCCGCTGCGGCCGGGCGGGGTGTTGTCTTGGCCACCACCGGCGTGGCGGCCGGTTGCGGGTCGGGTGCGCCTCCCAGGAACAGCGCGGCCAGGAAGAGCAGCAGGCCCACCGCGCCCGCCGTGGGCGGGACCCATGCATAGCCGCCTGCAAGTTTGCGCAGAACCAGCGTGGCGCTGACGCCCATGGCGCTCCACGCGCCCAGCGAGGCCACAACCACCCATGCCAGATGGACGGGCTCGGCCAGGTAGTTCCGGGCGGCCGGTTCGGCCTGCGCAAAGCGCCAGGCAAGGCCCATCAGGAATGATTCAATCACCCAGACGGCGACATAGGCCGCGCCGCGCCGCGAGCGGCTGCTGAACGCGGGGACAATCGCCAGCACGACCATCCCCGCCAGAAATCCCGCCTTGGCCACGGCCACGGGAAGGAGCGCCAGCAGCATGAGGCACAGCGCGGCGGTGTAGGCCGGCACGGATTCCAGGGCGAAGCGGCGCAGTTCATTGGGCTCCGCGAGCCGGCGGAAAAGCGTCGGCGGGCTGAGCGGCAGATCGCCCGGGTCCTCCGCGCTGGCGGCGTTTGCGGCCCAGTCGCGCCACAGGCGCAGGTCGGCCATCGCCTCGGACACAGTGTGCGCCTCGTCCAGAACATCCTCCTGGGTCAGCTCACCCCTGCGCCGGGGCAGCACGCCCTTGGCCAGCAGTTGCTGGTAGGCCTGCAGGGCGCTGATGTCGGTGTCGCAGTCCTTCATGACCTGGCGCAGGCGCGTCCGGAAATGCATGATGCGCGCCCGGGCGCGCTCCGCGTCGGCGGCGGACTCCAGCGACCCCTCGCGCATCGCCTCCTCGGGCATGTCGCTCTCGCGGACCATGCGGCGCCATTCCACCCGCCGCCGCTCCGCCACGGCGCGCGCGTCGAAGGCCTCGCGCATGTCGCCAATGTACTTTTGCAGCAGCGGCCGATCTTCCCGGATCTCCGGCGGCAGAGACACTTCGATACGGTTGAGGTTCATGTTTTCCAGCGCCACGCCGCCCGGCCCCCCCAGCAGATACACGTTTTCCGTGCGCAGCCAGGCTTTCAGGTTGACGCGCTGCCGCTCAAGCCATTCCCGGCGTTGGCGCAGTTTCCCGACGGCCTCGAAATAGGCGTCCGGGCCGACTTCCCCCACCCGGAACTTGAGTGTTGTCTGGGCGATTTCCCCCAACACATCGACAAGGCGCCGGCCGGTCTCGAAAAGCAGTTCGCGCAGGCGCTGCCCCACCCGGGTCCGTGTGCGTTCAATGACCCGCCGGTAGGCGCGGCGGGTGTCGGTGTCGGCCTTGCCGTCGGTCTTCTGCGCCGCCGAGTCCTGCGACTGGCGTTCCATAAGGTACTGGTAGGCGAGAATCTGGCGCAACGGCTCCAGCTCGTCCAGCGGCGCGGACGGCTCCTCGTTCCCGCCATCGGACACCGCATCCGCAACGGCTGCGGGCCTTTCCGCCGGAGGCGGCGTGGCCGCCTTTCTTGAACCGCTTGCGGAATGCCTGGACGCGGTATTCGGCGCTGTTTCGGGGGGGGGCAGGGTCGAATCGTTCGGTTTGTCCCCGTGTGTTAGGGAGGTTTCCGGGCGCACACGGTCCCCTGTGCGGCGCAACAGTTCGGGACGGTCCGCCAGACGGACCACGATGTCGTCCCCTGGCAGTTCCTCCGGCTTTGGCACCCAGAATTTTTGCCTGCACGCCACGCATTTGCCCGCCTTGCCGTACATATCGACAGGAATGCGCATTTTCAGCCCGCAGAGACAATAAAAACGGATTTCGCGCGGTACAGTTCTCACGCACAGGTCTCCCCATGCCCGGCCATGAACTTGCCGATCATGCGTTTCTCCGCCTGATTCGTTGAACCATCCAACCCAAACTCTCGGCATCCCACCGTCCCGGACCCCGTTCGGTGCAACAGTTCAAGCCCTGCTCGAAATTGCAGGGTCCGAGATAATATACTGGTACATTATACCGAAATTTCTTCCATATGCATCAATTATCGCAGATTCCCGGATGAGGGGCGGCCCCAGGGCTCCCTTGCGGCATGGAACAGGGGGCTGCGTTCGCCAAAAGCCCCCGGCAACGGGTATGCTCACGCTGAGTTGACTCACGGTCACACCAACCAGGGAGAATGGAAAACATGATTTACGACACATTGGAACACTGGCGCGAATATGGGTGGAAAAGCGAACGGTTTGTCCGGGCCTTCGAATTCCTGGAGACCATGACCGCCGAAACGCCCGATGGCCGCTACGAAATCGACGGGGATTCGGTCTACTGCATGTTTTCGGGCTACGAGACCCGCAGCCTGGAAGGGCACCAGTTTGAGGCGCACCGCGTCTATGCCGACATTCAATACATGCTTTCCGGCGAGGAATCCATCCTGTGGGCGCCGACCCCGGAACTGACGGTCGTCAAACCGTATGAGCCCGACATTGAGTTCTACGGGCCCATTCCCAGCCCCACCGAGATCGTGCTGAGTGCCGGCCGGTTCTGTGTGCTGTGGCCTCAGGACGCCCACGCCCCCTGCCTCACCCACGTCAATGCATCCCAGGTGCGCAAGGCCGTGGTCAAGGTTCGGCTGGATTAGTACCGGCATGCGTGCGGCAACAGGCCCAATGCGCCGCACAGTCAGGGTTGTGCGGCGCCCATCCACGGCTTGGACTGGTACGAAGTGCTGCGGGCGACGGACTTGTAGAGCAGATAATACCCCGCCGCGATAAGCGCGGCGCCGGCGCCCGCTTTGACCCAGAAGGCGGTATGCTGCATGGCCTCGACGGGGTCGTTGCTCCTGTACGTGAGCGCCGCAGTCAACAGTGTCGGCAGAAACACGGCCGCGGCGGCCAGGGCAATGTGCCGCGCCTGCACCAGCAGGCTGAGCGAAACAAGCGACAGGCCGAACACAAACACCATCCACCATTCCATGTTCAACGCGTAATTCATATCGCGGCAGTATGCGCAGACCGCAAACAGAACCAGCGAATATGCCGCGAAGGCAAGCAGGGGAAACGAGACCAGGTAAAGGGCCAGACCTTTCCGCGACAACGGCAGCACCCGCAGCGTTCGCAGACCGATAATCCAGGGGCCCAGCGGCGGTATGCACACAAGGCCCGCAACGATGATCAGTATCTGCGGCCACGCTGCAATCGTGAGATCGGCCAGGCTGGGCCGTTTGGCAATAATCCAGATGAAGAAGTACTGCGAGATTACTGCAAAGAAAAGAACGGAGAGGATGCGGAAACCGTCGCGGATTTCCTGAACCCACGGCTCCAGGAATCCGTGGGTGCGCTGCGGGTTGCCCATAAGCGCATCCAGCGGGTTTCCCGACCCACTCAGGCTTTTGGCAATAAACAGGAACCGGGTGCAGTCTTGGGCCTTGACAACAAAAAGGACAATGCCGGCCGCGGCAACGCCCAGCGCAGCAAGCCCCGGAACATCGACCAGGCTGCGTTTCGGCCCGATAAGGGCTTCGATGCTGTTGACCAGCGAGGCGAAGGGGTCATTGGGTCCCAAGGATTCGGCGTCCGCCGGCCTTCCCAGCCGCCAGATAAAGTAGCTGACGACCACGAACAGTCCCAGCGCGATGAAAGCCGAGCCGAGGTCCCAAAGAAGCTTCTTCCATCCCTGCGGAAAACGCTGTGACAACTGGCAAATCAGCGCGAAGTGGCAGCAGGCGCCGGTGCAGAGCAGCAGCAGGGGGGCGTATGTGTGCAGCGGAAGGCCCGCGGGAGTCAGTTTGGGCGCAATGGCGTGAACCAGGCCGTTGAGAAGATAGACCGTCACGTGAAAAGCGGGCAAAAGACCGGCCCACAGCACCCCGAACGCAAGACCCATTTGGCGGCGCGTCACGGGCAGCATGCCGAAAGCGCGAAACTTGGCGGGGCCGGCGATTTCAAAGACGAGCAGCATGATGCAGCCGTACAGCAGGACACCCGCTGTCAGGGCAATCGTTGTCTCATAGTTGTTGTCGTCCACCACGCTGAATACTGACGCGGCCGCGGCCAGCGCGTAGACCCACCACCAGCGGCGGACCCCGTTACGAATGATGTACAGCATGGCCGGCCGTCCTTATGAGCGCCAGGAAGAGCTCTTCCAGGGTTACGGGCGTCACCACGGTTTCTTTCGCGCCGGCCGATTCAAGCGACGGCGGCACATCCTCCCCCATGTCTGCCAGCAGCCGCCATTTCTCGCCCTCCCGGTGCAGCAGCCGGATGCCGGGAATCGTCTCCGGTGCCCATGAGTCCGGCGCGATGCAGTCGACAATCCGAAAACGGTCCACCAGTTCGGCCGTGGGACCCTCCATCAGCAGTTTCCCGCCGTAAATGATGCCCGTGTGGTCCGTAAGCCGCTCCAGATCGTGCAGGTCGTGTGCCGAGATGACCACCGTGCGCTCCTCGTCCTTCACCGCCTGAAGCAGCTCAGAAAAGACCTCCTGTTTCGAGATGACATCCAGGCCGGCCAGGGGTTCGTCCAGCAGCAACAGCGATGGACGGTGCGAAAGCGCGATAACAAGCGCGAGCTTTGTCCGTGCGCCAAAAGACAGCGTGGATATGCGGTCATGCGCGCCGATGTTGAGGCGGGCCAGCAGGTCGGCGCAATAGGCGTCATCCCAGTTCGGATAAAAGCTCCGCACAAAACTTAGCAGGCGGTTGACACGGCCCCATGCGGTGAAGGACAGGTCCGGTCCCACGTAGCCAATCCGCCTCTTGACCGCCACCTCGTCCTTGGCGTGGTCTAGCCCGAAGACGTCTATGCTGCCCGCGTCCTTTTCCCCCATCCCCATGATCAGGTCAAGGGTGGTGGTCTTGCCGGCGCCGTTCGGGCCGATGAGGCCGTAAATGGCCCCCCGTGGGCACGGACAGATTCAAAGGACCAAGCTGAAATTTGGAAAACCGTTTCACAAGTCCCCGTATTCTTACCGCCTCTCTTGTCATAATCGCCCTCTCTTTCTACAATTCTCGGAGCAAACGCCGGAGCGTTTCCAGAATTTGCTCGTCCCGCAAACCCGCTTCACGGCCTTCATGCACCGCGCGGCGCAGGAGTTCCCCGGCTTGTTCCGCCTTCACCTCGCGGTTGCGCGCGGCGCCCTGTTCGGCGACAAAGGTTCCCACCCCCTGTTTGCGATAGATAATGCCCGCCCGTTCCAGTTCCTCATACGCACGCTTCACTGTAATCAAGCTGACCAGCAAAGCTTCCGCCAATTCGCGGTACGAGGGCAGTGGGGCATGCGGCGCAAGCCGTCCCGTGCCCACTTCCCGGCGAATGCCGTCCACGATCTGCGCGTAAAACGGTTTGGGTGAGGCCGCGGACAGCGGCGGTATCATCAGCTTGTGGTCACGCTCTTTGCCCATTTCGGTCGTCCATCTTCTCGGTTGTTCGCATTGCTAGTCAAGGCGATCTGTATATACCATATACCCAGCATATTGTCAAGTGATGCACCTGCGCCCAGTCGGTATGGGGTTATCTTCAAAACCGGGCTGGGATGGGCCGCCCCCCTCGCGCACGCTTCCGGAATTTCTCGGGTGCGGTGGGGTGTTGTTGCGCTGAAAGTTGACAAAGCTGTCGGCTTCCTGCAATATACTCCATCTCGACCAAGATTATGGTGTTTATCCAAGAGGAGAATTTCCGTGCATATCGAGACTGAACTCATCCACGCCGGTCATGGGCCCGATCCCGCGTACGGGGCGGTGATGCCGCCCATCTACCAGGTGTCCACCTTTGCCTTCCGCGGCGTGGGTGAGCCGGGACCCTTCGATTATTCACGCTCGGGCAATCCCACCCGCAAGGCGTTGGAAGACTGCCTGGCGGCGATAGAGGGCGGCACCCGCGGCTTTGCGTTTGCGACGGGTATGGCGGCGAGCGCCACCGTGGTGTCGCTGCTTCAGGCGGGCGACCATCTGCTCGTGCACAATGATCTCTACGGCGGCACCTACCGCCTGGTGACCAAACTGACGGCCACGCAGGGCGTGGAGGTCGAGTTCGTGGACATGCGCGACCTGGACGCGCTGCGCGCCGCGCTGCGTCCCAACACGCGCATGGTCTGGACCGAAACCCCGACCAATCCCGTCATGAACCTGCTCGACCTGCCGGCCATTGCGGAAGCCGTTCGCGGAAGCGGCGCGGTCACGGTGTGCGACAACACCTTCCTTTCCCCGTACTTCCAGAACCCGCTGGCACTGGGCATCGACATCGTGGTCCATTCCACCACCAAATACATCAACGGACACTCCGACGTGGTGGGCGGCGCCGTGATTGTGAAGGACCCGGCGCTCGCCGAGCGCATGGGCTTTCTGCAGAACTCCATGGGGACCTGCCAGGCCCCCTTCGACTGTTTCCTGGTCCTGCGCGGACTCAAGACGCTCGCCATCCGCATGGAAGTGCACCACCGCAACGCATTGGCGATTGCGCAGTGGCTGGAGGCCCACCCGAAGATCCTGCGCGTCAACCATCCGGGCCTGAAGAGCCATGCCCAGTACGAACTGGCCCAGCGCCAGATGCGCGGCTGCGGCGGCACCTTCTCCTTCCGGGTGCGGGGCGGTTCCGAGGCCACGCTGAGGCTGCTGGGCGCCGTGAAGCTGTTCACGCTGGCTGAATCACTGGGCGGCGTGGAGTCCCTCATCGAGCACCCCTGGACCATGACCCACGCCTCCATGCCCGCCGAAGCGAAGGTGGTCGCCGGCATCACCGAGGACATGATCCGCGTCTCCGTGGGCATCGAGCACGTCGACGACCTCATTGCGGACCTGGAGCAGGCGCTGGACGCAATCTGAGACCCGCAATAATTCATTGACCCGCGACAAAAGCGGCGGGCGGGCGCGAAGCCCGGTTTCGAGGACGGCCGTATTTTGGAGCACCGCCGCGCAATGCGGTGCAGGGCGGCGCGCCCCAAATTGCGGGTCCAAATTGCATCCCCCAGCGTGTACGGGGTATCCTATTCCCGTGCTCGTGTCGGTGTTCCTATTCCAACCTGCGAGGATTATGCCGTGTCCCAAAATCCACTGGTTTCCTATCTTCAGCAGACCCCGGCGGACCAGCTTGATGCGGGTTTTGTGGGGTATTTGGCGCAAATGACGGAGGTGTCCAAAGTCGCCCCCTCGGTGGCCAGGTCCATCGTGCAGGAACTGGCCGACCAGCGGCGCTACCTGAAGCTGATTGCCAGCGAGAACTACTGTTCGCTGGCGACGCAACTGGCCATGGGCAACCTGCTGACGGACAAGTATGCCGAGGGCATACCGCACCAGCGCTTTTACGAGGGCTGCGACAATGTGGACAATATCGAGGCCTATGCGGTGGAGCAGGCCAAGACGCTGTTCGGCGCGGAGCATGCCTATGTGCAGCCGCACAGCGGCGCCGACGCGAACATGGTGGCCTATTGGGCGATTCTGACGGCCAAGGTCGAGGTGCCCTGCCTGGCGAAATTCAACACGACCAATCCCGCCGCGCTGTCGGCCGAGGACTGGAACAGGGTCCGTCAGGAGATCAACGGCAAGCGCCTGATCGGCATGGACTACTATTCGGGCGGCCACCTCACCCACGGCTACCGGCGCAACCTGTCGGCCAAGATGTTTGAGTCGTTCAGCTACGCGGTGAACCGCGAGACGGGCTATCTCGACTACGACGAGATCGAGCGGATGGCGGTGGAGCTGAAGCCGCTGGTGCTGCTGGCGGGCTACAGCGCCTATCCGCGCCTGATCAACTTCGCGCGGATGCGCGAGATTGCCGACAAGGTCGGCGCGGTCTTCATGGTCGACATGGCCCACTTCGCCGGGCTGGTGGCGGGCGGCGTGTTCACGGGCGACGCGAACCCGGTTCCCCACGCGCACGTCGTGACCTCGACCACGCACAAGACCCTGCGCGGCCCGCGCGGCGGCGTGGTGCTGTGCAAGAAAGAGTTCGCCGAGTTCGTGGACAAGGGCTGCCCGCTCGTGATCGGCGGCCCGCTGTCGCACATCATCGCGGCCAAGGCGGTGGCGTTCACCGAGGCGAACCGGCCCGAATTCAAAACCTACGCGGAGAAGATCGTCGCCAACGCCAGGACGCTGGCCGAGGCGCTCATGCGGAACGGGCTCACGCTGGCCACGGGCGGCACGGACAACCACCTGATGCTGATCAACGTGGCCCGGAGCTGCGGACTCACGGGCACGCAGGCGGCCTCGGCCCTGCGCGAGTGCGGCATCACGCTCAACTACAACTCGCTGCCCTTCGACCCGAACGGGCCGATGATCACCAGCGGGCTGCGCATCGGCACGCCGGCCGTCACCTCGCTGGGCATGGGCGCCGACGAGATGGTCGAAATTGCGGCCATCATCCGGACCGTGCTCGACGGCACCCGTGCGGCCGTGCTCGACACCGGCGAGAACACGGGCAAGCCGAGCAAGAAGAAGTACGTGCTCGACCCGAAGGTGCGGGATGCCGCGCTTTCCCGCGTCAAGGCGCTGCTTGACCGTTACCCGGTCTACCCGCAGCTCGACCTGGGCTTCCTGCAGGCAAACTTCGGATGAACAACCCCGCCACCATGACTGCGGTCCTCAAGGCCGTGTTCCTGGTCGGCGCGGGCGGCGCGCTGGGCTCGCTGGCCCGGTACGGAACGTCTGTCGGCTGCGCGCGCCTGTTCGGGACGCAGTTTCCCTGGGGCACCCTGCTGGTCAATCTCGTGGGCTGCTTCATCTACGGGCTGGCCTTTGCGCTGATCGTGCGCAATGCCCTGCCCCTGGCCTCCGAACTGCGCATGTTTCTGCTGGCCGGGTTCCTGGGCGGGTTCACCACCTTCTCCAGCTTCGGCATGGAGACGGTGCTTTTTGCCGCCGAGGGCGCCGCGGGCCTTGCCGTGGTCAATATTCTGGCGAACAACGTGGCGGGGCTTGCGCTGTGCGCCCTGGGGCTTTGGGCGGGGCGTCTGCTCTGAGCCGTCCGCAGGCTGTCAACACGGAGGATGCACCGATGGCGGGATTGTTCTTTCCGGTGGGCGGGTTTGACCCCCTGGGGTCGGCCGACTCGCTGGCGCGGCAGACGGCCAACGCCGCCATGCAGGCCGCCGCATCCCAGAAGAGCGAGACCGAGTGCCTGCGGGAGCAGGTGGAGCGCATTACGCTGCTCAACCAGGCACTGTGGGAAATCGTGCGCGACCGGCTCCAGTTGAGCGACGGCGACCTTGAAAAGGTTGCCCAGGAGGTGGACCTGCGCGACGGCAAGCAGGACGGGCGCCTTTCCGAGCATCCTTTGCAGTGCCCCCGCTGCGGGCGCGTGTCCAACTCGCGCCACAAGAAGTGCCTGTACTGCGGCCTCTTGTTTGAAGGCGATGCTTTCGGCTGACGCGGCTGTTTCGCACTTTCAGTGCTGGAATTTGGCAATGACTCTATTTCCCGGGGCGTTGCCCCGGGCTGATACATTATGCGCCTTCGGCGCAGAGAACATTACGAACGCCGATGCCGCGAAGGGGTTTGGTTTCCGACGCGCCGAAGGCGCATCAGGTCGTAGCCTGGGGCAACGCCCCAGGAAGAAATGGTCCCCATTTCAAAGCTGAAAGGTCAAAACAGAGTTTTCAGCGGACGCGCGGTGACTTTACACCGTATCTTTCACGGGTTGTTTACAGTGGGCCATAGGGTAGAATAATCCAAGAAGGTGTTCGTTCAGGCTGGAAAAGAGGCCGTCACCGCAAAGACGCGGTGATGCAGGCGGGTTCAACTGGGGGCACCCAAGGGAGTCTTGTCATGGTAACTGAGACGGCCATCCTAAACGCGCTGCGCGCGATCATTGATCCCGACCTGCACCGCGACATCGTGTCGCTCGGGTTTGTGAAGAACGTGAAGATAAACGGTGGCGCGGTGTCTTTCATCATCGAATTGACCACGCCCGCCTGCCCCGTGCGCGAACGGTTCCGCGCGCAGGCCGAGGCGGCTGTCCGCGCCCTGCCGGGTGTGACCGGTGTGGACATAGAGATGACCGCACAGCAGCGCCATGCGCCCGCCGCCTCGCTGCCGCTCGACAACATCGGCGCTGTCATTGCCGTGTCCTCCTGCAAGGGCGGCGTGGGCAAATCCACCGTGGCCGCGCTGCTGGCGCGCGCGATGCAGCGCGAGGGGCTGGCCGTGGGACTGCTGGACGCCGACATCCACGGCCCGTCCATTCCGACGCTGTTCAACACGCACCACCCCAATGTGGCGTGCTTCGGCGAGACCTTCCTGCCGGTGGTGGTGGACGGGCTGCCCACGATGAGCCTGGGCTATTTCATGGGCGAGAAACCCGCGGTCATGCGCGGGCCCATGGTGTCCAACTACGTGATGCAGCTTCTTTCCAACACCGACTGGGGCACGCTCGACTACCTGCTGATCGACATGCCGCCCGGCACCGGCGACATCCAGCTTACCCTGACCCAGCGCGTGTCCTTCGACGGGGCGATCATCGTCACCACGCCGCAGGCGCTGTCGCTGGTCGATGTGGCGCGCGGCATTCTCATGTTCGAGCGCCTGCTCGTGCCCGTGCTCGGCGTGGTCGAAAACATGGCCTTCTTCACCTGCGATGGCTGCGGCAAGAAGCACCACCCCTTCGGCGACAGTTCGGGCACGCTGCACGACCGCTTCGGGCTGGACACGCTGGCGCGGCTGCCCATCCTGACGAACGTGCACAGCGCCGCGACGCGCGACGCCGGGGCCGGCATCCCCGAGTTCGCCGAACTTGCCGACCGGCTGCACCGCGCCGTGGGCATGCGCCGCGGCGACCATGCGGGCCACCCGGAAATCAGCGCCGATGAGGAGTTCGTGTCGGTGCGCTGGCCGGACGGCTCGGAGAGCCGCGTGACCAACCGCGCCCTGCGGCTGTCCTGCCGATGCGCCCTGTGCGTCGACGAGATGAGCGGCGCGCCCGTGCTCGACCCGGAAACCGTGGCCGACGACATGCAGCCGGTGGAGATCACCCCGCTGGGCAACTACGCCGTCGGCATCGCCTGGAGCGACGGCCACTCTTCGGGTATCTACTCGTGGGACCACATCCGCCGCGTGGCGGAGGAGTCCTCCGCGGCCCAATGCGGTTGCGGAAGCGTTCACAAATAACAGATAGACTGTCGGAAGATGCCGGCAGGGATGTTCTTAAGTCCCCCTTTGAAGGGGGATTTAGGGGGATGTTGGTCTTGCTCCGTCCCCCACATCCCCCGGCCCTACGGGCCACCCCCTTCAAAGGGGGATTGAAGGCAAAACTCCCCTGCGGTCACCGTACCGGCTGGTTTTGCTCATCCGCCGGGGCCTGTGGTACGATGGCCCAACACTACGGGGACAATGGCACTCAACGTTCGGAGAACGCGTGCAACCATGGTACACCGGCTGATTCGGGCATATTTATTCACCTTCGCACTGTTGCTGTGTCTCTGGGTTCAGGCAGGAGAGGCGGCCCGGGAACCCGTGCCGGGATTGTCCGTCGAGAAGCGGGAGAAGGGCGGCGTTTCCTACATGGTGGCCCGCGTGCGCGTCGATCAGGCGTCCCTGCGCCTCTATTGGAAGGACGCTGCGGGAATCCCCTACCGGAACTTCACAACGCTGCGCGGGGCGCTTGACCAGAAGGGGGAGCGGCTCGTCTTCGCCACCAATGCGGGCATCTACGCCCGCGACTACACGCCGCTGGGCCTGCACGTGCAGGACGGCCAGGAACTGGAACCGCTCAACCTGAAGACGGGCGGCGGCAATTTCTTCCTCAAACCGAACGGCGTGTTCTACGTGGCCAAGGGCCGCGCGGGCGTGCTCAGCGCGGAGGACTACGCCGCGGCCAAGCCCCAGCCCGAGCTGGCCGTGCAGTCGGGGCCCATGCTGCTGCGGCACGGCGAATTGCACCCGCGTTTCATCCCCGATTCGGACAGCCGCTATGTGCGCAACGGCGTGGGCGTCATTTCGGAGACCGAGGCGGTGTTTGTGCTTTCAGAGCAGCCCGTGAACTTTAACGACTTCGCGCTGTTCTTCCGCGATGAGCTGGGCTGCAAGGATGCGATCTATCTGGACGGCGCCCTTTCGGGCATGTATGCCCCAACCATTGGCCGGGAGGACGCGGGACTGCTCTTTGTGGGCATGTTCGGCATCTCCGTGCCCAAGGCCGGGACCGATTCGGACAGGGGGGGGCGCTGACATGGCACGGGGACGAACCAGATATGTGTGCGCCGAGTGCGGCGCGGTGCATCCGGGCTGGATGGGCCGTTGCCCCGAATGCGGCGCCTGGAACACGATAGAGGAGGAGGTCGCCACGGCGGCGGACAGCCGTTCGATGGCGTCGGTGACCGGGGTGGCGGCCGCACCGCGGCCGGTGACGGAGGGCGCGGGCGAGGCGCCCGAGCGCCTGGCCACGGGACTGGCCGAGTTTGACCGGGTTTTGGGCGGCGGCATTGTGCCGGGGTCCATCACGCTGGTGGGCGGCGACCCGGGCATCGGCAAGTCAACCCTCATGCTCCAGGTGTCCCACCAGGTGGCCCGGGACGGGGGCCGGGTGCTCTACGTGAGCGGCGAGGAATCGTTCTCGCAGGCGCGCATGCGGGCCGACCGGCTGGGGGCGCTCGACCCGAACCTGCTGCTGTACACCGAGACGTCCATGGACGCGGTGGCGGGGCAGATCGAAAAGGGCGGCTGGTGCCTGGTGGTGGCCGATTCGATACAGTCGATGCACACGCCCGCGATGCCGTCGGCGCCGGGCAGCGTGGGCCAGGTGCGCGAGTGCGCGGCCGAATACATGCGGCTGGCCAAGGGCATGCAGACGCCGGTCATGCTGGTGGGGCATGTGACCAAGGACGGGGTCATTGCGGGTCCGCGGCTCTTGGAACACATGGTGGACACTGTTCTATACTTTGAAGGCGAGGGCCGCCAGTCGCTGCGCATACTGCGCGCGGTCAAGAACCGCTTCGGTTCGACCAACGAGATCGGCGTGTTCGAGATGCGCGAGACGGGGCTGCACGAGGTGCTTGACCCGAGCGCGCTGTTTTTGGGCGAGCGCCCGAAGGGCGTGAGCGGTTCGGCCGTGCTGCCGGGCATGGAAGGCACCCGTCCCGTGTTGGTGGAGGTGCAGGCGCTGGTGGGCGAGCCGCACGCCGGTTCGCCCCGGCGGGCCGTGTCCGGGGTCAACCCCGGCCGCGTGTCGTTGCTGCTGGCCGTGCTCGAAAAGCGGGCCGGTCTGAGATTGTGCGACCGGGATGTCTTCGTAAATGTCGCGGGCGGCGTTAAAGTGGACGAGCCCGCCGCCGATTTGGCGGTGGCGCTGGCCGTCGCGTCGAGCTGCCTGGAGCGGCCCGTGCGCGAGGGCATGGCGGCCTTTGGCGAGGTGGGCCTCGCCGGAGAGGTGCGGGCCGTGGACGCGGCGCGGCAGCGCGCCGCCGAGGCGGCCAAATTTGGGTTTGAGTCATGCATGCTGCCGCGCGGCTGCGCCGCCGACGCGCCCCCGGGCGCCGGGGCGGTCGCCGTTGCGCGGCTGACCGAGGCCATACGGCTGGGACTGGAGGGATAAGTGCCGAAGAAGATTATCAGCGAGGAGGAGGCGCTTCACGCGGCCATCCGCATGGTGGCCCCGGGAACGCATGTCCGCGACGCGCTGTCCATGGTGCTGCAGGCGGGCACGGGCGCGCTGCTGTGCTTTGGCGACGTGGGCAAGCTCGCCCGGCTGTCCGAGGGCGGCGTGGCGCTGAGCGCCGAGGCGACCCCCCAGCTCATCTATGAGCTTTCCAAGATGGACGGCGCGATTATCCTGGACGAAAAGGGCACCCGCATCCACTATGCGAACCGCTATCTGCGGCCGGCCACGGGATTTCCCTCCGGCGAGACCGGCACGCGCCACCGCGTCGCCCAGCGCATGTCGTTCCGCGGCAAGTGCGTCGTGGTCACCGTCTCGCAGCGCCGCGCCGCGGTGACGGTGTTCTGCCACGGCCGCCGCCACCTCGTGAAGACGGTGCAGGCCTCGGTCAACAAGGCCAGTCAGGCCATTCAGACCCTGGAGAAGTACGTGGCGATCCTGCAGCAGACGCTCAAGGATTTGACCCTGCGCGAGCTCGGCGGCTGGGTGACCGTGGTGGACGTGTGCCGCGTGCTCCAGCGCCGCGAGATGGCCGAGCGCATCCTGCGCCGCGAGGTGATCCCCCTGGTCGAGGAGCTGGGCGAGGAGGGGCGCCTCATGACGCTTCAGGTGAACGAGCTGCGCAAGCCCTTCGAGGAGGCCCGGCTCGTGGTGCGCGACTATGCGCGGGACCGCTCCGAAGACGCGGTCATCGAGCGCATCCGCGGCCTGGACAGCGACGACATGCTCAATTCGGGGCTGATTGCGCAGGCGCTGGGCTGCGGCTCCGGCGCGCGCGTGCTTGAAACCAAGCTTTCACCGCGTGGATTCCGGGTGCTGACGACCATTGGCGCCCGTTTTTCGGACACCGTCATCCACAACCTGATTGAGACCTTCGGTTCGCTGCCCGGCATTCTCATGGCGACCAAGGAGGAACTGGTGGAGGTGGACGGCGTTGGCGAGGCAATGGCTGAACGGCTGCGCACGGGTCTTGAGATGCTGCGCACCCAGCTCAACATGGACAGCAGGAAATAAGCGATGCCCCACGTGGTTGACTGCAAGATAACCGCGCACCAGGAGGCCGGCCGGGGTCATTACCGGATGGCCCTGCGCGCCCCCGAAATCGCCGCCGAGGCGTCTCCGGGACAGTTCTGCATGATTGAGGTGCGCCCGGGATACCACCCGTTCCTGCGGCGGCCCATGTCCATCGAGCGCATTTTCGCCGACGGCATCTCGCTGCTCTACAAGGTGGAGGGCGAGGGGACCCGCCTGCTTTCGGGCCTCGCCGTGGGCCAGTCCATCAGCGTGCAGGGTCCGCTGGGCAAGCCCTTCCCCGTGGACGCGGCATGGGAGCGGCCCATACTGGTGGCGGGCGGCATCGGCGTGGCGCCCTTCCCCGGACTGGCCGAGGCCATCATCCGCAAGACCGGGCGCGTGCCCGAGGTGGTGCTGGCCGCGCGCAACGATGCCATGATTCTGTGCAAGAAGGATTTCGAGCGCATGGGCTGCCGGGTGACGCTGGCCACCGACGACGGCTCGGCCGGAAGGAAGGGCTTTGCCTCCGACGCGCTCGCCGAACTGGCCCCCGGCCCCGGCGCGGTGGTGTACGCCTGCGGCCCGATGCCCATGATGTACTCCGTGCACGAGGTCTGCGCGGCCGCCGGGGTCACATGCTATGCGTCGCTGGAGGCGTTCATGGCCTGCGGCGACGGCGTGTGCATGGGCTGCGTGGTTGAGGCCAACGTGGAGATTGAGGCCGAGCGCATGGTGCGCGTCTGCGCCGACGGCCCCGTGTTCGACACCACCATCATCGACTGGACCGCGCAGCGCGCCCGCACGGGAGCCCGGCCATGAGCGTCAACCTTCAGGTCAACATCGGCGGGCTGGTGATGAAGAACCCCGTGACAGTGGGGTCGGGAACCTTTGGCTACGGCCAGGAGTATGACCGTTACTACGACATTTCGCGCCTCGGCGCGGTTACGGTCAAGAGCCTGTCCCTCAAGCCGCGCGCCGGCAACCCGCCGCCGCGCCTGGTGGAGACGCCCGCGGGCATGCTCAACGCCATCGGCCTGCAGAATGTGGGCATCGACGTCTACCAGACCGAGAAGCTGCCCTGGCTGCGCGAACGTGGCTGCACGATCATCGCCAACATCTACGCC
>CAIUWO010000229.1 GCA_903902895.1 Candidatus Hydrogenedentota bacterium | reverse complement strand
ATCAGAACAGGCGGGCAGGCCGCGCCAAAGCAACTCGGGAAAGCTCCCCGCTTCTCAGTCTCTTGAAAGTGAACCCTCGTTCTCGTATCTTGGGCCATGGATTCGCCCGTTATCACCGGTACTGAACGCGACGCCGCCACTGGCCGTTGGCTGCCGGGCGGAGCACCGCCCTCGCACCGCCCGAAGGGCAGCGTCGGCGGCCGTGCGCAGGCCCTGTTGATGCTCGATTCCGTGATGGCCGAGGAGCAGAACAAGACCAAGCTGCGCGCCGCCATCCAGGCCGAGTTCGACAGAAACCCGATGCGCTTCTTCCGCACCGTCATCATGCCGCTTCTGCCCAAGGACATGACCCTTCGCGCTGCCCGCGAGGAAGGACCCATCCAGTGGGTCTCGCTCTTGACCAAACTCGCGCCGCCCGGCGGCGCCCCGCCGACTGTTCAGGGCGACGAACAAGGGCGACTCGCTTCGCCGTCGCTTGGCTCTGCCCCCGCGTAGCGCCCTCGCACCCGCGCCACCGCGCGAGGGCCTGGATCGCTTGTGCAAAAAGTTGCACAAGCGGTTTAAGCTACCGCACGCCTCGTCAGCCCACGGCTGGCTGGGACACGACACCCTACGCGCAAAGAAACCGCCTCCGCCCGGTCAGCACCGGAGCGCGAACGTGACGGGAATCCCGTTTTTCCCGGTTTCAGAAACGGAGCGGCTCGCACTGGCGATCAGGATGCGACACGCCGCGGGCGCGCACCCTTCCATACCCTGCGGCACATGAACCGTACCGAGCGGAGCATCCCGTCAGCCCGTTGGCATTAGGGGGCCGTAGTGCTAACCCTGACAGTCGACACTCGCAACGAATGGATCGGCTAAGTCGATCCGGCGCTCTAAGCTCGTCGCCATGAAACCGACGCGCACGCAGGCTCCAAGCCTTTCGCCGAGAACGACAGGCGGTCTCTCAATTCTGGCGCTGACAGCGCTTCTCCTCTCCGCCACCCCGCCCGCCAATGGCCAGGACATCACGGTCATTTCCAGCACCAACACCATTCAGGCCATGGCGCATGCCGTGTGGACCAACACTTCCGAACTGATCATCATGCCGCCAGGCATGGGCGCGATGCATTCCTCGCTGGGCGTTCTGGCCTACGACAGCGCCTTCGAGACCTCGTTTCTCTCCGCTTTGGTGGGGGTCACAAACGGTGGCGTGGTCCGCTACCCGGTCGAAGCCGTGGAGACCAACACGTCACCCCGCACCCGCCTCTATCTGAACGCAACGGGCGGCCTGGTCCAAACGACGGGCGTCCCGGCAGGGTACGACTGGGAGCAGGTGGCGCGGGAAGCCTACGGGCAGCCGCCCGCTTGGCTGTCGGGTGACTTGCTGGACGAGTGGTACTGGGAGCGCCAGCCCGACCGCATCCATGTCATCATGGACCTCATCAGCACATCTTCCATCCCCGCCTATCTCGCCATGCTCACCAACAGTATTGGGTCCAGCTGGGACGGCACGACCAATGTTCCCTTGCTGACCCTCTACAGCAACGACCTCGCGTTTGTGAAGATCGAGATGGCGGCCGGCACGGTTCGCGCATGGGTCCATGCCCCGACCAATATCGTCCGCGTTGAAGTCTTTCGGAATCCCGACCTGCTCAACGCGACCGCGTGGACATTTCTGTCCGCCCTGAACCACGCTGCCGACCCGCTGATGTGGAATTACCCGTGGGCGGATGAAGTCGCGATGCTGGCGGCCGGCAACGCCGCGCTGGATACGGACCAAGACGGCCTGTCCGATGCGCGGGAAATCCTCATGTATGGCACGCTCCCAGATAATCCCGACACCGACGGTGACGGACTCTCGGACGGCGAAGAAATCCGCCGCTATGAGCTCAACGCGCTCAGCGCCGATACCGACGGCGACTGGTTCTCGGACTCCTATGAAGTGAGCAACGGCATGAATCCGACGGACGGAGCCAGCGCGCCAGCATTAGGCTTCGTTGTGAACAATGGGGTCTTCTACGTCAATTCGACCAACATCACGCTGAACTTCACGGGCATCACGGCGGAATCCGTTGCGTTGAAGGAGTCCGCCACGAACAGCTTTTCCGTTACCAATGAATTCACGGCCGATGTTCCATACGGCCTCTTGAGCCCCTCCAATGGGCTCAAAACCATCTACGCACAGCT
>CAIUWO010000228.1 GCA_903902895.1 Candidatus Hydrogenedentota bacterium | reverse complement strand
CGACCGACAGATAGGGCACGCCGCACTGCGCCAGCACCGACACCAGGCCCCAGGCGTAGCCCGGCACGTCGGACTGCATGGCCGAGGTGACGGGGACACCGTAGTCTTTCTCGAAGCGCTTCGCCGCGCCCATCAGCTCGATCAGTTCCTCGTCGTTGTACATGCCCGTCATGGCCTGCGCGTAAAGCACGTCGAGATGAATCCGGCCCGCGCGGCACGCGTCAATGAAGGCGGCCTTCTCGGCGTCCGTCGCGACCCGCATAAACTCCTCCACCGCCCACATGCCCTCGGGGTGAAAGCGGAACTGCGCCTCTTCAGGGTAGTCCCTGGTCTCCTCGATGAATCGCAGCGCGTCGCGCAGGTTTTGCACCTGCACCTTGAGCACCTCCTCCTGCCGGTGCGTGAAGCCGATGTCCAGATGGGTCTGGTGGACGATGCGGATTTCCCATGGGCGCGTCGGCTTGAGCGACACCGTCCCGGAGGTCAGCGCCGCGCCGCCGCGCACCACCGACACCGCCAGGGTCTGCGACTCGGACACGGCGGGCACAAGCACTTCGAGGGTCTGCGCGCCTTCCTTGAGTTCAATGGGCGACACAACATCCCCGACGCGCAGTTCCGCCGGGCCTGCCGCGCCCCGGTGGTTCAGCTCCACCGACACCACCTGCAAGGCGGCCGCGCCCTGCCGCACCAGCAGGGGTGGACCCGACACGGAGACGAGCTCCGTGTCCGGCGCGGCAAAGACAGCCGGGGCAATGGTTGCCAGTGACAGCGTGAGGGTGGCCAGAATCAGGCGGTACAGGGTGGTCATCTGTTTCTCCTTGGGGCCGTGCGTGAAAGATGGCGGCCTGACAAGAAGCATAGCCTCCCGCAAGGGGCATTGCCAAGCGCGCGTGGCGGGTCAAGACCACGGGCCGGGCACATGGGACGCCCGCGGGTATTGGCGTTCGGTTGCGCGCTGGCCGCCATTCGCGCCTTTCGGGGAAGTGAAACAATTACCGGGCGATCTCGACCCGCCCCATGGGTGCCTGCGGCGGTTCTCCACCCCGCGCCGCTAACCGGCCCCGTGCGGGCGCAATCATCACATCGGGCAGCAGAGGAATGCGTTTATCCGGCGCTTAGGGAAAAGTGGAACGGCCGCGCCCGGATGCCGGCTTGCGCCGGGCATCCGGGGACGGCTGTCCAACACGTTTGCAACTACTTGGCGGCCAGATAGGCGTCTATCCGCTGCGCCCAGGTGGTCGTAAGGTTGAGGGCCTCGGCGGAGCGGGGGCTTGTGGCGGGCGCGACGTCAAAACGGGCGCGCTCACTGTCCGGCAGGGTGCGGTAGCTGATGTCGGGGATGGTGGTCTTGGCGCTCTTGGCGGTGTCGCCCGTGCCGCGGCGTATGGACCTGCCCTCGCCAAACACCGTTGGCGCCGCCTTGTCCGCCGATTTCTTGACGAGGTCATTGGGGTCGGTGCCCCAAACGTACAGTTCCACCGGCCCGTCCACGCCCGTGCCCAGGCCGACTTCGTCCAGGTACACGTCGTTGCCTTCGCGGTAATACATCATTGCGTCGAGCCAGTCGTAGGGCAGGTCGCTGCTGTAGTCGTAGGCCCCAAGCACGCGCCCCTCGGAGAAGCCGTCGTTGTAGCCGTCCGTGAAGCCGCCGTCAAGATACTCCAGATGCTCGTCGTTTGTCAGGAAGTCAATCCAGTCGGGCCAGTAGGCGAGGTCGTATCCTTCGCTGAAGCCGATGGTGAAGGCGTAGTCATAGGCGACAAAATAGCCGTCGTTGTACGCGTACCACACGCCGTCCCAGTAGCCCGCATCGTAGGCGGGGGTGGTCAGGTAGGGAATCTCGCTGCCGCTGTAGTAGATGGTGCCCGCGTCGCGCGTGTCATAGCTCTCATCGAAGCCGCGCCAGTACTCGTCATCGACCAGAAACCCGTCGGCAAATCCCAGGTCATAGTCCGCCTGTTTCCAGTTGCCGCCGGTGCCGGTCTGGTTGCCCCGGTCCGGTGTGGCCGGTGTGTCAGGGGGGCATCCTGAAACAAAGAGCAGCGTGCCCGCGGCCAGCGCGAGCAGAAGCATAGATGTGTTGATGCGGTGCATGGGGTGTCTCCGAGCCGGGCGCGCGCCCGGCAAGTGCATGGGTTTTTCGGTCAGCCGCGGCGGGGGGTTTCCCCGCCGCGGATAAGTTTTTCCGGTTCAACTGTCCGCCAAGGGCGCGCGGGTGATTAGCGGCCGCGAACCCCGCCGCGGCTCTGCGATGACCCGCCGGAGGAACTGTTCGTGTCCGGGGTGAAGGACCGCGACGACATGGACGGCGCGGAAACGCGCGGCGATTCAAAACGCGGCTGCGGGGCCTCATAATGGGGCTGCTGCACGGGCGCGCTGCGCTGCTGTGGGGCCTCATAGCGCGGTTGCTGCATGGGTGCGGGCGCCTCGTAACGCGGCTGCTGCACGGGCGCGCTGCGCTGCTGTGGGGCCTCATAGCGCGGTTGCTGCATGGGTGCGGGCGCCTCGTAACGCGGCTGCTGCACGGGTGCGCTGCGCTGCTGCGGGGCCTCGTAACGCGGTTGCTGCACGGGTGCGCTGCGCTGCTGCGGGGTCTCATAGCGCGGTTGCTGTGTGGGGATGTTTTCCATGCGCGATGAGGGGGCCTGGCTGCGTGGCATGGACGTTTCCGCGCGCGGCGACGTCGTGCGCGGCGCGGTTACGCGCGACGCATCGGTGTCGAACGATAGGGGCCGCGAACTGCGGGTCGGCGCGTACGTGGGCACGCTGGAAGTGCGCGACGACGGTTTTGCGTTCATGCCCGAATCGCCGCGCGAACCGCTGTACGGTGTTGACGACGCGCCGGGAGCCTGCCGCACAGCCCCGCGCACCGGCGTTTTTTCCGGTGTCGACTGCGGGCGCGACGAAGCGCCGGGGACGGGGGTGCCGGGGTCTATGTCACGCAGGCTTGCCCTGCCGGAGGCACTGGCCCGGGGCAGGGACCGCTCGGCACCGGCGGACGGCGCGCCGCGCAGGGCACGGTTGTTTTCGGTCCCGTTTGCCGCGCCAATCGCGTCAGGTGTCCCGCGCACACTGCGCGCCTCGCCGCTTACGGGCGTTCTGCCCTCGCCGCTGATGGTGGGCGCACTGTCCCGCAGTCCGGCGTTGGAACGCGTCAGGTTGCCTGAGCGCGCCGCGGCGGCGGTTTCGTTTGTCAGTGTGGGCGCTCCGTTGTCCCGGCCCGTGCGCAGTTCCCGTCCGCCCGACTGGCCGCGCGTTTCGGCGTGCGGCCCGGCACCGTCCGTTGTCCGGCCGCGGCGCATCGCGGCGAGGCCGGGCGCCGTGTCCGGCTGCAGGGCCGCGGCGCTGTCAAGGCGCACGCTGCGCATCGAGGAGCTGCGGCCGGCGGCGGAGCGTTCCATCCGCCCGCCGGTGTGTTCGACGGGGGCAAAACTTTGCCGGCCCATGCGCGTTTCCAGCGCGTGGGCGCGCTCGCCGGGTGCCGGCCCGTCAGACGGCCCGCCCATGCCGCGGATGCTGCGGGGCGGATTGTAGTCGCGCTCATGGAACACGTTGCTGTCAAAGGGGCTTGGATGCGGGCGCGGACCGTCGTGTCCGTCGCCGCCGCCGGGGTGGCCTCCGCCGTGGTGCCCGCCGTCGCCATAAATGTTCCATATGTTTATTTGCGTTGTCGGCAGCGTGCAGACGGTGTCGGCAAACCACGGCGAGCACGGCGAGACGGGCGCCCATCCCGTGGTCACGTAGCTCATGGGCATCCAACTGGTGCTGGACATGCAGAAGTTCACGCCGCCAATGCCAAAGTAGGCCGATGTGCCCATCATCACCGGCCGGTAGTCATAGCCCATGGGGGCCCACATCAGATAGTCGCCCGCGCAAACGGTGGTCGCCCACGCCGGGCTCCAGACCGGGTCATAGGACCAGCACCAGCCGTAGGAAGACGCATAGTTCCAGCGGCCGTAGTGCGAGGTCACATAGCAGAAGGGGTAGGCGCCCACCCAGACATTGCCGAAAGCGGGGCTGTAGTTCCAGCAGCCGTAGCGGTAGGGCACATAGTCCGCCACCACGGTCGGCCGCCAGCAGGGCCGGCTGTCCACATACACCCACTCGCCGTAGGAGCCCAGGTCCGACACGCCCACCACCGGCGCGGCGATCTCCACTTCCTTGGGAAGCGTTTGGTAGCCGTTGGCCAGCACGCTTGCGCGCTCGCCGTTCCACTGGTCGAAAGAGTCGTTTTCGGCGCGGTCAAAGCCCGTGGGGTCCGACGGCAGATAGCCCGGGTCAACCCACAGGCGCTGCGCCTCCGCCAGACGCACCGGCGCACCCGCCTCGGTGCGCACCTCCGCGCCGCCCCAGCGGACGCTCACGGTGGCGCCGCCCTTCTCGTCCACATCCACCCGCACGCACGAGTCTATGGGCACGTCCACCTGGCAGGAAGGGGTGGTAATGACGAGACTGCCCTGGCTGCGGCTGACGCGCTGCACATAAAACGAACCCATCCAGCCGCGCACGTCGGCCGCGGGGGGGAGGGCCTTCAGTTCCGCCTTGCTTCCGTCGGCCAGGCGCAGAAAGGTGCCGCCCGACAGCTCGACCTCGGACAAACCGCCCTGGTCCACCCAGAGCGAATCGCCCGGCATCAGCAGGGTGTTAATCGTCGCACGTTCCCAGTCTTTGTCCGCCGCGCCCTTCACCAGTATGCCCTTGGTGTCATAACTCACACGGCCATGCAGTTGCAGTTCCTGGGCGCCGGCCGAAACCGCGGCCAGCACAAGCGTTGTCACCACTGTCAGGAACCGCGAACACAATTTCTTTCTCATGGCTTTCGCCTCCTTCAATGCGCTTTGGAGCACATCCAACAAAACGAATTCTTGCGCGCTTCATTCAAACCATGGTGCTGAGCAGCGGGTTGTTGGGGTCGTGCACGGGTTTTATGCGGCTATATTGTGGCCTTTCCGGCGAATACCCCGGCACCCGCCACTATATATTGCGCCCCATGCATCCTTGTGCTAAAATGCGCCACGGAGGTGTCATCGGTGCGATTCGGAAAACGTGGCAAAACATGGGCCGCTGTTGGGCGCCGCCTCTTCGGAGACGGAACCGCGCCGGACCAGGACGGTACGACCAATCCCGTCCTGCCACCGCATCATGACGTAAACCCGCTGGAACCCGTGCCGGAGGAATATGCCATGGCCGCTCCCGATTCGCGCGACAACCCGGTGACCCAAACGGACCCGACCCAAAGTCTTTTCTCCGCCTTGGGCCGGTTTTGCCGTCATTTCACGCGGGCGCAAAGCATTCCCAACAGCCCCTGGCCGGCCGAATGCATGCACGAACTGACCGCCTCGCTGAAGGTCTGTCTGGACCAGAACTGGGCCAGTCTGCAGCGGGCGCTGATTGACACCGCGCGCGTGCTGTCGAGCTATGACCGCGCGGGCCGCGCCGTGGAATGCCTGCCTTTCCTCCAAAAGTCGCACGACATTCTTTCGCTCATGGTGGGCGACCTGATCCTGGACCGCGTCACCGATTTGGGACGCTATGGATGGACCGACCACTATGCGCGCGCCGTCGCCGCACTCAAAGAGCGCGGCATTGACCTCATTGAGGACGACTCGGCTGAACCCGGCGTGGTGGCGGACGAACCCGCCTCCGCCGCGCCCGAAGCGGCAACCCCCTTTGACGGGCCGCCGCCGATGACGACCACCGAGGTCATGGCGGAAGCGCCGGAAATGCCCATGCCGGAAGAGCCGGGACTCTCCATTGAGCCCGAACCGGAAACGCCGGAAACGCCGGAAACCGGGGATGAGACCGCCGAAGACGAGCAGGAATCGGACGAAACGGCCTCCCCCGAAGAAGAATCGGAACAGGAGACCTCCGCCGCGCCCGAACCGGCACCTGCCCCTGAACCCGTTCCGGCACCCGCGCAAAACATTGAAGAGACCGTGGAAGCGCTCAATGTTGCCATGCAGCAGGCCATCATGGGGGGGGATGTGGCCCAGGCCAAGACGCTGGCCATCCGTCTGGCGGCCTCACTGGCCCGCCGCGAGATCGGCACCGCGCAGGACAATCTGGCCGGCGCAAGGGACCGTCTTGGCATGAACGGCGCGGCCATTGACGAGGGGCAGCACCGCGTGTCCGACGCGGAGGCCCGAGTCCAGCACGCGGAGACGGAAATTGGCGCGCGCGAGGCCGAATCGCAGGCCTGCCGCGAGCGCATCTCGATGCTTGACGAGGAGATACACGGGCGCAAGCAGGAGGTGGCCGACCTCGACGCACAGATACAGGCCCTGCAGGAGCGCCGTGCCCACGAAGCCGCCACGCTGCACGAGCGCGAATCGGAACGCGCCGCGTCCGTCGCCGGGGAAAGCCTCATCCAGACCGAGATCGAGTCGCTCAACGAGGAGGAGGAGGCCGCCCGCGAGTTCCTCGAATCCGCCCGTTCCAGGCTTGACACCATGCGCGCCGAGCGCATCCGCATAGAGGACGAAATTGCCGCCATTTGCGCCGACGTGGAGCGCCGCAAGCGCTCGGTGCTGGCCATCGAGCGCCCCCTGTTCGGCGACGAGGACGAGGCGCCGGCACGGGACAGCGAGCCCGCGCAGGAGGGTGAAACGGAGCCGTCCGGCGACGCCGGGGACGACGCGCTTCTTTTTTAGGATGTGACCGGTCATAGGGCTTGAATTCGCCGCCGCCCCGGGCGGAATGGCGGGAAAACGCGGAAGGAGCGGAATGGGCAGAAAAGGTGAGATCGTCGCGGGGGTCGACTTTGGCGCCCGATTCGTGCGCGTGCTCGTCGCCCAGCGGCTTGCCGACGGCGCGGTGAAGCTGCTCGGCTACGGTTCGGCCCCGTCCCAGGGCTGCGTCATCCGCGGGCAAATCCAGAATCTGGGCGCCGCCCAGGCCGTGTTCCGCAAGGCGCTCCAGGAGGCCGCGCGCACCTCGGGCGTGCGCGTGCAGACGGTGTTCTGCGGCGTCTCCGCGCCGCTGGTCAACTCGCTCATCCGCGATGGAAACCTGCCCGTGCGGGGCGGCGTGGTGGATTTGGAGCATCTTGAGGAGGCCCGCCAGCAGGCCGCCGCCAGTTCCTCCGCCGCGGGCATGCAGAGCCTCTCCTCCGTCACCGCGCAGGAATGGTACATAGACGACATGCGCGTCACCGAGCCGCTGAACATGCGCGCCGACGTCCTGCGCGCGCGCATCCACTTCGCGCAGGTGCCCATGGTCGTGGTCAACAACCTGCAAAAATGCGTTGAATCCCAGAATTGCATGGTCGAGGACATGGTCTACATGCCCATCGCCGCCGCGCTCGGCTGTCTCACGCCCGATGACATGCGCCTTGGCGTTGCCGTGGCCGATTTGGGCGACTCCGCCGTGGGCGCCGCCGTCTACCAGGACGGCAGCCTGGTCGGCACGGAAACCTTCAAGTGGGGCATGTCGCTCATCCAGAACGACATTGCCGCGGCTCTGAATGTGCCCTTCGACGAGGCCGCCTCGCTGCTCGTCGAATACGGACTGAGCAGCCGGCTTATCAAGGAATCACTGACCCCGGCCCCTGCGGCCGAGTCCGACGAGGGCATCGTGCAGGCGGCCATCAGGGCCGGGGGCGGCCGCGACGACGCCGCGCCGGTGAAACTGCACAACGTGCCGCCGGGCGCCCGCAACTCGGTGCCCAAGAGCGAGTTGGACAACATTATCTTCGCGCGCGGGCGGGAGCTGATGGAAAAACTGGCCGCCGCGATCAAGAGCCGGGGCTACCAGGGGCGCCTTGCCCGGGGCCTCGTGATTACCGGCGGCGGCGCGCGCATCCACAAAATCGAGGAGCTCGCCGGCGCGCTCTGCGGGGTGAACACCCGCCCCGGCCTTCCCCAGGGCGTCGACATGCCGTCGAACTTGAACACCGAAGAGCACACCCCCATCATAGGCATTGTCCGCCACGGGCTCGAATTCCGCAGCGCCATGGGCAGCGGCCGCATCGACCAGAACGTCACCGGAAGTCTGCGGTTCCTGCGCAAGTTCCGCCGTTTCCTTGGCGAGCACTTCTTTTAGGCCGGTCTTGACGGTTTTGGACAGGGCCCCCGCCGGTTTTCTCCTTGTCCGCAGGCCGACAGCCGGGGGCGGCTGCCCCGCATTTGCGGCATTCGGCGCCTTGGCTGTATTTCAGCGCACCGAACCCACCCTAAACCCGCGCACAATGGAAACTTGAGCAGTGCGGGGTTTTATGCTATGATCCCGTGCTTAATCCTGCGTCCGCATGTCGCGGGCGCGTCACCATTTTTTTGGCAAAGGAGGTGAATAGCATTGCGAACCTACGAAGCGCTGTACATCATCGCCCCGAATTTGGACGACGATGCCATCCAGGCGGTAGTCGACGGTGTGGAGACCCTGATCACATCGAACGGTGGGACTATCGTGCGCTTGGAAGTGTGGGGCCGGCGCAAGCTGGCCTATGAGATCAAGAAGCACGGCGAAGGCATTTATGTGCTCCTGAGATTTACCGCCGGTCCGGAGTTCCTAAAGAAACTGGACAACCACTTCAAGCTTACTGAGACGGTCATCCGTTCCATGGTGCTCTATCTCGACGAGCGCACGCTGCGGCTCGAAGCCGAGCAGCAGCACCGCCGCGAGGAGGAGGCGCGCATCGCCGCCACCCGTGTGCGCGGTGAAGGCGACGACGACGACGACGACGAGGACGATGAGGACGATTTCGGCGGTGGCGGACGCGGACGGCGTCGGCCCCGGAAGGACGATGATGACTGAACCAGAGGGGTGAACGGATGGGTAACGTACGGGTACCGGACCTTAACCAGGTCATCATAGCCGGGCGCCTAACCCGCGACCCGGAACTGAAATACACCAGCGGCGGGCAGGCCTACTGCAAGCTTGGCTTGGCCAATTCGCGCTTTTACAAGGACAAGAACGGCGAGCGTCAGGAAACGACGACGTTTGTGGACGTGACCGTTTGGGGTCCCCACGCCGAGTTTGTCGGCAAGTACACGCGCAAGGGCAAGGCCGTGCTGGTGGAAGCCCGGTTGCAGACCAGTGAGTGGGAAGACAAGCAGACCGGCCAGAAGCGGTCGCGGCTCGAGCTGAACGCGCACCGCGTGACGCAGCTCGAGTGGGACGACGACCGTCCCGGCGGCGGTTCTGCCGGCGGCTCCGCCCCGCGCCCCGCGCGGGCCGAGAACGAGCCGACGCCCCACCCGCCCATGGATGAGCCGGTGCCCGAAGACGACATTCCGTTCTGATCCCGGAAACACAAGGAACTTCAAGGACCATGGCTAAAATATCCGCGAAAGCGAAGACAAAAATTCGCGACAAGAAGATGAAGCGGAAGAAAAAGAAGAAGGTGTCCAGGGCCAAGGTCTGCCGGTTGACGGTGGACCGGGTCGTGTACATCGACTACAAAGACACCAATCTGCTCAAGCATTATGTGACCGAGCGCGGGAAAATCATCCCGCGCCGCATCACCGGCGCAACCGCAAAGCATCAGCGCATGCTCACGCAGGCCATTAAACTGGCCCGCGAGGTCGCGCTGCTGCCGTTCTGCGCGGACTGATCCGCGCCCGCGCGCGGAGGCCGCGTCACGTGTTCTGGATAGGCCTTTTCCTGGCGGGCGCCGTCCTCTCGGGGACGGCGTATGCGCCTCTGGCCTTGGCGGTTTTCCCCGTTCCGGTCGCGGTCCTCTGGGCCCGCGGCCGGTCCGGGGCCGCCGCAGGCGCGGCCCTGTGCGGCGCGCTTTCGGTGCTCGTCGGCCAGGCGCTCGTGATGTCGGTCGAGGGCGGGCTGGCCTTTTCGGTTGCGGCGCTGGCCGTGGCCGGACTGGGCGCGCCGCTGGGCGAGATGATTCGCCGGGGCCGGTCTTTCGGGCAGTGCGTGACGCTGATGACGGCGGCCCTGTTCGGTCTGGTGGTCCTCGAGACCGCGCTGCTCTGGGATGAGACGCGCAAGGCGTGGACCATATCAAGCAACCACTTCATCGCGCAGATGGAGCAGGGGGCGGGTGATTCCGTCCCCTACGCCGATCTGATGCGGTGGGTGGATGTGCAGTTGCCGTTCCTTGTGTTCGGCATGCTGTTCACGGGCATGTTTGTGGTGGCGACGCTGCAGACAGGGGCGGCGTACCGGTGGCTCCGGAACGGCGCGGAAGCGGCGGACAGCCCGCCGCCGGTTGGAAAGTTTAAGATGATGCGACCGCCCGACGCGCTGGTGTGGCTGGCCATTGCCGCCGCGCTGACCGGTCTGGCGGACTACCAGTGGCCCAGCGACGTGCTGCGCTTCGTGTCGTGGAACACGGGCGTGGCCCTTGCCGCGGTCTACTGGATGAACGGTGTCGGCATCGCGCTGTGCGCGATGGAGGCGTTCGGTTTTCGGCCGGCCGCCGCCTGGGGCCTTTTGGGCGTGATGATGGTCCTGGCCCTGCACAACGGGCTGGCCGTCATCGGCCTGTTCGACACCTGGTTCGACCAGCGCATGGGCGCCCAGCGGCTTGCCGCGGCCTGGCGCGACCGCAACCGGGAAGGACCGCAGGACCCGGAGGCATGAATGCCCCCGGGACGACGCGTGAATGCGTCTTTATTGGAAAGTTTTGTGACAACGCGACGCCGGCCCCGGCCGGATTTGATCGCACGAATACAAGGGAGTCGTGACCCATGAATGTCATCCTTTGCGACGACGTTGAAAACCTCGGCACGATCGGCAGCCGTGTGAGCGTGGCCGACGGCTACGCGCGCAACTACCTGATCCCGCGCAAGCTCGCGGTTCTGGTGGACACCGCGTCGGCCAAGCAGATCGAGCATGAGCTGCGCATCATCAAGAAGCGCGAGGACCTCAAGCGCGCGGAGCTGACCGCGGTGGCCGCCAAGATGAGCGGCATCACGGTCGAATTCCAGATGCGCGCGGGCGAGGGCGACAAGCTCTTCGGCTCGGTGACCACGCAGATGATCGCCGAGAAGCTCGCCGAGGCCGGCTACACGCTGAGCCGCAAGGCCATCCACCTCGAGGAGCAGATCAAGACGCTGGGCATCTTCTCGGTGCCGGTCCGCTTTGCCGCGGGCATTGAGGCGGAGATCAAGGTCTGGGTCACCGGCCTGGAGGTCGAGGTCACCACCGTTGTCGATCCCGAAATGGACTTCGTGGACGAAGACGACGAGGACGACCGGAACCCGAGGACGATGGCCGGCTAGAGGCGGCCATGGCCACCCCCACCCGCAAGAAAGGTTTCGACGGCGCGGCTTCGGCCGCGCCGGCGCGGCTGTTTGACCGCGAACCGCCCCACAATATTGAGGCGGAGCGGTCCGTGCTGGGCGCCATCCTGATCAATCCCCAGGCCGTCGGCCAGGCGGTCGAGATTTTGGGGGAGAGCGACACCGACACCTTCTACATCCCGGCGCACCAGCACATCTACAACGCCGCCGTGACGCTGTTCCGGCGCAGCACGCCCGCGGACCTGGTCACCGTCACCGAAGAGCTGACCCGGTGCGGCCAGCTTGAGGGGGCCGGCGGCGTGACCGCCGTGGCAGACCTTACCGGCGCCGCCCCCACCTCGGCCAACATCGAGCACTACGCCAAGATCGTCCTCAGCGCCGCGCTGACGCGGAGGCTCATCGCCACCTGCGCGGTGATCACGGCGCAGGCGTACGATGGCGGCGCCGATGTCGAAGAGCTGCTCGAGGACGCCGAGAAGCAGGTTTTCCAGCTCAGCGAATTCCGCCACACCAACCCGATTTATTCCGCCGCCGATCTTGTCACGGAGAGCATGAAGCAGCTTGAGGCGCGCATCCGGAACAAGGACTCCATCACGGGGCTGCCCACCGGATTCCACGCGCTCGACAAAATGCTCTCCGGGCTCCAGCCGTCGGACATGATTGTGCTGGCCGCCCGCCCGTCGGTGGGCAAGACGGCCTTCTCGCTCAACATCGCCGCCCATGTGGCGATCGAGCAGAAGAAGGGCGTGCTCCTGTTCACCCTTGAAATGTCCAAGGAGCAGTTCATGTACCGACTGCTCTGCCTGGTGGGGCAGGTGGACATGAACCGCGTGCGCGACGGCTATCTGGCCGAGGCGGAGGTGCCCAAGGCGCAGCGCGCCGCGGGCCTGCTCATGAACGCGAGCATCTACATGGACGAGTCCGTGGGGCTGACCCCGCTCGAAATGCGGTCCCGCGCGCGGCGGCACGCCGCGCAGCACCCCGACCTCGGGCTGGTCATCATCGACTACATGCAGCTCATGCACATCTCGGGAAAGTCTGAGAACCGCCAGACTGAAATCGCCGAGATTTCCCGCGCTATCAAGGGGCTCGCCCGCGAACTGCACGTGCCCGTCATGGCCCTGTCGCAGCTCAGCCGCGAGGCCGAAAAGAACGACACGGGCTCGCCCCAGCTGTCGCACCTGCGCGAATCGGGCTCGATCGAGCAGGACGCCGACGTGGTCATGATGCTCTCGCGGCCGCCGTCCAAGGACCGCGAAGAGAAGAAAGACATCATCATTCTCAATATCGCCAAGCAGCGAAACGGCCCCACGGGCAGTGTGGAGCTGCTGTTCCGGAAAAACATGCAGCGGTTCATGTCCATCGACGACCACGGCGCGCCCGGCGGTCCGCCGCCCGGCGCCGACTTCGGGCCCACCGACCTTGAGGGCGGCGGCTACCATGAGGACGACGTTCCCTTCGACTGACGGGGAACAAAACGCGCTGCGCATGGTATAAAATGGGGTCACACCCGGTGAACCCTTTCGTTTATCAACCTTCAGGAGTCCAGGCAATGTTGTTCAAAGGTTCCTATGTCGCACTGGTGACACCGTTCAAGCCCTCCATGGAAGTCGACTTCGAGGCCTACGGCCGGCTCGTCGACTACCAGTTGGAAAAGGGCACCGACGGCCTGCTGCCCTGCGGCTGCACCGGCGAGGCGGCCACGCTGTCCCACGAAGAGCAGAAGCAGTGCATCCGCTTCGTCATCGAGCGCGTGGCCGGGCGCGTGCCCGTGCTCGCAGGCACCGGCTCGAACAACACCGCCGAGGCCATCGGGCTTACCCGGTATGCCAAAGAGGCCGGCGCCGACGGCGCGCTGCTGATCACGCCCTACTACAACAAGCCGACCGCGGCCGGCCAGATCGCCCATTACAGCGCGGTGGCCAACGCCGTTGACATCCCCATCATGCTGTACAACGTGCCGGGCCGCACCTGCACCAAGATGGAGCCGTCCACCATTGCCACGCTCAGCAAGACGCCGAACATTGTGGCGATCAAGGAGGCCTGCGGGAGCGTGGACCAGGTGACGCAAATCATCAGCCTGTGCGACATCACCGTGCTCTCCGGCGATGACAGCCTCACTTTGCCCATGATGGTTGTGGGCGCGACCGGCGTCGTGTCCGTGGCGGCCAACGTGGCCCCGGCCGAGACCGCCGCGCTGTGCCGCATGGCCAACGCCGGCGACTACGCCGGCGCGCGCAAGATGCACTACAAGCTCGCCGCGCTGTTCAAGGGCCTGTTCATCGAAACCAACCCGATGCCGGTCAAGGCCGCGCTCGCCAGCATGGGCATCATCCAGAACGTGCTGCGGCTGCCGCTTGTGCCGATGACCGAGTCCCTCCAGCCCCAGATTGACGCCATTCTCAAGGACCTGGCGTTGATATAGCCGGAATTGGCAGGGTGCCCGCAGTTCCGCGAAGCGGAACGAAGCGCACCATTCCTTCTGAAAAAAACAACTCAGGCGGGGGTTGCCGGTTACGGCGATCCCCGCCTGATTCTTTGCGCGGCAACGCGGAGCGCGCCTGGACCACTTGACGAATTCACTCCTGGAAGTGCATACTATAAGTGTGCACTACTGTGGAGATGACCGTCATGAAAGCAACCTTTCTCGACATGCGCCGAAACCCCGGCAAGATTCTTGAGGCCATTGGCCGCAACGAAATCGTGACACTTTCCAGGCGCGGGCGCGAGATTGCCAGCATCGTTCCGAAGCAGACGGCGAAGGGCACCCTGTCCCTTGCTTCCAGCCCGGCTTTCGGCATGTGGAAGGACCGCAGGGACCTGGACGATCCGGTGGAATATGTGCGCGGGCAAAGGAACGGGCGCTTCGGTGATCTTTGACACGGATGTGCTCATCTGGACCTTGCGCGGAAACGAAAAAGCGGCCGCGGTCGTCGAGCAGGACGGAAACAGGGCGCTGTCGGTCGTTTCCGCCATGGAACTGCTGCAGGGCGCCCGGGACAAGAAGGAAATGACGATACTGCAGCGCTTCCTTCTCGATTTTGAGACGATTCCGCTCTCCGCGGAAATCGGCCAGCGGGCCCGCCTGTACATGGAGCAGTACGCGCTGAAAGTGGACATGGCGCCAATGGATGCGCTGATCGCGGCGACCGCCGCCGAACGGCAGGAGACCTTGTGCACGGCCAACCTGAAACACTACCGGCAGATATCCAGCCTGGCGTTAAAACCGTTCCGGCCGTAAGCGCGG
>CAIUWO010000227.1 GCA_903902895.1 Candidatus Hydrogenedentota bacterium | reverse complement strand
ACCCCGGGGGCGCCCAGCGTGTCGCGGAAGTACACGGCCTCGGCCCGCGCCAGGCGCGCCGCCAGTTCATCGGTCAGCGGCGCCGCATCCGTGCGGATGTCATAGGCGCGGAACATGGAAAGGTTCAGGTCTTTCATGATGGGCATCCGAAAGGGTTGGGTGACAATAACCGTGAAAATAATAGGCGAGCGGCAAGGATGAATGCGAATCATGTGCGGCAAACCATGCGCAGGTGGAGTCGTCTTAAGTTCCCCCTCGAGGGGCGTCGCCGCGCGGTTGGCCGTCTTGGATCCCCCCTTGAGGGGGGTGTGGTCGGCGAGAGCCGACCGGGGGGTGTTGTTCTGAGTCTTGCGTGACACGCCTACATCCCCCGCCCCGCCTGCGGCGGGGCCGCCCCCTTCGAAGGGGGATTGAAGCAGCCGCGAGGAAGGCTGTCTTGGATCCCCCCTCGAGGGGCGTCGCCTTGCGGTTGGCCGTCTTAAGTCCCCCCTTGAGGGGGGTGGTCGGCGAGAGCCGACCGGGGGGTGTATGGAACCGCGGGACGGAAGATACATCCCCCGCCACTGCGTGGCTGCCCCCCCTCAAGGGGGGACTGAAAACGGCGCGTCCAAACGGTTTTGCTTCACGCGGATACTTTTCTTCAGGCAGACTTGTATACACAGGCAAACCCCGGCATCATAGACGCCGTCCTCCAACCCCAGGGAGACCGCCTTGAACACCCATAGCCGCAGGACCTTTCTGAAACAGGCCGGCACCGCGACGGCCGCCTCCATGTTCGCATGGTCCGACCGGGCCTCCGCCGCGGAACGGCCGCCCAATGTCGTGTTCATCCTGACCGACGATCAGGGCTACGGCGACCTGGGCTGCACGGGCAACCCGGTGCTCAGGACGCCCCGCATCGATTCCCTCTGCCGCGACGGCGCGCGCTTCGCGCGGTTTCATGTGAGCCCCGTTTGCACGCCCACGCGGGCCTGCCTGATGACCGGGCGCTACAACTATCGCACCCGCGCCATTGACACCTACCAGGGCCGCGCCATGATGGACCCCGCCGAGCTGACGGTGGCCGAGATGCTGTCGGCGCGCGGCTACCGCACGGGCATCTTCGGCAAGTGGCATCTGGGTGACAATTACCCGATGCGCGCCATGGACAAAGGGTTCCAGGAATCGCTGGTGCACAAGGGCGGCGGCCTGTGCCAACCGTCGGAGCCGGACAACACCAGTTACTTTGAGACGGTGCTGGTGAAGAACGGGAAGGAGTTCAAGTCCAAGGGCTACTGCACCGACGTGTTCACCGACGCGGCCATCGCGTTCATTGAGGCCAACGCGGCGCAGCCTTTCTTCACCTACCTTGCCACCAACGCGCCGCATGATCCGGCCCAGGTGGAGGAACGGTACTGGAAGCCCTACGCGGACCAGGGGATGGACGAACGAACGGCGCGCATTTACGGCATGATTGCCAACATTGACGAGAATGTGGGCCGGTTGCTGGACACGCTGGACCGCCTCAAGATCGCCGACAACACCATCGTGGTGTTCATGACCGACAACGGCCCGGCGTGCGGCAAGACGCCCCGATTCAACGCGGGCATGCGCGGGCAAAAGGGCACCGTCTACGAGGGTGGCATCCGCGTGCCCTGTTTC
Source organism: Candidatus Hydrogenedentota bacterium (assembly GCA_903902895.1). GTDB lineage: Bacteria > Hydrogenedentota > Hydrogenedentia > Hydrogenedentales > CAITNO01 > CAITNO01. Next base: position 1,353 of record CAIUWO010000227.1, on the reverse strand, counting down.
ATGCGCTGGCCCGGCCGGATAGCGCCAGACAGCGAAATCCCCACGCTCGCGGCGCACATCGATCTCCTGCCGACCCTCATGGAGGCCTGCAGTCTTACGGCGCCCGCTGACGTGAAGCTCGACGGGCGCAGCCTGTGGCCGTTGTTGAAAGGCGAGCACCCCGAATGGCCCGACCGGACGCTGTTCATCCAGTGGCACCGGGGCGACGCGCCCGAGGCTTTCCGCGATTGTGCCGCCATAACGCAGCGGTACAAGCTAGTGAGCGGCAGGGAACTCTATGATCTGGAGGCCGACCCGGCCGAGAGCAAGGACATCGCCGCCGACCATCCCGATATCGTCCAGCGGCTGCGCGCCGAATACGAGGCGTGGTTCAAGGACGTCAGCAGCACCCGCGGCTACGACCCGCCCCGGATCGTGCTGGGCACGCCGCACGAGAATCCCTCCGTGCTGACGCGGCAGGACTGGCGCGGCCCCGGCGGCTGGGGCGATGGGGACGCGGGTTACTGGGAGGTTAACGTGGCCGAGGCGGGCCGCTACCGCGTCACCGTCCAGTTTTCCAGGAAAGTCACTGGCAGCGAGGCCGTGTTCAGGCTGAACGGTGTGGAACTCCAACAGTCTGTGGACAAAGACACAAACCGGTGCACCTTTCCCGAAACAGAACTGCCCGCCGGCGACGGCCGACTGGAAACGTGGATAGCGTTGACAGGGGAAAAGCGTAGTGGCGCAGAACGGGTCTGGGTGGAGCGGGAGTAAAGACCATTCATTCCAGATTGGACGGCTGAGCGTGGACCGCCGTTGCCAAACGTGATTGCCCTGCATCGCTCCTGTACCATCGGGACAGACCATTGCCCCCGGACCACGCTTTCCTTTCAAGTGGCGCGTGGATTGTCACGGGTGATGCTTGCCGCATCGCGGAATGAGATGGTCCCGACATGCGGCGTCGGGAATCACCGACACGCCCCAAACGCCGTGTCTAACCCAAATCAGGCCGCTTATTGGGGCTATTAGGTGCGAACAGCCCCTAAAAAACTTGAATTTCGCAGAAAAAGGGCGTAGCCTCGTCTTGGAAGGGCGCATCCTGAGAAATTTGAGACAACCGAGAGACTTATGCAACTCAAGATCCGAGAAGTCGCCACCCTGCTGGGGGTTTCCGATAAGACCGTATATCGATGGATAAAGGCGGGAGCCATTCCCGCCTACCGTGTCCATGATCAGTACCGTGTGAACCGCATGGAACTGCTGGAGTGGGTCACCTCGCGGAAGATACCGGTGTCGGAGGAGATTTTCAACGAGCCGGCCGAATCGGAGGAGACGGTGGGTTTGGCGCGCGCGCTGGAGGCGGGCGGGGTGTTT
>CAIUWO010000226.1 GCA_903902895.1 Candidatus Hydrogenedentota bacterium | reverse complement strand
GGCGCTTGCCCTGCCCCATTTCGAGGTCATCGTCCGCTTTGGCCGCGACCCCATTCGTGGGACCAACCCGGTACAGCTCGCCAACGAACTGCAGCAGGCCGTGACTCGCATATTTACCCCTGTCCAAGGACACCGCTCATCGGTGGGTACTGCGGAAAAGTAGACGCGGCTTCCAGCCGCGTTGCTTGCGCGTACGCGCGCAAGGGTCCGGGAGCAGGGAAAGAAGAAAGAGGCTGGAAGCCTCTTCAACTTTGAAAACACGTTTCGCCGTTCTCGGCCACCGCTATTACTGCGTGCAGGGTTCGGGTGACGCCCAGTCTCCGTTCATCTGCGCGGGCATCCTGAACAGCCTTTCCCCCGATTGGCTGCAGAAGTACAACTGTGATTCGGAGGGCTGCCGCGTGTCCCCATCGGCCCAATAGGCGTAGAAATCGGGATGGGCGTTGAGGGGACGACGCACGTGGGTGTGGTTATACCGGCTGTTGCGCGTCACCTGCCGCGACCTCGACCAGGTGGCGCCGCCATCGTCGCTCACCCACTCCGAAACCTCTCCGCCGGGATTGAAGGGCTGGGGGCCAGTTTCGGTCGGCCCAATGATGCGCCACGGTTTTTCCCCCTCCACATACAGGCTGCCCGAATCATAGTTGTTGTCCGAAACGGCGACCTCGGCGACGGCCCAGTCCGTTCCGGTCCAGCGGGCCACACGCCATGTGTGCGGGCCGTTTGCCGGCCCCGGCTGCCATCCTTTGCCGGTGACAAACAATATGGCGGGCCTGCCGGAGGGCGTGTAATTCAGGTCTTTCACGTACACAAGCAGTTCTTCAGACGCGTAGTCGTGCACCAGCGCGTTGCTGGTTGAACTGGTCACGGGCGTCTGCACCGGGTCACCTTTGGCGTTCTTCCAGGTCGCGCCCATATCGGCGGTCTGCATGTAATACAGGTTGGTGCGGAAGTTCAGCCCCTTGTCCTTGGGATGATGGTCAAACGCCGTGCCCACCCTGTCGCCGAAGGGCCAGGAGACCTGGTAGTGGCCCTCTTCGATGTGCGCGTAGCTGACCGGTTCGGACCAGTGAACGCCGTCGGGACTGGTCGAGGAGAAGAGGCCCCGGCCCTTGGCGTAGCGCGTGTGCAGAAAGAGAAAGCCCTTTCCCTCAATATGCCACGGCTGGGGATAAGAAAAGTTGGTCTCCCAGACCTGTTCAAAGTCGTCAATGTCGTGCGGTTTCCTGCTCTTGAAGAGAAAGGACGGTCGCGCCGTGCCGTGGGAACTGCAAAAAACCCACAGGTATCCTGCGTCATCCATGGAGATGACGGGGTTGTCGTGGGCGTCTTCGGTTTTCTTGTCCATCAGCATCGTGGGGCGCGAAAGAAGGTTTGTGGCGTGGTCGTAGCAGCCCACCATCTCCAACAGTGACTTGCCGCCCGGCGCGACACCGCCATAGACGAAGAAGGTCCTGTTTGCCTTGGGCGCGTAGAGGGCCATGGGGATGTGCTTCATGCAGTAGGTGCCCAGGCCGCCGCTGTACTTGTAGGCGTACTCGTCCTTTGTGGGCTGGTTGGCGTACCAGATGCCGCGGTAACCGTCGGCCTTGGGGAGGCCTTCGGCATAGCATGCCAAGGATGGAACCGCCAGGAGCAGTGTGAGGCAAAGAAGGAAGGGGCATCCAAGCCCCATCAAACACAAGGCCCTGGCCCACACCAGGCAGCCCGTCATTGCGAGGAGGGCGAAGCCCGACGAAGCAATCTCTTGTAACAACCGCCCGGGTGCAGGGTCTTGGCGAACAAGAGATTGCTTCGCTTCGCTCGCAATGACGTGAAAGCACACGGCTTTCAAGGTTAAATGCAGCGTTGAGGTTTTCATTGGCCGTGCACCACACGAAACACAACATCGTTGCCGTTTCGCGGTGCCAATTCCCCCCCGTTGTCGGTCTGATCCTCTCCCACGCTGTAGACAAGACAACCGTCTTCCACGGGTTTGTAGCGCAGGGTTTGGCCATTGAAGGGGTCCGCCGGCACTGCGGGCATGAACGCCGGTGCCAGCGCCTCCGCGGCTTCCGGCAGGCGGCTGTTTGCCAGCCGGTAGCGTTCCACGGCCAGCGCCGTGACGGCACAGCGCGTCATGGCCAGGGAACGGGCGAGTTGGACCTCCGACCGGTAGAAGTTGGGCATCATCCGGCTCAGGGACAGCGGTGGTATCCAGGCGCGGTCCCGGTCCACCGCCCCCGCCGCCTGCTGAAGCAGGGGCAGCGCCTCATGGGGCGGCCTGCGGCTCGCGTCTATCGCCCCGGCCATGACGGCCAGGTACCTTTCGCGCGTGCCGCTGGCCGTGCCGGCCATGCGCAGCAGGCCGGCGGCCACCGCCTTTCCGCCGGGCAGCCACTCATCGGCCGTGTTCAGGCCGGCCACCAGTTGGTCCGGATGGTCGAAGGCCACCAGCGTCATCACCCGCTCGCCAATCAGCGCGCGGGTGAGCGCGTCCGGGTCGTCGGCCGCGCCCAGCATGCCCTGCATCCGGGCCAGCTGGTCGTCGGAGAACCGCGTGATTTCCAGCATCGGGCGCAACCCCGCGCAGGTGATACCATAGCAGGCGATGCGAATCATCTGGAGAATCAGGCAGGGCCCCCCGCGCAGCGCGTTGCTCACGGCCAGCCCGGCCCGAAATGCCTCCACAGCGCGTTCGGTGTCGCCGTCCTGCGCGGCCAGCAGCGCCTCCAACTGCAGCAGCGTCACGGAATTGCGGACCTTCATCAGGTTCGGGATTTCTGCCTGCCAGCCCTTCTCCAGGTCCATGCTGAACTGTGTCGAGGGCTTGTCCGCGGCCTCGTGCAGCAGGAGGAGCGCGTCCGCGTTGGCGGCAAGCTGCCCTTTCGCCCACTGGCGAAACTCCTCCTTGAGCAGTTCCTTTGTGTCCGCGCTGCCAATGCTTCCCGCCCGTTTTCGGAAGTCGTCCGTGGTAAGGATGTCTTTGGCGCTGTTGAACGACTTGACGTAGGTCTCGGCGGCGTTCTTTTCCAGCGGCGGGTCCGGGTGCTGCTGCCGGAATTCCTGCGGCGTGACCGGCTCGCCCTTGGCGCGGATCGCCGCGACCTGCGTTTGAAGACTGGATTCCCCGCGCCAGTCCAGCGCCGCCAGGGCAAGCGCCACCGTGCCGAAGAAACAGAACACGACGAGCAGCAGCCGCCGGTGGTTTCGCCGCCATGGGTAGTCTCTGCGTTTGCGCTCCATGCTGTTTCCGGTAGTCTGGCCAATGTGTCGCAAGGCCAACATTTACACTGTCATTGCGAGCGTAGCGAAGTAATCTCGTGCCCGCCGCTTCCCGGGTGCCCGGCCATCGTTTCAAGAGATTGCTTCGTCGGGCTGAAGCCCTCCTCGCAATGACGATCACGCAACGACGATCACGCAACGACGATCACGCAATGACGATCACGCAATGACGATCACGCAATGACGATCACGCAATGACGATCACGCGACTGCAAACCTATTCTACCCTCATCCCGCTTTTTCCGCCAGTGCCTTGTATTGCGCCCGCACCTCCTCGACGGTCAGCGCACGATCGTAGAGCTTCAGTTCATCGACCAGCCCGTCAAAATGCGACGCATGGTCGATCTCGTAGTTGCCCAGGCACAGGTGAAAGTCGTTGGTATTCACCGGGCCGGGGCGGTCCAGCGTTCCCTGTTCCACGCCGTCGATGTAGATGCGAATCGTCCTGCCGGCGAAGGTGCCGGCCAGATGCACCCAGCGGCCGGTGGGCAGGTCGATGTTGGCCTTGAGGTGGTGGCTCCAGTCGGTCTGGGGCACTTCGAAGCAGGGCTTGCCGTCGAGCACGCCTAGCCGGTAGCCCGTGGCGGTGCCGCCCTGGAAGACGCGATTGAGTATCCACGCGTTGCCCTGCCCGGCGGTGTCCGTTTTGACCCAGCAGGAAACGCTCACCCCCTGGGTGACCGAAAGCAGGCTGTTGCGCGGCACCTCGACGCAGCCGCCGTCGCAGACGAGCGCGTTGCCGTCAATGCCGGGCGCGCGGGTGGCCTTGCGCAGCATCCCGCCGAGGCGGTGGCCGGCGTAGTCCATCGCCACGGGCGCGTCCTTGTCCTCGTCGAAGGCCCACCATGCGACCATTCCCGTCTCGCGAACGCCATCCTTGACGACCTTCCTGGAAACGGATTTTCTCATTGCCTCCTCGCGTTCCGTGAAGTCGCGGTAGGCGGTGTCGTAGGGGCCCATGCCGATGTCTTCCGGGATGAGATCGGTGTGTTCTTCGGGTGCGTTGGAGAAAACCTCGCGGACGGCGTCAAGATAACCAAAGCCGTATTCGCGGTACGGCGCGATGTAGTGGCCTTCGCCCCACTCGTTCCAGTTGTCCAGGATCATCGTCTTGCTGCCCAGTTCATTGGCGGGGAAGGTGGCGATGATGTCCTTGGCGCGCTGGAGCAGTGTTTTGAACTCGGCGGGCGGAATCTTCCAGATGGTGCCCTCGTCGTTCCAGCCGCTCCAGGCCTGCGACACGGTGACGACCTGCGGCAGAATCGCCAGTTCCTGCGTCTTGGTGATGTAGCCAATCTGCGTGTCAATCGCCTTCTGCGGCGTGGGGTTGTCGGGCACATACCAGCAGTAGGCGAAGGTGTAGTCAAGGCCGATGCGCTTCATCAGCTCCAGTTGTTTCGGGTCGAGGCCGCGGTATTCGCCAAGCAGGTAGAGTCCGTCAAAGCCCGCATCCCTGCAGGCCTGCCGCATCTTGCCGAAGGCTTGAACCACCTTGTCCTCACCGCCCAGATCGTCGATCAAGAACTCGGGGCGGTAGATGTACAGCAGCGGCTTGTTGTCGATCTTCACGTAGCATGGATTCTTGAAGTAATTGTCGATCCAGAACGGGAGCAGGTTCTCCATCAAGTCCTTTTCGTCGGCCACGCCGGCCACCCCGCGGACCTGGTTCTCCCACATGATGGTGAACTTCATCTTGTCCTGGAACTTGGACTTGAAGAGCGCGTCGTGAATGGCGCTGCTGAAATGGGTCTTCACCGGACCGCCCTGGCTGGCGCGGTACCAGCAGTAAATGAAGTAGGACACGCCGTGCTCGACGGCCCATTTTGTCTCCCAGTCGGAGATTTCTGGGTTCTCCTGCGCATAGAAGCCCAGCGCCGGGGTGCGTTCGGGGTGCTTGAGCAACTGCGACCACATGAAGGGCTTGTCGGCCTCCCACAGCGGGCAGTGGTGCGCGCCGATAAGCACGTCGGTCTTCACCGGTTCCGGTTCGGGGATGTAGGGAAGCTTCTTCGTCTCCACTGGCGGCAGGAAATTCATTTCAAACGACGTGCCGCAGGCAAGGTCCTGACCGACACGTGCATTGACGCGCAGCGGGCATGTCATGGCCGCATCGGCCTCGACCTGCCACAGCACTTCCTGCTCGTCCACCCCTTCAATCTCAAGCGTTCGGGTTTGCGAACCGCCCGTGCAGCGCACGCCATCGGGCAGTTCGAGCTCCACCGTGACGGATTGGGGCATGTCGATTGTGCTGAAGACCACTGCGCGTATGCCCGCAGGGCGCTGGGCGCGGCTGATCGGATCCACCGGCTGAAAAGACCGAACCCCCACCGTCTTGCCGGGCTCCAGACAAGCGGCGGCACTAAAACCCGGAACACAAAGAGACACTGCAACGAAGATGATGACGGTGACCAACAGCGCGGCCGCAAGACGGTTCCGCCCTTTCAGGGCTTCGCTTCTTGGGGTGCCCGGGTTCCCGGGGCGTTGCCCCGGGCTGTCTTGTTGTGCGCCTTCGGCGCGTTCGCACAACGAAGCCGAAGCCGTGGGGTCCGCCATCACCAGTCCTGGGGTCCGCTTGATTTGGATGGTAGAGGCGGGCCTGCGCCTCAAGTCAACGCGGTTCACGACCGCGGTCTGTTTCACTCGCGCCTCTCTCTCGCCACCGGAGCGCTGGCGTACTGCTCCAGTTCCTTCTTCTCCGTGTCGGTGGCCTTGGCCATGTAGGCGGCCTTGCCGCCGTGGGGCACGAGCGGGGGGGACTTGAGGCCGTGCCACTTGGGCCACAGGAAATTGTCGATGGTTTCGCGCATGTAGAAGCCGCCAGTGGCCGCCCCGCGCAGCGGGGTTTCCTCGGTTTCGCGGCGGCTGAGCGAGCGGTAGTAGGCCTGGTACCGGTAG
>CAIUWO010000225.1 GCA_903902895.1 Candidatus Hydrogenedentota bacterium | reverse complement strand
GGCGCACCGGGCCGCGCCTGCAAGATCGATTTCTTCCCGCTGCGCGTCGAGTCGGCACCGCTGCCGGACGACTGCGAGGTGGTGGTGTGCGACTCGACGGTCAAGGCGGAGAAAAGCGGCGCGGCGCGCGCCCTGTACAACATGAACCCGCGCCTGTGCCACCTCGGCTGCGCGCTCGTACGCGCGCAGCTCACGGAGGAGTTCGGCGAGGAGGTGGAGGTCGCGCGGCTGGGCGACCTGTGGTACGGGCCGCTCTGCCTGACCACGCGCGAGGCGGAGGCGCTGTTCACGCGCGCCGTGCCCGAGGGGACCGTGCCGCTGGCACGGATTGCGGAACGGCTCCGGCAGAAACCCGCGAAAGTAATGGAGCGCTGGCTGCAGGACGTCCCCCAGACAAACGGCGGCTACGACATCCTGTCCCGGCTGAGGCATCAGGCGGCGGAATACCGCCGCGTGGAAACCGCGCGCGACGCGCTGGCAGCCGGGGACTCCGCCGCGCTGGGCCGGCTCATGAACGAATCGCACGCGAGTTGCCGCGACAATCTCGGCATCAGCACGCCCGAACTGGACCGGCTCACCGACATCGCGCTGGAGGCGGGCGCCCTCGGCGCACGGCTCACCGGCGCGGGATTCGGCGGCGCCACGGTCAACCTCGTGCCGGTCAACCGCGTTGAACGCTTCATCGAGACTGTGGGCAGGCGCTATTACGAGGAGTTCCTGGGGCGGCCCGGCGATGCGCCGATCTTCGTGGCCCGCACAAGCCCGGGCGCGGGACCGGTTCAACTGTAGCGCCACAAAATATGGGACAGCCGCCCCCGGCTGTCATCCCCAGGCTCGACAGGCGATGGCGCCTGTCCTGCAACTGCGGATTCGCCAAGTGCATCGGCTTGGCATGGGCGGCACTTCATGATAGAGTAATCGGTGCGGACGGCGCATGAACCGCGACCTTGCCGCAACAAACACATAGGGAGAACACGCGATGCGCGGAAATATGATGCGGTGCGCGGGCCTTGGCCTCGCAGTGACGGTCCTTCTGGCCGGTCTGGTGCTGGCAGCCGGTTGCGCCACCACCCCGGTTGCGGATAAAAAAGCCGTCGCGCCCAAGGCGGGGCTGATTCTGGCGGAAAACGGCGAGGCGAAGGCGGCCATTGTGGTCGGCGCAAACGCCCCGCCCAGCACCCGCTACGCGGCGGAGGAACTGCAGCGCTTCTTGAAGGAAATCACGGGGGCCTCCTTTGACCTGATCACCGACGCGGAACCGGTGCGGTCGGCGGAAATCATTGTCGGCGGCAACGACCGCATGTACGACCTCAACCTCTCCGTAGATTTTCAGCGGCTGGGCGCGGAGGGTTATGTGCTGCTCACCAAGGGCAAACACCTGGTGATCGCCGGCGGCGAGCCCCGCGGCACGCTCTACGGCGTGTACGGACTGCTGGAGGACCACCTCGGCTGCCGCTGGTTCACCCCCGCCGTCAGCACCATCCCCAAGGCGGCCACACTGACCGTGGAGTATCTTGACGAACTGCGCATCCCGGCGCTGGAGTACCGCGAACCGTTTGTCATGGACTGCTTCGACGGGGACTGGTGCGCGCGCAACCGCATGAACAGCAGCACGGGCCGGCTGGAGCCGAAACACGGCGGCAAGGTGAACTACTTCGGGTTCGTCCACACCTTTGACCAGCTGGTGCCGCCGGCCACGCATTTCGACACCCACCCCGAATACTTCGCCCTGGTCGATGGCAAGCGCGTGAAGGACCGCACCCAGCTCTGCTGCACCAACGATGACGTGGTGCGGCTGGTAATCGAGGAGGTGCGCAAGCGGATGCGGGAGCATCCGGAGGCGACTGTGTTCTCCGTTTCGCAGAACGACTGGGCCAACTACTGCACCTGCGACAAGTGCGCCGCCCTGTCCGCGGCCGAGGGCAGCGAGATGGGCCCCATGCTCTACCTCGTCAACAGCGTCGCCCGCGCGGTGAGGGACGAGTTCCCGGACAAGCTGATTGACACGCTGGCCTACCAGTACACGCGCAAGCCTCCGAAGACCATGGTGCCCGAACCCAATGTCATCATCCGCCTGTGCAGCATCGAGTGCGACTTCTCGCACCCCTTCGAGGAGCGCGCCACGAAGGACAACAAGACCTTCTGCGACGACCTGGAGCAGTGGGCGCAGGTGAGCCGCCGGCTCTGGGTGTGGAACTACAACACCTCGTTCTCGCACTACCTCGCGCCCTTCCCGAACCTGCGCGTGCGCGGGCCCAACATCCGCTACATGATCAAGAACAACGTGCGCGGCATCTTCGAACAGGACGTGTACACGACGATGAACGGCGAGTTCAACGGGCTGAGCGGCTATCTGGGCGCCAAACTGCTGTGGAACCCGCAGTATGACGAGGACCGCGCAATCAATGAGTTCCTGGAAGGCGTCTACGGCAAAGCGGCCATGCCCATCCGCCTCTACCTGGACCTGATCCACGACGCCGTGAAAGACCCCAAGACGAACATGGGCATCTGGATCGGCCCGGACTTCCGCGCGTTCACCCCCGAAATGCTCGCGCGCGGCGGCGAACTGTTTGACGCGGCGGAAAAGGCCGTGGCCGACGAGCCGGAAACGCTGGAGCGCGTGCGCGCGGCGCGGCTCAGCCTCGACTACACCCAAATCGAGCACCTGCGCACCCACGCCTCGGACGCCTATGAATTCGACCACAAGAAGTTCACGGTGCGGATGAAGCCCGAGTTCGCGAAGCTGGTGAACAGCTTCTTTGAGGTGGCCGGGCGCAACAACGTGACGCAGATTCGCGAGAACGAGGGCGCCATGTCCAAGTACAAGGACCTGGTGATGATGTCGTTCAAGGCGGACGGCGGCACCTTCCCGGTCCAGAACGCACAGGGCGGCGCCGGCATCAAGCCGGGGCTGAAATATGCGTACTACGAGAAGACGCTGGACAAACTGCCCAACTTCACCGCGCTGACGGCGGACAAGAAGGGCGTGGCCGAGCGCGTGTCGCTGGAGCCGCTCCTGAAGAAAGACGGCGGGGCGCTCCATTTTGAAGGCTTCGTGCATGCCCCGGCCGACGGGTTGTACTCGTTCGGGCTGCGGTCCAACGATGGCAGCAGGATGGTTCTGGACGGCAAGGTGCTGATCGACAACGACGGGCTGCACAAGGCGGAAACGGCAACGCAGTTCATCGCGCTGCGCAAGGGCTGGCATGCCGTTTCCATTGGCTACTTCCAGGCCGGCGGCGATTTGGAACTTTCGCTGACCTGGTCCGGCCCCGGCATAAAACACCAGAAGGTGCCCGCCGAGGCCTTCGGTTACAGGCCATAGGGGCCTGACCGCAGCCTGTCTTCCAGTATTGCGCCCGGTTCTCGTTTGCGGAGAACCGGGCGTTTTATATTGACAGAAATCCGCCGGGCGCTTAGAATGCATTTGGGTGCCCGTTGGGTCCCTCGGAGGAATGAACACATGCGTTCAGGGCGGTTCTGCCGCGGCGTCAATATCATGGTGATGCTGACATTGGCCTTGGCCATGCCTGGGGTGTCCTTTGGTGCCAATGGGGAGGCAAAGGCGGTCCCCCCGGTCGCGCCGTCCAATCCCAGCGCGGTGGCCATCGGGATCAGCACCATCACCTGGAAATGGGCGGATAATTCCAAGGACGAGACAGGCTTTAAGATATGGTCAGACCCGGGCCCGGCGGCCCCAACCACGCTGCGGACGACGCTGGGCGCCTACATGACGCGGTGGCCGCAGGGCGGACTGTTCCCCAACACGCAGCACACTTTTCAGGTGGCGGCCGCCAACGCCGCGGGGGACAGCGCCAGGACGCCCCCCCTCACGGCCTGGACGCTCGCGACAACGCCCCTGCCGCCCATCGTGGACAATCCAGGCGGGGGCACGCTCGACCTTGCCATCGCCCCGGGTGACGGCAACGCGCCGGGCACGCAGTACGCCGTCCAGTGCGCCAACACGGGCCAGTGGGTGAAGGCGGACGGCGCGCTGGGCGCGGCCGCCATCTGGCGCACGGCCCCCGGATGGGGCACGACCACCGTGACCGGCCTTGCCGGACACACGCAGTACGGGTTTGCGGTGACGGCGCGCAACGGCGCGGGAATCGCCGCGGGCTCCGGGGCCATATCGACGCACACCACGCTCCCCGTGGTGCCCGACGTGGCGGGCCGTACAAGGACGCAGGCCACGGCGGCCATTAACGCCGCGGGACTTGTGGTGGGCACCGTAACGGAGCAGCACCACCCCTCGACAGCCGCAAACATCGTCATCTCGCAGGCGCCGCCGCCGGGCACGGCCATGCGCGCCGGGTCGCCGGTCAGCCTCGTGATCAGTCTCGGTCCCGTCAGCGTGCCCGTGCCCAATCTCGCGGGGATGAACCGCAGCCAGGCAAATTCCGCCATCACGGCGGCGGGGCTTGTGGCGGGCCCTGTCACCAAGAGCAGCAGCGGCACCGTGCCCAAGGATGATGTCATCTCCCAGACGCCCGCCGCGGGCACACAGGTCGTGCCGGGAACTTCCGTGGCGCTGGTCATCAGCCTCGGCGCCGCGCGCGCCACCGTGCCCGCCGTGACCGGTCTTTCCCGCGCGGAGGCGGAGGCCGCGATCCGGGAGGCCGGGCTGGCGGTGGGTTCGGTCACAGAGATATACCACGCCAGCATCGTCGCCGGAAACGTGCTCTACCAGGACCCGGCCCCGGGTACCGGCACCCTTGCGGGGACAGCGGTGGATTTGGTCGTCAGCAAGGGCACCAAGCCTGTGCCGGTCCCCGACCTGAACCTGCTGTCCGCGGAGGCGGCGCGGGCGTCCATCACGGCGGCCGGATTGATGCTGGGCACCCTGGACGAGGAAAGCAGCGACACCGTGCCCGCTGGCCAGATCGTGCGCCAGGACCCGGCGGCGGGAACACTGGTCGCGCCGGGCTTCTCGGTGAACCTGACCGTCTCCTCGGGCCCCGCACCGGCGGGCTGCACCGGCGGCGCCGAGAAGGGACTGTTCCTGCTGGACCGCATGCGTGCCATCCTGCGCGGGCTGGGCGCAGCGGGCATGGACTGATTGCCGGTTCTTTGGGAGTGCGGCACTTACGCCAGAGACGCCGCATCGCCGAGTGTGGTCTTCACCTCCAGCACCGCCCCGGTTTGGAGCACCGTGTCGGACTGGACGGTGAGCGCGATGCGCCCGGGTGTTTCACGGTTGCCCGCCACAAACGGCTTGCCGTCCAGCGTGGCCTGCACCACGGCCGCCGACTTGCCCACCGGCAGGCCGAGGGTGATTTCCTGGAGCCGCAGCGAACCCCGCACCACTTTGAGCCGGTTGACCTGGCGGCCGTTCTCCCGTTTCTGCTCGAACACGACCCATCCTTCGGCGGTGGTGAACAGGGCGCGGAAGTCCTCCGCATTGATCTTCGGGTCAAAACCGATGCGGCCCGCCGGGCCGTCGTAGGCAAACCCCGCCATCGACAGGTACACACCCCAGCTGGCCATGGCGCGGGCATAGTGGTCGCCGCACTCCACCTCGTTGTAGGGGTTGGCCAGGCCGGGCTGGTACCGGTCATGCACGGCGCGGCAGATGACCATGGCCTCGTCGATCATGCCCTCGGCGGCCATGTGGCCGGCCACCTGGTACTCGATGCCGGTCCACACCTCCTCGCGGTAAAGCACGCCCTCTTTCAGGTGCTCGCTCTTGGGCCAGGTGCAGGTGAACAGGCCGGCCTGGCCCGGCGTGATGAACCAGCGCTGCGGCGGATACTGCGCGTTGAAGGGGGCCACGTCGGGCGCCCAGTTGTAGCGCCACACGGACCACAGCGCCTTTTTCACCTTCTCCGGATCGTAGATGTAGCCCAGGCCCAACTGGTGCGCCCAGCCCTGGCCGAACAACTGGTCGGACAGGCAGCCGGCGCCGTACTGGTGCTGCGGATGCTCCTTCAGGTCCACGTCCTGAATGAAGTATTCGCCGTTCCAGAGACGGGTTTCCGAGGCGGCGCGGCCCTTCTCAAATATGCCGCGCGCCTTTTCCGCAAACTTGGTGTCCCCCACCTCTTTGGCCATTTCCTCCGCGGCGCGCAACGCGCAAAGATAGAGGCTGCCCACAAAGGTGTTGGGACCGAAGAAGTTGATGTCGTAGGTGTTGTGCTGCTTGTTCTCTATCAGCCCGTCATCGTTCTCGTCCTGTTTCATGGAATACTCAAGCGCGTGCTTGATGCGGGGCCAGTTGCGCTGCAGGAATTCCGCATTCGCGGACATAAGGTGCTCGCGGTAGGCCTTGAGAATCGTGCCGCACTGTCCGTCGGCGGCGTACACGTCGTTGCTGCGGAAGCCGACCAGCCCCGTCTCCGGGTCAAAGCCGCCGCCGTCCGCCTTGTCGCGGAAGTCCTGCATCTCGCGGACCCGCCGCGTTAAATCGGGGAAGAGCCGGGCCTCCGAATGGGAATAGTTCCACACGTGGGTGCAGGTGCCCTCGCAGCAGGTGACGCCCTCATAGGCGTAGAAGCGGCCGTTGGCCCACCACTGGCAGGTCCCGGTGGCCAGCGTGGAGACCGTCGAACCCAGCCGGTCCAGCAGCCAGTAGGGCAGCGTGGAATCGTAGAAGCTGTCGCGCCACAGCCGCGTCTCGGCGGTGAGGGCTGCATGGTTGTCAAAGATATGCTCCGCCACCGCCTGCGCGTCGGCAAAGCGCGTGGCGTAGTACTGGCCGTGGGACTGGTTCGGGAAATGCCAGGCCAGCGCAAACACGAAGGTGGCCGTCTCTCCGGGCTTGAGCGCCACCGGTTTCGCCGCCAGCAGGCCCGTGCGCTTTTCGGCAATCTCATATTCCGCATCGGCCGGCACGGGCGCGCCGCCGGGCAGTCCGCCCGGGTCGGCGGCGGCGGTCCACTCTCCCCCGCGTTCCGTCTCGCCCAGAAACGCCACGCACATCGTCCCGAAGTCCGGCATGCCCTTAAGCGGCGCCGCCTCGCCGTCGTGCGGACGGTCGGCGAACTCTATATGGTCCACGTTGACGTGGCCCCAGCCCTCGGCGGCGTCATCGACGATTTCGATATGCGCCTCGCGCCCCTCCAGCTTCACCACGTTCCAGTGCTGCCAGTGGAGCTGCTCCTGGTTGGCGCCCGTCGTCGTGCGCTCCACCCTGCCGTCCACGACAAGGTTGATGCAGGTGCGGTCCTTGTAGGCCCCGCCGCCTATGAGGAAATTGATGAAGCGCCGGTCAATGACGAAAGTCGGCGAGCTCAGTTTCCCCTTCGGCACGTCGCCGCCGTTGAAGCTGTTCACAAACCCCTCGCCCGAGAAACCCTTCACCTCCTGCTGGCCGCCCAACGCGCCATGCGCGGGCTTCTTGCCGAAGGCCTCGCCCTCGGCCTTCCAGTCGCCGTAGTCGTTGGCCTCGAAATCGGCAAACAATATGCGTTCGCGGCCCCGGTCGCCCGTGTCGGCGACTTCCTGCTCCGCTGATTGCTCCACGGCCAGGTTCATCCATGCGCGGCCGTTCCCCTGGCCGAAGCGGATGCTGCGCTGCGCGTGAAACACCTCGCCGTTTCGGTAGGCGACGCGGTTCTCCAGCAGCGCCGCAACGGACACTTCCTGGTGTTTCTGGGAAACGTTTTCAACGGTGTAATGAAACAGCGTCGCCGGGTAGGCTGAGTTTTCCGCGTCCAGCGGAATGAAGGGCGAGAAGGCTTCCAACGCCACCTTCACCGGCGCGGCGGGATCGGCATAGCCGACCTGCGCGATGGGGTACTCGCCCTTGAAATCGACCTGTGCAAAGCCGTCCTTGTCCAGCGCGAGCCGTACGGGCGCGTCCATGCCGGAGCGCGTGAGCACCATGAAGCGCTGATAGCAGGGCTTCTTGTGCGCGCGCCGCTCGTAGGTCGAGCCGGTGCCGCCGATCCACATGGAGACGGCATCATTGAAAATCTGCCAGCAACCCAGCGTGCCGTCGCCGCACAGATACATCTGGCCGCTGCCAATGCCGCCGCAGGGCATGCCGATGGACTCCAGGTCGGCACCCCGGTAGACCTCCTTCTCGCCGCGCGCGTAGAGGCCGCGCACCCATTCGGGCGTGAGCTTCTTGTCGCCCGGCACAGGGAAGCCCGGCGTGTCCGGCGCGTCAAAGGGGCCGGCCATCGCGACCAACGGCCGCCCCACCGAGGTCGCCAGCAGGCCCAGCCCCGCCACCTGCATGAAGCGGCGCCGGTCCAGTTTTGCCCCGCCGCACTGGCCGCCGCAGCCGCAGCCCCCGTCCTGTTTTGTCTGACCAGTGGAATTGCCCGCATCCGTCATGTCCGTCTCCTTCGCGGCGCAAACCGCGCCGGAGGGCCATTTTTGCATGCAGGCCCGGTCCCGCGCAAAACGGAGAAGCGCACCCCGGGGCCTACTCCCCGTCATTGCGAGCGCAGCGAAGCAATCTCTTGTAACCAAGGCCTTGGAGGGCAAGAGATTGCCGCGTCGGGCTACGCCCTCCCCGCAATGACGTGACCCCGCGCAAAGCGACACACTCAAAGCGAAGATGCGCGCCCCGGCGGCGAAATGCTATCCTTTAAGTCTTAGTCCCCTCAGCCATTACGTCCATTGGGAGTCTCGTAATCATCATGAGCACTGTACGCTGCCGTATCGCCCCGTCGCCTTCGGGCTTTCTGCATATCGGCACGGCCAAGATGGCCCTGTTCAACTGGCTCTTCGCGCGCAGCCAGGGCGGCACCTTCCTGCTGCGCCTGGAGGACACCGATGCGGACCGCACCGAGGAGGAGTTCGTGCAGGCGATGTGCGACGGGTTCAAGTGGCTTGGCATCGACTGGGACGAGGGGCCGCCCTTCGGCGACGAACCGGAGAAGGGCGACTTCGGCCCCTACCGCCAGTCGCAGCGCCGCGACATGCACCACAACGAGGGCATGCGCCTCATGGCCGAGGGCAGGGCCTACCCCTGCTTCTGCACCAAGGAAGAACTGGACGCGGACCGGGCGCTGGCCGACGCGGAGAAGCGGCCCTTCCGCTACAGCCGCAAGTGCCGCGACCTGACGCCGGACGAGATTGCCGCGAAGGGCGACACGCCCTTCGTGCTGCGCTTCCGCGTGCCCGACGGCGAGACGGTGGTGGAGGACCTCGTGCAGGGGCCGGTCACATTCAACAACAAAGAGTTTGACGACTTCATCATTCTCAAGCCGAACGGCGATCCCATTTTCCATCTGGCGGTGGTGGTGGACGACGGCCTGATGCGGATCACCCATGTCCTGCGGGGCGACGACCACCTGACCAACACGCCGCGCCACATCATGCTGTTCAACGCGCTCGGCTATCCCCTGCCGCAATTCGCGCACCTGCCCATGGTGCTCGACGAAGCGGGCAAGAAGTTCAGCAAGCGCATGCACGGCGCAAACGTGCTCGACTGGCGCGACGAGGGCTACCTGCCCGAGACACTGATCAATTACGTGGTCATGCTCGGCTGGACCTCGGAGGAGGAGGGCCGCGAGTTCTTCACGCTGGAGGAACTGAAGCACCTTTTCAACATCAACCGGCTCAACAAGTCGGCGGCGCGCTTTGACCGCAAGAAACTGGACTGGCTCAACGGCCAGCACATCCGCATGCTCACGCCGGAAAACCTGCGCGACCGCCTGCTGCCCATCCTGGCGGCGAAGGGCATCGACACGTCGGGCAAGTCGCCGGAATGGCTGACGAAGATGGCGGCTATCTGCCAGGAAAAGATTCCGACGCTGAACAACATCATCGACTACGTCGACTTCTTCTTCAACGACGTGGACGCCTACGATCCGAAGGCCGAGAACAAGTACTTCCGACAGCCCGACTCGAAGGCGTGGATGGAGGCCGATATCCGCATGATGTCCGCCGCCGAAGACTGGACGCACGACGCGCTCAAGGCCGCGTTTGAGGCGGAGGTGGAGGCGACCGGCGTGAAACTGGGCAGCCTAGTCAACGCGGCGCGCCTCGCCCTCACCGGCAAGCCCGTGGGCCCGGGCCTGTTTGAACTGGCCGAGCTGATGGGCAAGGAGACGGTACTGGCGCGGATGAACAGGGCGCTGGAGTATATGAAGACACTTTCCTGAGTTGTAGCCACAAAGAGCACAAAAAGCACAAAAAGGAAAAGGAGTTTTTCGGGCATGAGCAAGGTAATCATCGGCGTCGACCTGGGCGGGACCTTTGTTAAAACCGCTATTGTCTCCACGGAGAAGAAAATTATCGCGAAGGCCTCGCGGCCGTCCGATGCGGACGGCGGGCCCGTGGCGGTGATGGATGCCATGGAGGCCAGCGTGCGCGACCTGCTTGCGGAGAACGGTCTGGGCATGGAGAGCGTGCTGGCGGCTGGCTTCGGCGCGCCCGGCCCGATGAACTGGCAGACCGGCATTGTCTACAGTCCGCCCAACCTCCCCGGCTGGAAGAACGTGCCGCTGGCCGCCGAGATGACAAAGCGCATGGGCATGCCCTGCTACGTGGACAACGACGCCAATGTGGCCTGCTACGGCGAGTACTGGCTGGGCGCGGGACAGGGCGCCGAATCGGTCGTGGTCTTCACGCTGGGCACCGGCGTGGGCGGCGGCATCGTCGTTTTCGGACGGCTGCTGCGCGGCATCGACGGAACGGCTGCCGAACTGGGCCACCTCAAGGTCATGCGCGAGGGCCGCATGTGCGGCTGCGGCTCAAAGGGCTGCCTGGAGGCCTATGCCTCCGTCACCGGCATGGTGCGCACCGCCACGGAGGACTGGGCGGAAGCCGACACGCTCCTCAAGACCATGACCGGCAGCGATCCGGAAAAGCTGGACGGCAAAATCATTTATGAGGCGGCCGCCGCGGGAGACGCCTACGCAAAGTGGGTGTTTGACGAAACGGCCACGTGGATCGGCCTCGGCGCGGCGAGCATGGTGAACATGCTCAACCCCGAGCGCATCATCCTGTGCGGCGGCATGATCGCCGCCGGCGACATGCTCTTCGACATGGTGCGCGCCGTGGTGAAGGCCAACGCCTTCGAGGTGCCCGTGAAGCGCTGCGAAATCCTGCCGGCCGGCCTCGGCGGCGATTCGGGCGTCATCGGCTGCGCCGGCTGCGCGCTGGCGCGCTGGCAGGAAGACAACAGGTGAGGAGTCAGAAGTCAGAAGTCAGAAGTCAGGAGAAAATGTGTGGCAGACATTCTTGTCTGCCTTTCGGACTGCCTGACCAAAGGCGGCAGACAGGAATGTCTGCCACACACTGCGCGTGTCATGCACTGCTCGGGACAAGACAGTTGTCATGATCCTCACCGTCACGCCAAACCCCTGCGTGGACAAGACGGTCTTCATCGACCACCTTGAGCCCGGCGCGCGCATTCGCAGCCCAAAATGCACCTGCATCCCGGGCGGCAAGGGGTCCAACGTCTCCCGCGCCGTAAAGGCGCTCGGCGGCGACACGGCCGCGCTGGTCATCGTGGGCGGGCCCACGGGACAGCACGTGGTGGACATGATCACCCGCGACGACGGGGTGCGCTGCGTGCCCGTGTGGGTAAAGGCCATGACCCGCACCATCACTACGGTGCTGGAGGAGTCGGTGCACCGGCAAACCGCCTTCTTCGAACCCGGCCCCGCCGTCACCGAGGCCGAGGTCCGCGCAACGGTAGACGCCGTCGCCAAAGAACTTCCCGGCGCGAAAGTGGTCACGTTCAACGGTTCCATGCCCGACCCCTCACTCGACGGACTCTATGCCGATGGCGTGCGGCTGGCCCGAGCTGCGGGCGTGCTGGCCATTGCCGACTCCTACGGCGAACCCTTCCGCCGCGCACTGGCCGAAAAGCCCTACATGGTCAAGCCCAACGCCGAGGAGGCGGAGGGGTTGGTGGGCTACGCGCTCGACAGCGATGCGGCGCGCTGGAAGGCCGTCGACTGGTTCCACGCGCAGGGTGTGGAGTTGGTGGTGCTGTCGCTGGGCGCCGAGGGCGCACTGGTTTCGCGCGACGGCGAACGCCTCGCCGTGCATCCTCCCAAGGTCGAGGAGATCAACCCTGTCGGTTCCGGCGACTCGCTCGTCGCCGGCTTTGCGTTCGGGCTGGAGCGTGACCTCTCCCTGGAAGACACGGCCCGCCTCGGCATCGCCGCAGGCACCGCCAACGCCATGTCTTGGGACATCGGCCACTTCACCAGGGAAGAAGTGGATGACATCGCGCGGCAGGTTGTCGTCGAGCGGCTTTGACCCTCACGCAAAGCCGCGAAGGCGCAAAAACGCAGGCTGGGGCGGCTGGGGTTGCGTGTGCGCCTACGCGATGGAGACTTCGGTGCTCCGCTTCGGCGGCAACGCAACGCCCGCACCCTGGCAGGCCGGACTGAAAGGCCGCAATGCAACAGCCCCGGGCAACGCCCGGGGTAAATGGCCAAAAAGAAGAACCACCGTATCTGAAGGGGCGCAACACGCTGCTCGTCACGCCTCGTCTTCGACCACATCCTCCGGCACAGGCAGTCCCTGTTCTTCGAGTACTTCAATATACTCGTCAATTATGGCGCGAATATTGGCCTCCGCCTCCTCTTTGGTTTCCCCCTGGCTGATGCAGCCCGGCAGGCTGGGGCACTGGACCAGCCAGTAGCCATCCTCGCCATGGCGGAAATTCAGTCTTCTCATGGTGCAAACCTCTTATTGCAGTCTTCTGCCGTATTATGGAAAAGTCATCGCGCTTTGGTGCCAGGTTGTTGCGCCCTTTCAGGGCTCGATAATTTGGGGAAAACGTCTTTCCCGGGGCGTTGCCCCGGGCTGTCATCTATTGGCCTTTCAGGCCGCCGAACCAAAGACCTGCTCTGGACAAGTCTGCGATCCGCGTATATAGAATCCCCCGGGCCACGTCATGCGCAACCCGGGGGAATTGTGGATGTCGGTTTGCGTTGCCTATTTGATGTAGTCGTTCAGCACGTTCTCCAGGTACTCCTGGCGGCCGCTGGAGATTTCGGGCTCGCCGTTCTTGAAGGTGTAGGCCTCAAGGTCCTCAAAAGTGGCCTGCTTGGCCTCGATCTTCTTGCCGATGCCCTTGTCCCAGCCGCTGTAGCGCTGCTTGATGAAGCCGTCGAACACCTTGTCCTGAATCAGCTTTGCCGCGATCTTGAGGCCGCGGGCGAAACAGTCCATGGCGCCGATGTGCGCGTGGAACAGGTCGACCGTGTCGGTGGACTGGCGGCGGATGTGGGCGTCGAAGTTGAGGCCGCCCGTCTTGAACCCGCCGTACTTGGTGATGATGTACATCGCCAGCGCGGTGTCGTACAGGTTGGTCGGGAACTGGTCCGTGTCCCAACCAAGCAACTCGTCGCCGCGGTTCGCGTCGACCGAGCCGAGCAGGCCGTTGGCGCCGGCGTATTCCAGCTCGTGCAGCAGCGTGTGCCCGGCGAGCGTGGCGTGGTTGGCCTCGATGTTGAGCTTGAACGCCTTGTCGAGCCCGTACTTCTGCAGGAACGCGTGGCAGCTCGCCGAGTCAAAGTCGTACTGGTGCTTGGTGGGCTCTTTGGGCTTGGGCTCGATGTAGAACTGGCCCTTGAAGCCGATCTTCTTCTTGTAGTCGACGGCCATGTTGAGAAACAGGCCGAGGTGGTCCAGTTCGCGGCCCATGTTCGTGTTGAGCAGCGTCTCGTAGCCCTCGCGGCCGCCCCAGAAGGTGTAGCCCTCGCCGCCGAGGTACTTGGTGATTTCCAGCGCCTTCTTGACCTTGGTCGCCGCAAAGGCGAACACATCGGGCGAGGGGTTGGTCGCCGCGCCGGACATGAAGCGCGGGTTGGAAAAGAGGTTGCAGGTGCCCCAGAGGAGCTTCACGCCGGTCTCGTTCTGCTTCTTCTTCGCCAGTTTGGCGATGTGGTCCAGGCGCTTGTTCGTCTCCGCCAGCGTGTCGGCCTCGGGCGAGATGTCCATGTCATGGAAGCACCAGTACTGCACGCCAAGCTTGGTGAAGAACTCAAACGCCGCGTCGAGCGTCTGCTCGGCGATTTTCAGCGGGCTGTCGCCGTCATTGTACGCGCGCTTGTACACCGGCGCGCCGAACTGGTCCGCCCCGCCCGACTTGAAGGTGTGCCAGTAGCACACGGCAAAGCGCAGGTGCTCGGACATCTTCTTGCCGAGCACCTTTTCGTTGGGATTGTAGTGTTTGAAGGACAGGGGGTTCTTGGAGTCGGCCCCCTCATACTTGACCGGTCCCTTGAGTTCGGGAAAATAAACCGTCATTGTCAGTTTCTCCTCGTCGCACATGCGGTGCTTCTGCCACGGGCGCCGGCGACAGACCGGTCCCCGAAACACACATTACAGGACCGCCACGATACCGCCGTGCCCCGCCCCGATGCAACTTGCCGCCGGGCGACCTCCCGCAAGGGGACTGGCTCCGGTTTCCGCCGAGGACGCACACTTCATCGATACACGCCCGGACCGGAAACCGGTGCCTGTACCCGCGTCACACCACACTGGACTTTGGCGGGCACGGGTACAGTCACCATTTTCAGGAATAGGTCCTGATTTTGCAATGCCGGTTCTGTGGCTGAAAATGGAGCCAGTCCCCCGGCGGCCCCGGCGCGATGCAAGTTGTGCGCACGGGGTCCGAACAAGAATATACTGGCGCTTGCTGGCGTTAAGGTCTAACGGCGCGGAAATACGCCAAACCAGAGGAATAGTGCCATGAAAGAAAAACCGCTTGCAGAATCGGGTTGTGTCGTGGTGTGCTGCGGAAAATCCTGCAAAAAGGCCGGTGCGGGCAAACTGCGCAAGGCCCTGGAGGCGACCGCCAAGGACGCCGACGCCAAGGTGATGGTGCTGAAGGCGGGGTGTCTCGGCCGCTGCGGCAAGGCCCCCGTGGTCGCCGCCTGGCCCGAGGGCGCGTGCTTCATGGAAGCCACCCCCGACGACGCGGCCGAAATCCTGACCGCCGCCGGTGTGGCCATCAAGCAGAAAAAGGAAAAGGACAAGAAGGAAAAGAAGGGGAAGGAGGAGAAGTGCGCGTGCAAAGCCAGGGAAAAGAAAGAGGTCAAGACCAAGGCCCCGAAAGCGCCAAAGGTAAAGAAGTCCCCAAAGGCAAAAGAGGAAAAACCAGAAACGATTGTTCCGCCCGCCACAGCCCCCATGACCCCGGAAGCGCACGGCTACGCGGAGTAACTGTCAAAATCTGGAAAGCAGGGAATCAGGAAAAGGGGCTAACTGACAAGAACACATTGCCAACCTTTTCCTCCGCGCCTCCGCGCCTTTGCGTTAAATCTCTCCCCACTTTCCAATCTAGAGATTCTTCCTGGGTCCCCGCGGCTTAGGTTTCTTCTTGGGCTCGGGCGGCGCCACCTTCTCCTCCACCATCTCGCGGCTGGCGCGAATCTGTTTCACCAGGAGCGCCTCGGGAATCTCCTCCAAAAAGCGGCTGCTCTTGCACATTTTTTCGCGGCCGTGGCGCACGCGGGACAGCGCCTCGAAAACGGTGACGTGTTTCCGGCCGCGCGTCAGCGCCACGTAGAACAGGCGGCGCTCCTCGTCCAGGCTGCCCTCGATCAGGGCGCGGTCATGGGGCAGGTTGCCGTCCTCCAGGCCCACGATGAACACAAAGGGAAACTCCAGGCCCTTGGCGCTGTGGATGGTCATTAGGGACACCGAATCGCGCCGTTCTTCCTTGGAGTTGAACGAGGCATCGCCGTTCAGGTGGCTCGCGTCCAGGAACCCCGCCAAAGTCGCGTATTCGGCGTCCTCCTCATAGCGCTGAATGGCCTGGCATACGGTCTCCACGCACTGCGCCCGCGATTCATACTGCTCCGCCGTGCGGCTCGTCCGCTGCAGTTCGCCCAGGTAGTCAATGTCGGCCACCATGCCGCGCACGATGTCGGACAGGCTGCCGTCGCGCGCCTTGAAGCGCTGCCGGTAGCGCTGGACCACGTTGAGGAAGAGGCGCAGGCCCGATTCGATCTTCGGGGCGACCATGCCGCGCTCGATCATGGCCGTCACGGCCATGCCGAGGGTCTTGCCCTCGGTGCGGCAGATGTCGTGCGCGTCGTGCAGCGTGGCGTCGCCCACGCCGCGCCGGGGCACGTTCACCACGCGCAGAAAGGCGGCCTCGTCGCGGGGGTTGGCGATGACCTTGAGGTAGGAGATGATGTCCTTCACCTCGGCCCGCTCGAAGAAATCCTGGCCGCCGAAGACGGTGTAGGGCACGTCGCCCTGGCGGAAGACCACCTCGAACACGCGCGACTGGATGTTGGACCGGTACAGCACGGCGAAGTCGGACCATGCCGCCTTGGTGCGGCCGCGGATGTACTGCAGCCAGCCCAGCGCCTCCTTCGCCTCCGCGTCCTCGTCGGCGACAATGAACCGGTCGATGGGGCGCCCCGTGCCCAGATCGGACCAGAGCTTCTTTTCGCGGCGGCCCGCATTGTTCTTGATGACATGGTTGGCCGCGTCGAGGATGGTGCTGGTGGACCGGTAGTTCTGGTCCATGGTGATCACCGTGGCCTTCGGGAAGTCGCGCTCGAAGCCGAGGATGTTGCGCACGTCCGCGCCGCGCCACCCGTAGATGGCCTGGTCGTCGTCGCCCACCACAAACAGGTTCTGGTGCTCGCCGGTCAGCATGTGCAGCAGCTCATACTGGACCGCGTTGGTGTCCTGGTACTCGTCGACCATGACGTATTTGAACTGGCGGCGCGCTTCGGCCAGCACCTTCGGATGGTCGCGCCACAGGCGCAGCGTCAGCGAGAGCAGGTCGTCGAAGTCGAGGCTGTTGGCCGCGCGCAGCGCCGACTCGTAGCGGGTGTACACCTCGGAAATGTACTGCCGGTACTTCTCGTCGTTCGCCGTGCGGGCGGGCCGGTCCTTGACCGTCTCCGGCGTCTCCCCCGTGTTCTTGGCCAGGCTGATCGCCGACTGGAAGGTGCCCGTGTCAAAACTCTCGTTCTGCACGCCCAGTTCCTCGGTCACCCGCCGGATCAGCGTGCGGCTGTCGCTCTCGCTGGCGATGGTGAAGTTGGAACGGTAGCCAAGGTGCGTGATCTGGCGGCGCAGCATGTGCAGGCAGAACGCGTGAAACGTGGAAATCGTTATTTCCTTGGCCGCCTCGCCGCCGACCAGGTCCGCCACGCGCTCCCGCATCTCCCCCGCCGCCTTGTTGGTGAAGGTGACGGCCAGCACCTGGCCCGGTTTGGCCAGGCCGGTCGCGATGATGTGGGCGATGCGCCGCGTGATGACGCGGGTCTTGCCGCTGCCCGCACCGGCCAGCACAAGCACCGGACCCTCCGTGTGCGCCACGGCCGCGCGCTGGGGCGGGTTGAGCCCTTCAAGGAATCGGGAATGGGACGACACGCGATACTGCTCCGCGGGATGGTTGTGAACAGGGAATACACCCCGCAGACGCACGCCGGGGGACGGCCGATTGTAGCAGGGATACGGGAGCCAGGCCAAGAAGTCATGGCCTGAATCTTTCCGGATGCCGGCTGCGGCCATATCCAACCCAACAGGCGGAACGGGATGGCGGTTCCGCCGGGCAAGAACCTCCACGGCGTGTTCGGCATCCAAGTGAAACCGCCAAAATGCAATACTGGTCTGAGGAGGGAGCATCCCGAACGGGATAAGGTCTGAGGGCGTTATCCATCTTTTGGCGTCTGTCTTATTGTCTGCACGTTCTTGAGGAGAACTGACCATGCGCAGCGTATTGTGGTGTGTCGTCCTGGCCTGCTGTGCGCAGTGGGGCGCCGTGTGCGCGGAACTGCCCAACGAGAGCGCCGGAAAGCCCCCGGCGTCGATGTTTACGCTCGCAAAGGAGGGCCGGCCGGCCTGCAGCATTGTCACGGCCGCGAACCCCACCCCCGCGGCACGGTTGGCCGCCATGGAGCTTCAGTTCCATGTGCTCAAGATTACAGGCGCCGAGTTGCCCATTCGCACCGACAGCGTGGCGGTTCGGGGCGCGCGCATCCTCGTGGGGGAGAGCGCGGCCACCCGCGCCATGGGCTACCACGGGTCGGATTTCGCGCCTCAGGAATATCTTGTCGCGTTTCGCCCCGACACGCTGATCCTCATGGGACGCGACTGGGAAGACACAGACGCCAACCGCAAGGAACTGGGCCGGCCCATGAGCTGCGGAGAAACGCTCGCGGACACGCGCCACAAGATTGACTACTGGAAGACGGTGGGCATGCCGGAACGCAGTACCGGCGAAATGGAACTGCCCGGCATCTATGACGACCAGGCCACCTGCTACGCCGCCTACCATTTCATCGAGGAATTCTGCGGCGTGCGCTGGTACGGGGCCACGCAGCCATCCATCATCATCCCTTCGCAAAAGACGCTCGCCGTCAGCGGCGCCGACGTGCGCCGTTCGCCCGCGCTCAAGTATCGCGACTACCTCTGCGGGGGCGGCTGGCCGTTCAT
>CAIUWO010000224.1 GCA_903902895.1 Candidatus Hydrogenedentota bacterium | reverse complement strand
GTCAGAACCACGACCGAGCAGATGAGGATCCCCACCAGCGCGAACAACCCCAGCAACAGGTAGATTTGCGGTGTCATTGTCTTCTCTTCCTTTCCCCGCATGCCCGTTTCTTCCGGGCGCGGATTGTTAGTCTTCTATGGGATCCACGACCACCCGGCTGCCGCGCACCTCGCGGATGCGCACCAGCCGGCGTTCCTCGATAAACACCCCGTCCGACACGGCGTCGATGCGCCGGTCGTCCACGCGTATCGACCCGGCGGGCCGCAGCGCCGTGATCACCTCCGCCTCCCGCCCGATGAGCGCCAGGTCCGACTCGGCGCTCACGTAGCCGTCCGCGGCCTGCTGCGACAGGGACTGCGTCAGCGTGCCGCGCAGGGCGCGGGTGCGCGTCAGAACCACCAGGCCAAGGATAACGGACAGGCACGCGCCGATCAATTCGCCGGCGATGATCTGCAGCGCGTAGTCGGGGTGGGTCTTCACGCCCAGCACGCCGCTGAGGATGAGCAGCCCCACGCCGATGGTGCCCAACACCATGCCCGGCAGCAGAAACTCCACCAGCACGAGCACCATGCCCGCGATGAAAAACAGCACCACCCAGGCCATCATTTGCCCTTCTCCATGCCCATCGTTTCCAGCAGCGCGACCAGCTGCGATATCTCGACGCGGATGCCCATCATCACCTTGTACTTCTCGCCCGGGTCCTTCGGGTCCGTCTCGGTCAGCTCGTCAAAGGTCTCCAGCAGCCCGTTGTCGTTGCCCAGCGCGCGCGTCTGGCCCAGGAGCCGGTTGAAACGGCGCGCGAAGGGCGCGCAGGTGTAGTACCCCGCGCCCTGGGAGGAAATCACCTCCATCTCCTTCAGCAACTGCCGCAGCATGTGCAGCAGCGCGCCGCGCTTGTCGGCGGTGTTTTCGCTCATGTCAGTCTCCCGTTTCGCGGACCACCTGGCGCTTCACAGCAGTTCTTTCAGCTTGTCGGAGCTAAGATCGATATCCTTCAGAATCTTCCTCAGCAATCCTCGTCCGATGTCGCCGCCCGCATGGAAAGGCACCGTGGTTCTCCTTCCATCGGGGTGAACATATCTGCGGTGCCCCGTTGCCACCATGGGACGCGCCTGGAATCCCAGACTCTCCAGCACGGAAACCAGTTCCCGCGCCGTTACCATGGGAAGGTCATGCCCCATTGCCGTCCCTCACATTGCCATTTCGAGTGTCTTAATGCCGATTAGCTCGGGGTACTTTGTGTTGATTTCCAGACCTTCCTCGCGCATTTCCTGCACGCACAGGGCAATCACTTCCCGAATGTTCTCCATGGCCTCTTCATAGGTTTTGCCCTGGGTGTGGCATCCGCGCAGCGCGGGAACGTCGGCGATGTAGTAGCCGTCCTCGTCCTGCTCCACCAGCACCTGAAAGCGGAATGTGGTCATAGTTGCCTCTCCGCGGCGGCGGGGTGCTTTCACCCGTGCGGCCGTCTTCTTTCAGTCTATCACAAACGCCGCGGGGACGCCGCGGGCGAAAGGGTCACTCTCCCGTCTCGCGGACCACGTAGCGGTTGCCTTCGGCCTCGATGATCTCGATGGGCCGGTCCGGTTCGATGAATTCGCCCTGGGTCATCACGTCGTAGCCCACCCCGTTGAAGCGCCCGCGCCCGGCCGGGCGCAGCATGGAGGCGGACAATCCCCGCAGGCCCACGGCCAGCGCGCGGTCCTCCGGGGTCTGCACCGTGTACCCCGCCGAGGCCTGCTGGGTGTGCGAAAGTATGAGCGCCCTGCCCAGCGGGGAGCGGGGGAACAGTTTCCAGGTCAGCGCCGCGAAAACGCTAAACGCGGCGCTGGCGATGATCATCGTCAGGCCCGCGTCGGTCAGCCGCGCGAAATCCCAGTCGTAGGCGGGCACAACCACCCGGGTCAGGGAGAGGTAGAAGCCCGCCAGCAGGCACAGGATGCCCGCGCCGCCGGCCGCGCCGAAACCGGGAAAGAAGAAGATTTCCGCCGCGACCAGGCCCAGCCCCGCCATGACCAGCGCGATGTCGATCCAGTCGGCCATGCCCACCACCAGGCGCGCCCCGAAGAAGAGCGCCAGGCAGGCCGCGCCGATGCCGCCGGCCCAGCCCATGCCGGGCGCCTTCATTTCGAGGTAGATGCAGCCGACGCCGCACATCAGCAGCAGCCCGGAGATGAGCGGCATGGTAAGAAACGCGAAGAGGGACTCGTCCCACCGCATTTTCACATCGACCCGGCGCAGTTGCGCCAGCCCGGCGTTTGCCAGCGCCTCATCCAGCGTGGCGGCCTGGGTTTCGATCAGGCCGTACTGGAGCGCCTCGCCGGTGGTCAGCGTGAGCAGTTTGCCCGCCGCGCTGATCAGCGTGGCGTTGGGCGGCAGTTCCTTTGGGGGCGGACCGGCGGGCGCGGCGGCCGCTGCGGGGGGGGCCGCGGCGCCGCCGGGGGCGACGATTTCCCTGACAGCCTCGCGCACCGGCGCGGTGGCCGGGTCCGAACCCGCGCCCAGGAGGTTGAAGACCGTGTCCACCGGGTTCGGCGGCTTGGGAACGGTCGGCGTGCCGGACGGCGCGGGCGCGGTCTCGCCGGACTTGACGATGGTCCATCCGCCGCCCTCCGGATTGGGCCATCCGTAAAGTTCAATGGAGGGGTCGACCATCGCCTCGCCCAGCAGCGTGTCATGCCCGTTCAACTCGCCCAGCGTGCGGTAGCGCGCGCGCAGGAACGACATGGACTTCTCCGACACCTGCTCCGCCACGTCCGCCGCGGGCATGTAGGGCGTGGACGCGCCGATGTTCGTGCCGGGGGCCATGACGATCTTCTGGCAGGAGTAGCTGATGAGCGCGCCCGCCGAAATCGCACCCCGTCCCTTGATGTAGGCGATGGTGGGGCAGCCCGCGCGCCCGACCGATTCGGTGATGTCAATGGCCGAATCGACCCGGCCGCCGAAGGTGTCGATGACCAGCACCACGGCTGCCGCGCCCTGCGAGTCGCGCTCGATCACGCGCTTGACCATTACCGCCAGCCCGTCGTCGATCTCGCGGTCAATGGGGCAGACCAGGATGAAGCCGTCCCCCTGCGGTGCGGCGGGCGTCTTGGCGGATTCCTCCGCCGCGCCCCTTGCGGCCGGTCCCCATGCCAGTACCGCCAGCAACGCGGCAAGGCCTATGAACATCCGAATCCCACTCATGCGTTAACTGTACACCATCCGCGGCGGCGGCGCAATGGGCCGCATGGGGACTGCCACCATTTTCAGTCGAAATCCTGATGTCGCCGGACGTGCCCGTGACCTGAAAATGGCGGCTGTACCCGTGCCTGTGAATACGGCGTGTTGCTTCCGGGTCCAGGCACCTGTTCCCGGGCTGGGCGGAGATCGTCACTGGACAGCCTTTGGCGGGAACAGGATGCCAGTCCCCCGGAGGGCTACTCCACCGTCAGCGCGCCGGCCACGCAGGCCATCATAAAGGTGGCGAGGGTGCCGGCGGCCAGCGCGCGCAGGCTCATGGCGGCGATCTCGCCGCGGCGCTCCGGCGCGAGGCAGGACAGGCCGCCGATCATGATGCCCACGCTGCCGGGGTTGGCAAAGCCGCACAGGGCGTAGGTGGCGATGGCCGCCGAGCGCGGGCTGATGAGGTGCTGCTCAATCATGGGCTGCATGTTCTGGTACGCGATGAACTCGTTGAACACCGTCTTGGTCGCCAGCAGCTCGCCCACGCGGGGGATGTCCTCCCACGGCACGCCCATGATCAGCGCGAAGGGCCGGAACAGCCAGCCCAGCATGACGTTCACATGCAGGCCGAACAGTTTCACCGTGCCCATGTCGACCAGATGGATCAGGCCGATAAAGACGATCAGCATGGCGCCCACGTTGAGCGCCATGGTCAGTCCGGTGCTGGCGCCGCGGGCCGCCGCGTCGAACACGTTCGCGCTCTCCACGGGGATGTCGAAGCGGTGCGCGGCCGTGGAGGTTTCGGGCACGCCCGTCTCGGGGATCATGACCTTGGCGAGAAGGATCGCGGCCGGCGCGCTCATGAACGACGCCGCGAGCAGGTGCCCCGGCTCGGCGCCGAAACTGGCATAGGCCACCATGACGCTCGCGGCGATGGAGGCGAGGAAGGACACCTCGACCACGAACAGCTCGGAGCGGGTCATCTTCTTCAGGTATTCGCCGTAGGCGCTGGCCGATTCGATGCCGGTGAATATCTGGAGCGCGGCGGCGAAGGTTTCCGCGCCCGAGGTCTTGAGCGTGCGCTGCATGACCCACGCGATGGCGCGGATCAGCGCCTGCACCACGCCCAGATGCGTCAGGATGGCCGCCACACCCGCCACGAGGATGATCGTGGGCAGCACGTTGAACCCGACCACCGCGCCGATGGGATAGGAGGCCTGCGCGGCCATCTGCCCGTCCGCGCCCGGCGCGACAACGTTCTGGATCAGGAAGAAGCGGGTCAGGTTGCCGAACACGAACTCGGCGCCCGCCGTGCTCGCCGCGGTGAGCAGGTCGAACGCCGCGCGCACGCCGTCAAAGAGGGCGTGGCCCGCCGCCGTGCGCAGCACGACCACCCCCAGCGCGAACTGGAGCGCCACGCCCCAGAACACCAGCCGCCACGGCATGAGGCGGCGGTTTTCCGAAAGGCACCAGGCCAGCGCGACCAGCACGCCCAGACCGGCCAGACTCGTCGCGCGCATAAGAAGCGAAGATTCCATGAAGACCTCCTGCCGATAAAATATGGGTCGGCCGTCCCCGGCCGACAAACCGGCGCGTATTGTGGCGCATCGGAGGGGCGCGTTGCCAGTGTGCGGAATGAAGGCTTGGTGGAGAGCACAATTGGGAAAAGTCACCTGGGAAAGGGCACGCCTATGCATGCCCCCCCGTCAACCTGTATTAATGCAATAGGCAAGAGGTATTAACCCGCATTTCTCACCACGTCATTGCGAGGAGGACACGGTCCGACGAAGCAATCTCTTGAAGCAACGGTTCTGACAGGGCGAGTCTGTCGCGAGCAAGAGATTGCTTCGCTCCGCTCGCAATGACGGTGTGTCCTGTGGTTCTCCTCGTTCCCAAATTGTATTTGGGAATGCACTTGTTCGCGAAGTTGCACTTCGCGCGCCGGGGCATGGCCCCGGCGAAGAAAAGCGGTGGCATGGCC
>CAIUWO010000223.1 GCA_903902895.1 Candidatus Hydrogenedentota bacterium | reverse complement strand
TGCCGCTCGGCGAGATAAGGGCCCCAGCGCTGCCAGTTTTCCAGACGGGCATGCGCCCGTGCGAGTCTTTCCCGTTCTTCCAGCATGAGAGCCCTCCGCGCCGGCACATTCACAAGGTACCACTAGAAGTTAAACAGAGCCGCCGTGGTCGCCATTCCTTAAGGCGCGGCGTCACGGTTGCCCAAAGGGGTCGCCCCAGGCCTCCCGGGGCCGCCGTTGACGGAGGCGGGTCGGCGGAGAATTCGCTTGACAAGGCGCGTCGCCGGTGGTAAAAGAAGAACCGTGCCTTGGGACAGGCCGGTGCGCAGGGAGAGCGCCATTGCCCGCATCGGGGTTAATATGGAAAATGCGCGAACAGCAAAGAAGGGAAGCATGACATGTATTCCAGGAAAGCGGTGGTTTTGAGGGTGGTCGCGCTCTGGGTGGGCCTGCTTTGCCTTGCGTGGCTCCAGTTTCAGCAGAACGCCCCCGTTCTCCTCGTGTGTCTCTGCGCATGCCTGTCCTTCTCGCTTGGTATTCTGGCCACCTTTGTGCTGTTCCTTCAGGCGCGCAAATCGGCGGGAAGCGTGAAGGAAATACGGGCGCTTTGCGAGGGGCTGTACCTGTACTTCTTCCTGATGAGCGTCTTTGTCATATGCCTTCTTTCGGCCCAACTCCGCCAGTCGCCACGCTTGGGTGTGACGCTGCCAATCTTGTTCATGGGATTGCTCGTCATTGGCGCGGCCGTTTGGGTGGTGCGCCTGGGCATGCGCGTGCTTCGGGCGCTTGAGGACAAAGCCGCAGGGGAATAGCAGCCGCACCCCCACCGGCACGGCGGCGGCGGCGCTGTCCACAGACCTCTGTTACAGCGCGGAGAGGTGTATTCCCTCGATGACGCGCAGCAGCGGGGCCGGATAGATGCCCAACCAGAGCACGGCCAGCGTCAGCAGGGCCAGCAGCCACTTCACGGCGGGGCCCATCGCGGGCTGGGGCGCGCGGGACGCATGGTCCGCGTCCTTCGGGGCGGCGGTCATGATGGCGACGATACGCAGGTAGTAAACGAGGCCGATGGCGCTGGCAAAGACCAGCACCCCGGTCTGCCACCAGAGCCCGGCATGTATGCCGGCGATGAGCACGTAGACCTTGCCCAGGAAACCGGCGGTCAGCGGGATGCCCGCCAGGGACAGCAGCATCAGCGCCAGGACACCGGCAAGCACCGGCCGGGTGTGGAACAGTCCGCGGTAGTCCTCCAGCGCGTCGCGCTCGCGCACGGCGCCGGAGGCGGACAGCACGGAGATGACGCCGAACGCGCCCAGTGTGGCGGCGAAGTAGGCGGCGAAATAGAAGGCGACCGCATGGACCGCAATGTCGCCCAGCGCGAGGAACGCGACGGCCACGTAGCCGGCGTGGGCGATGGAACTGCACGCGAGGACGCGCTTCACGTTGGTCTGGCGCAGCGCGAGCAGGTTGCCGGCGATCATCGACGCCGCGGCGGCCACGCTGAACGCGTCGCGCAGCGACAGAAAGGTGTCGGGCGTGGTGGTGCTGAAATAGCGCAGCAGCGCCGCGAGCACCGCGCCCTTGGACACGGTGGCCATGAAGGCGGTCACCGGCGCGGGCGCGCCCCTCATAGACGTCGGGCGTCCACAGATGGAACGGCGCGAGCGAGAGTTTGAAGCCCAGCCCCACCAGCACCATCGCCAGACCGGCCAGAACGACAAGGCTGCCGGAAGCGTCCACGGTCGCGCAGGCCATGCCCACGAAGTCCAGCGTGCCCGCCTCGCTGTAGACGAGCGCCACGCCAAAGAGCAGGAACGCCGAGGCCGCACCGGCAAGAATGAGGTATTTCAGGCCCGCCTCCACCCCGCGCTTGCCGGTGCAGAGATAGCTGATCATGCCGTAGAGGGGGATGGTCATCACCTCCAGGCTCAGGTAGAACGACGCGAAGTGGCGGCTGCACACCATGGCCCCGGCGCCGATGCAGGAGACCAGCAGCAGCAGGTAGAACTCCTCCGGCTGCCCGCCGCGCTCCCTGAGATAGTCGCGGGCCAGAACGGCCGTGGCCATGCCCGCGCCAAAGATGAGGGCAAGCCAGAAGAGCGCATAGGCGTCGATGACGATGAGGGGCGTCACCTGCTGCGGCGCGGCACCGGCCGCAAGGGGGATGCACGCCATCATGACGGCCAGGCCGGCCATGGCGGCCGCCGCGGTGACCGCATGGTTGCGGCGCACGGCAATGCCCAGCATGATGGCCACCACGGCCGCCGCGCCGACGATGAACGGGGACAGGACGATGAAGTCAGATGCGCTCACTGTAGCCCTCCATTCGCGGCATGCAGCAACGCTCCTGGAAACAGGCCCAATACCAGCAGCGCCAGGACCAGGATCAGCGCGGCGAGGGCGTGCCGCCCTGAAAGGTCCGAGGTTGGCGCCGTCTTCCGGCGCGCGCCAAAGAAGACCTGCCGCATGAACTTCAGCGCGTACGCCGCGGACAGGACGGTGCCGAGCGCGGCCAGCGCGGCCACGACCGGGTCCTTTTGGAACGCGCCGAGCAGCACCAGGAACTCGCCAACGAAGTTGGCGAGACCGGGCAGGCCAAGCGTGGCCATCATGAGAACCATGGAAAACGCGCCAAGCCTCGGCGCCGCGGCCCAGAGGCCGCCCAGCCGCGCCATGTCGCGGGCGCCGCCGTCGCGCTCCATCACCGCGGCCAGCACAAACAGGCCCGCCACGCTGCACCCGTGGGCCACCATGAGCACCACCGCGCCGCGCTGGCCCAGTTCATTGAGCGAGAAGATGCCCAGCACGACAAAACCCAGGTGGCTGATGCTGGAGCAGGCGATGAAACGCCGCAGATCGGTCTGCGCGAACGCGGCCAAAGCGCCGTAGAGAATACTGATTAAGGCCAGTCCCATCGCGCATGGGGCGAGACGGTTGAGCGCCTCGGGAAACAGGGGCAGCACGAAGCGGAGCATGCCGTAGGCGCCGACCTTGGCCATCACTCCGGAGAGAATGATGCCGCCGGAGGCGGGAATCGCGGCATAGGTCACGGGCTGCCAACTGTGCAGCGGCACGAGGGGCAGCTTCACCGCAAAGGCCAGGAAGAAGCCCAGCGGCAGCAGCATCGCGGCGGTGCCCGCCATCGGTGTGCCCCGCAGCGCCAGCGCGTCCAGCGTGAGCTGTCCGCCCGCGCGCGCATTCAGGAAAGACAGCGCCAGCATGGCAAACAGCATCAACAGCCCGCTTGCCTGGGTAAACAGGAAGAATTTCAGCGCGGCCCCGTTCCGGTCCCCGCGCGCGTCACCCCACAGGATGATCAGGAAGTACACGGGCACCAGCATCGCCTCGAAAAAGACAAAAAACAGGAGCAGGTCCGCGGCCAGAAAGACACCGGTCACGGCGGCCAGCGCGGACAGCAGGCAGAGGTGGAAGGCGCCGCGCCGCTGCCCGGCCTCTCCGTCGGAAACGAGCACGGCCACAAAGCCGAGAAAGGCCGTCAGCAGCAGCATGATCAGGCTGAGCCCGTCCGCGGCGAGATGGAGGCTTGCGCCAATCTGCGGAATCCAGGGCGCGCGCCATTCGACGAGCCAGGGCGACCCCGCGGCCGCCATGGGGGCCAGGTGAAGCCGCAGCGTCAGGGCAAGCACCAGCAGGCACTGGAGACCGGCCGCCGCAAGGGCAACCCGGCGCGCCGAGGCCTCGCTCCTGTAACCGGCCATCCATGCCATGGCCCCGCCCGCGAGCGGAAACAGAACTATTGCCAAGAGCGTCATAGCAGCACCACCAGCGCCACGGTAATGATCGCCCCAAGGACGATCCCGGCCATGTAGAAGCGCAGCCGTCCGGTCTGCAGCCGGCTGAGCCCCGCCGCGCCGCCGTCGGCAAGACCGCCCACGGCCCGCCACACCACGCCCATGAAATCCTCCCGGTGGAACGATGCCAGCCGGACGAAGGGCCACACGATCAGCGTGTCATACACGCGGTCAAAGCCCCATCCAGAGGCGCACAGTTTGTGCAGCGCCAACCCGGCGGGTGTGGCGACCCAGTTTCGAAGCAGTTCGGGAGGGCGCAGGTACAACAGCAACGCGACGGCAACACCGCCGAGCGCCAGCACCGCCGCAACAAGCTGCTGCATGCCCTCGCCGAGCGCGGGCGCGCCTTCCACCGCGTGGGCGCCCATGAAGGAGGAAAACAGCGTCACATGGCCAAGCGTTCCGGGCAGTTCCACAAAGCCCGCGGCCAGTGCCAGCACGGCGAGCACGACCAGCGGAATCATCATCACCGGGCCGGGCTTGGCGGACACACGCCCCTTTTCCTCGCCGAAGAACACCAGGAATACCATGCGGAACGAATAGAGGCCCGTGATGAAAGCGCCCAGCACGCCCGCACCCCAGAGCATCAGGCCGCCCTTGGGGGAAGACAGGACTTCCCAGAGGATCATGTCCTTGCTGTAGAAGCCCGCCGTGACCAGCGGCAGCGCCGCCAGTGACATGGCCCCGGCCAGGAAGGTCCAGAACACGAGCGGCAGCCGCCTGCGGAGCCCGCCCATTTTGAACATGTCCTGCTCGTGGTGCAGCGCCAGAATGACCGCACCGGCTGCCATGAAGAGCAGGGCCTTGAAGAAGGCATGGGTCATGAAGTGGAACATCGCGGCGGACCACGCGCCGACGCCGAGCGCGAGGAACATGTAGCCGAGCTGGCTGATGGTGGAGTAGGCCAGGGCGCGCTTGATGTCGCGCTGGGCCAGCGCGCTCAGCCCCGCCAGCAGGAGCGTGGCCGCGCCGATCAGGGCGACCACAAACTGCACCGCCGGGGCGAGGTCAAACAGCGCATGCGTGCGCGCCAGCAGGTACACGCCCGCGGCGACCATCGTGGCCGCATGGATCAGCGCGCTGACCGGCGTGGGGCCGGCCATGGCGTCGGGCAGCCACACCTGCAGCGGCAACTGGCCCGACTTGCCCAGCGCCCCGCACAGCATCAGTGCCGTCGCCGCCAGAGCCACGGCGGAGTTGGGCGTCCACTGCGCCTGCGCCCGCTCCATCAGCGGCTGAAGGTCCAGCGTGCCCAGGCTGAAATACAGTACAAAGAGACCGATCAGCATCGCCACATCGCCGATGCGGGTCACTATGAATGCCTTCACCGCGGCACGCGCGTTGTCGGCGTTGTCATACCAGAAACCGATGAGCAGATAGCTGCACAGGCCCACGCCCTCCCAGCCCAGATAGAGCATCGGAAGGTTGCCGGCAAGCACGAGCACCACCATGGCGGCAACGAACAGGTTCATATACGCGAAGAAGCGCGCATAGTC
>CAIUWO010000222.1 GCA_903902895.1 Candidatus Hydrogenedentota bacterium | reverse complement strand
GGATGATTTTCACGCGATGAAACGGTTCACATAATCTTTCAGCGCCGGCCATCGTTTTCGCTGTTCTGCCGGTCGTGGTTTTGGCTACTTGGAGGTTATGGCCTGGGCCAGCAGTTGGAGCAGTTCGTCGCGGGTCAGGGAGCGTAATGCAGCGAGTAAAATGCTACTTTTAATATCGGGGGCAACCACTGGGTTTGTGGAATTAAAGAAAGTATGTAAGTCATTGTTATGCAATGAGTTATGTGCAGTTTCTGGGTGGCTACGGACCAAGAGGTTGGGAGTTCGAGTCCCTCCAGCAGGCTACTTATTTTGCTTTCCGCCTTTTCCGACCTTTTACAGCGATTCCTTCCGCATTCAGCGAAAGGGCGCGATGTCTAGCGCGATGCTGGGTGATCCGGCGGGGCGGTGATGTGCTGGATGGTATAGGCCAGTGTGAGTGGTTCTCCCCGGGCCACGGAGACGGTTGGCGTGTGCAGTTCTAGAACCAACAGGGGGCGTTCGGGACAGCAAAAGAGACTGTTCTTGCCGATCTTCATCGGGTCAAACGCAATCAGTGCGCCGAACCTGGCTTCGTGGTTGAAGAAGGCAAATCCGCCGCCGGTGGGATGGTCCATCAGGGGCGCGTCGGGGCCGTCGTTGTTGATCCAGCCGCTGTTGACCCGTTTCCAGCCGTCGTTATTCACGTACACAGACAGCAGATTGGCATCAGTCGTGCGGATGCCTGGGTCGAATCCGCAGCGGGAGTTGAAGCGCCACGGGTGGGTGTCGGGGCCTGTCTGTTCCAGCGTGAACTCGATTCGGACCTGGTCGGGCGTCTCTTCGGGCAGGCGGATGACGCGGGTTTCCAGGGCGCCGAAGGGCGTCTCATGGCGCAGCGTGATGGCGCTGGATGCCGTCTCGGCGGTGTAGGCCGTGTGCGGGGCGCGCTGGTAGGGGCCAATCTCGACGGCCGTCTCGACGACGCCTTTCTCAAAATCCCACATGCGGGTTCCCCGCAGCATTTCGCGGCCGGTGGGTTTGTGAAGTAGCCCGACCACGGCGCCGTTCTCCTCAGGCACGACGGTCACGCGCCACACCGCGTTTTCAATCCGCGTTGCGGCCAGCGTTTCCTGTATGTCCGTGTTTTCGATGAATTTGGGCAGTGTCACCAGTTCGCCGTGCATGGTCATGTTGTGCTTGCGGCACAGGGCGGCATAGGTGTCCAGGTCCTGCTGGAATGAGGCGGGCATGGCGCGTTTCACAAACCCGTCCTTGTACTCCCACTGGACCGGCGCCGTCATCAACGCGGCCTTGTGAACGCTGATGGACGCCTTTTCCACGCGCGCGCGGACGGTGTCATCGTCGGCCTCTTCCATGGCACGGGCAAAACAGCCCTGCGCCTCGCGCACCACTTCGGGTGTCAGGCCGATGCGCTCGGCGAGGGGGCCGCAGTCCGGGTGAAACCCGGCCTCCTCGCTCACGCGGTGCAGCATGGTTTCGTAGGCGATGATTTCGTCGGCCGCGCGGCCGTAGTGCAGGCGGCAGAACTTTTCGGCCAGCGCCCAACTGTCCAGCCCGGGATTCCACAGGCACTTCGAGATGATGTAATTGCGCAGGTCGCACATCTCGCCGGCGTTGCCGTTGCCGTTGGCCTGCATGAACACGCC
Source organism: Candidatus Hydrogenedentota bacterium (assembly GCA_903902895.1). Classification (GTDB taxonomy): domain Bacteria; phylum Hydrogenedentota; class Hydrogenedentia; order Hydrogenedentales; family CAITNO01; genus CAITNO01. Next base: position 2,288 of record CAIUWO010000222.1, on the reverse strand, counting down.
CTTTGCGTGCGAGTCCAGGAAGAACTTCACATTGGGCCCGATGCTTTTCAGGTTGGCCAGCGGCAGGTCATAGAAAGTGAAATTCGTGTTGTAGTTCCACACCCAGATTTGACCGCATATGGCGCGCCACCCTTTCAGGTCCTCGCTGAAAGAGGTGTTGAAGGGGCAGGCGGGGTCGTTGACGGGATGGAGCGAGCAGCACTCGATGCTGCACAGCTGAATCTGCACGTTGTGGCGCGGCTTGAGGAACTTGGGGGGCTTGCGGGAATAGACATAGGCCAGCGTGCCCACCATGACGCCGGGGTGTGCCTTTTCGACGCGTTCCGCCACGGCGTTGACCAGGGCGAGGTTCGCGCCCATCGCCGAATCTTCCCGCGTGTTTATTTCCGCGCACCGCGGACACCGGCAGTAGTCGCCGTTGTCGTTCTGGCTCACCGCGATGTTGCGCAGCTCCGGGTGCTGGTCCAGCTCCTCGATGACCGCCTTGGCGATGATGTCGATCACCTCCGGGTTGGACACGCACGGCTGGGGGCCGCCGCCGCCGCCCAACAACTGGCGGGCTCCGTTCACCATCGCGAAATACTCCGGATGCGTCTTGCCGTACTTCTCCGCGGTGATCCATTTGCAGTAGGAGTGGCCGATCAGGTTCTGGGGCGTCTTGCCGCCCAGCTTCTCCTCCGCGGTGATGGTGTTGATCCGCCGGCGCGTGGCAAACTCCGGGTGATCGTAGTTTTCCTTGTAGTAACTCGACCGGAAGGAGAACGCGGGGGTAAACGCGTGGTCCTCCAAAGGCAGCGGTTTCAGTTCCGCCGCGGGCGGGAACCAGGTCTGGTCATGGGTGAGGAACTCGCAGCCCAGGTAGCGCTCGAAGAATTCGTACACCCCATACAAAGTGCCCCGGGGACGGCCGCCGGTGATGGCGATGCGGTCGGCCGCAATGCGGATCAGGAGTTGCTCGTCATCAAAACCGTCGACGGAAATCCCCGCCGCGCCTTGGCCGATGGCGATCACATTGCGCTGCAGCGCCGTGTCATGGGAGACGGGCAGCTCGGCACCCGTCGCCTGCCTGAAGAGCGCCTGGAACTCTGCCGCGGCATAGGCCTCGCTTGCCGTCGCATCGGGCGCGCTGACGATCGTCCAGGTTTTCAACGCATCCACCGGCAGGCCGTCGCCCGCGCCCAAGGCCGAGCCCAAGGCCACGCAAATCGCAATGCCGAATCCCATTCTAAGAGTCTCCTGTTCACAATGTGTTCCATATCGTTGCATTTTCACGCATAGTGCGTCTAGCGGGTGCGAAATGTGGGAAGCACACCAGTGTTTGCGAGTGTCTTTTTCCCGATTCAGCGGGGGATGCCCCGGCAAGCCACCGTTGTGGTACTCTTTGGAAGGCCGTGCAAGCTGAAACTGGTGCCGGATGGCGGTGAAGGACGGGAAGAAATGCTTTCTGTGATGCGTTATTGGTTCTCTCTGACGTTGTTGCTGGCCTCTTCATATGCCTGCGCGGCGACGGACGCGCCGTCGATTGCCGGCGGCGTGGTCACGCATCAGGACCTGTTCAATGCAGGGATGCGGAAAGGCGTGGCCTGCTACCGCATTCCGGCCCTGGTAACGGCGCCGAACGGCGACCTTGTCGCGGCGATGGACGAGCGGGTGGCCTCCGGCAATGATTTGGGGGAAAACAAGGACATCAACATCGTCGTCCGCCGCAGCACGGACGACGGCATGACCTGGTCCCCCATCGAGGCGGCGGTTGCTTACGACCAAGGGATATCGGTCTCCGACCCTTCGATGGTCGTGGACCGGAATACGGGCGACTTATTCCTCTTCCACAACTACATGGACCACAACACGGCGCACGGCATATACCGCCTGCACGTGGCCAAGAGCCATGACAACGGCGCGTCCTGGTCCAAGGCGGAAGACATCACAGCCCAGATAACCAAGCCCGCCTGGCGACGGGATTTCCAATTCATCACGTCCGGCAGGGGCATTCAAACCCGTTCCGGCACCTTGCTGCACACGCTGGTCAATCTGGACAAGGGCCTGCATCTCTTCGGAAGCGATGATGACGGCAAGACGTGGTCCCTGTTCGATGTTCCGCTGAAACCCGGGGACGAGTCGAAGGTTGTCGAGCTTGCCGACGGTGAATGGATGGTGAACAGCCGTGTCAAGAAGGCGGGGATGCGCTACACGCACACCAGCGCCGACAGGGGGAAGACCTGGACGACAAAGCCCGAAGCGGCCCTCGCGGACTCCGCCTGCAACGCGAGCTTCATCCGTTACACGGC
>CAIUWO010000221.1 GCA_903902895.1 Candidatus Hydrogenedentota bacterium | reverse complement strand
GGATGGTCAAAAAGAGGGTTCCGGCTCAAGTATCGAAAAAAGAGTTTTGCCTTCTAACTGACTGTATTACAGCATGTTGCAAAAGGCAGTTTAAAAACGTTGGGACAGCAGTGGAAGAAAATAATAAGTAATTGAAACGCAATGACTTAGTCTAAGACACACACGTTATACCCCAATTCGGCCACGGCCTTCCGCAATGCCTCCGCATCAAGGCCGGAGCCCATAATGGTGGCTTTGCCGCCCGCCAGGTCCACTTCCACATTTCCCGCGCCTGCGGCCTGTTCCAGTTCTTTGCGCACGCGCGCCGCGCAATGCGAGCAGGTCATGCCCTTCACGCTCAGGGTCACGTGGGGCGCTGCGGCTGATTCCGGCGCGGGGCGCATGCCGCGCAGCAGCGTCAGTATTCTCGGTTCCAGCACGCTGTAAAGGACGACGGCCAGCAGCAGCAGCGTGAACGCGTCGTTCACGCCGCCCATCTCGCCTTCATGATGGTGGTGTGTGGCCACGGCAAATCCGGAGTGGCCGAGGAACGGGACCAGCGCGTCGTAGGCGAGTCCCGCGACCAAGGCGGAGAGCGCCACGGAAAACACATAGAGCACGGTTGTGCGGCGGCCCATCGTGTTCCAGACCGTGGCAATGGTGGCCGCGTTGGTGGCCGGTCCGGCAATCAGAAAGGCCAGGGCCGCGCCCGGCGAGGCACCCATGTGTATGAAGCCCACCGCCAGCGGGATGCTGGCCGTGGCACAGACGTAAATAGGGATGCCAATGGCGATCATCGCGAGCATGGCCAGAATGCCGCCGCCGATATAGGGGGCCAGGGCATCGGTCGGCACCAGCGCGCTTATCGCGCCGGCAACAATGATCCCCACCACCAAAGGCCGGGCTATGTCGCGGGGCAGGGTCATAAAGCCGTAATGAAACAGGTGGCGCACGCGCGCCCAAAACCCCTCGCCGGGTTTGTCCTCCATGCCGCAGCCATCGCCGGTGGCGCAGGCAGAGCCGGTGGCGGTCTTTGGGGGCGGCGGGGTTTCGGGCTCGCCGAAGAGACTGACCAGCAACCCGCCGAACAGGCCGCTCAACAGTGCCACCACGGGCCGAAAAATGCCCAGCACAGGCCCCAGCATGCCCCAAGTGGCCACAATGGAGTCCACGCCGGTCTGCGGCGTGGCGATGAGGAATCCCGTCGCCGCGGCGCGGCTGGCGCCGTGCTGGCGCAGCGAGGCTGTCACCGCGATGACGCCGCAGGAACAAAGGGGCAGCGGCACGCCGAGCATGACACTTTTGAACACGGGCAGAAAGCCCGGGCCGCCCAAGTGGCGTTCCAGCCACTGCGGCGACACAAACGCGCTCAACAGCCCAGCCGCAAAAAAACCAAACAGCAGATAGGGGGCCATCTGCCCCGCCACGGTCCAGGTTTCATCGGCGATGTTCAATAGGGCGGTCACAAAAGTCATCACGTCACTCCTGTTACTCTTACTGTATCAACGCGGGCTAGGGGGATGGTATTTCATGCGAAACCGGTCTCACTGGGAGCGCCGGCGTCCCCGCCGGCTCTTCTGTCTTCCGGC
>CAIUWO010000220.1 GCA_903902895.1 Candidatus Hydrogenedentota bacterium | reverse complement strand
TATCGTCAAACCGCAGCACGCCTTCATCTACCTGGCGATGGGGGCCTTTCTGATCGCCGTGGTCCACTACGCATTCACGCGGTCCGCCTCCCTGGTGCTCTTCCCGCTCGCGATGGCTTACGTGCTTTTTGGTCTTTTTGACACCGTTTTTGGTCGTTTAAGCGGCAGGACTACGGCGACTTCGGCCGATGAGGCGGAGTCGGAAGATGAGCTCGGGGCGGATGATGAATCCGAAGAAGCGGACGAGGAAAGCACCGAACCTTCCCCCCGAAAGAGCGGGGAATCCTTGTAGTAGGCGATCACTTCCTGGATAAGCACCTTTGAGACTGCTGCAATCGGCACGGCCAGCAGCAGTCCAAAGAATCCCAGCACCGAGCTGAACACCAGGATCGCGACAATCACCCACGCCGGATTGAGTCCCACCTGCGACCCGACAATGCGCGGGGTGAGGAAGTAGCCCTCGCACATCTGCACGCACACAAACACCAGGCAAACGAGGAGCAGATGGCTGTCGATCCCGTAGGTCAGGAGCGTCATCAGCAGCGACGGTACCAGGGTGATTGCCGGACCGGCATAGGGGACCACATTGGCCATGCCGCCCATGACGGCGATGGGCACGGCGAAGGGCACGCCGCACAGGGTCAATCCAAGCCCGTAAAGCCCCATTAAGATGGCACAAACGGTCAGTTGTCCGCGCAGGAACGATTTGAGCTGGAAGTCGATCTTGCCCATGATGTCGCCGACCCGTGCGCGCCAGTGCAGGGGAACGAGCCCCGCGACGGCCTCGACCATCTTTTCATAGTGCCGGAGCATTTCGACAACGATGAACAAAAACAGCGACAGGGTCACCAGCCACCCCAGCAGACTCAGTCCAATGCCCGCCACAGACCCCAGCAGGTGCGCCGCCGAAAGCCCCGCGCCGCGCCCAAATCCGGCAATGCGGTCGCCATACCCGCGCACAATGTGCAGGGCGTTGTCCTTGACCAGTTGGCCAAGACGCTCCGCAATCACAGACCGCTCGTTAAAGTCTGCCTGACCCTCCGGGGCCCAGCCCAGGTCCACAACGAGGTCATGCAGCGGCAACTGGTCCAGCACCCGGTCGATCCAGCCGTTGCCCACACCGGTCCGCGCCGCCTGCACAAGCCGGTCGGCCTCATGGACAACGGCGGGAACCGCCACCAGCGGAACCGCCAGCACCAGCAGCGCCACGACCAGCACCAGCGCAAGTATGGTGAAACCCCGGGAGACGCCGTGCCGTTCGAGAAAGACGACGACCGGATGAAAACAGTAGGCAAAGACCAGGGCAAACAGGACCGGTGTGAGCACGGGAACAAGCAACCAGGCGACCATTGCCGCCAGGGCAAGCAGGCCCGCACCGCCCGCAAAACGCACCCAGGGGTTGGCGAGAACAACATTTGGCATGCGCAAATCTCCTGTCGGTTTGTCATGGACCGGTTGGATACATGCTAACAGGCCATTCCATTTCAAGCAAACAGCACAGCCCGTGCGCGTGGACAACCGGCAGAAGTCCCATTGATGGGAATACATGCCACCGTATCAGAGGGGCACTCGGTTCGAGTGCTTGATTATTGGTTCACTCCGCCGCCACGCGAATCCCGTCCACGTGAACAACGCTGTCCTTGGCGCGTTCCGAATGCTCGCCGAGGACCTCGATGCGGAGGGTGTGCCGGCCTGCGGGCAGTTCCTGTTGGAAAACGCAGACACCCCAGATGTCGTCGGCCGAGTAGGTGTCCACAATCTCGGGGACCTTGTCATCGATGCGGATGGCCGCCTTGCCGCAGTCGGCGCCGAGTTTCGAAAACACGAGCACTTTCCCGCCTTCGAAACTGAATTCCGCCGCCGCGCCCTTTTCCGCAGAGGCTGCAATTGTCCCCGCATGCGCCGGCGGCAACCCGCTCTTCTGTTCCCAGCCTCCTGCAAACGCAATCCCGCCGCCGGGCGCGTCGTCAATCACAAGCGCCCGCTTTGAGCCGGGGCCGTCCGCCGCCACTTCTGCCGAGCTGTTTCCGCTGCCGTCGACGGTGCGGACCGCGTACCGCGCGGCCGGGTCGGCGCCCGCCGAATGATCAAAGTAGAAGGTCCCCTTGGCCGCCTTGCCAAGAGCCTCGCCGTCACGCAGCACCGCATAATAGGAAACCCAGTTGTTGTCCGTTGCCGGTTGCCAGGCAAGCTCGACCCCGGGCCAGCCCATGTTGTCTCCGGCTGTTTTCGTGACGGCGCTGGGCGGCGCCGGAGGCGTTTTGTCCAGCTTGCTTCCGGGATGCATCGGAAGGTTCAGATAGAGCAATTCGCCCGCGGGCATGTTCTCTATCCTGATGCCCGCCGCCATCAGGTCCGCGCCGGTGCGGGTTTCGCTGACATCCGATTCGTGGAATGACACAACATAACTGCTCTCGGGGAGCAGGCCCTTGGGTTTGACCGTGACCGGGCCGGGCGCGGGCCGTTTGGGGATGATGATGCCGCGCTGCTGGTCGCGGCTCAGCCGTTGCAGGTACATTGTTGCGTCGTCGCCCTCGATCAGGGGACGATACACGCGCACCCACCGCCCCACGACTTCCTGGGCGTGCAGGTAGTGGTAAATGTCGATCAACTCGCGGAGACCCTCAAGCTTCGCGGGGTCCCAGGTGTCGCCGGTCATGTCGAAGTTGATGCACAGCAGGCCGCGCCAAGTGGCCTTGTCGTACTTGTCCGGGTTCCACACATCCGGGATGTCGCTCGTCTTGTCGGGCGGAAAGAGCAGCGACGCGTGGTAGTTGCGCAGGATGCCGACCGCGCCGTCGCTGAATGAGAAGGTCGACGCGTAGCGCGCGTAGTCGTACCCGCCGTAGTTCCCGCCGCCGTTCACCGCCTGAAAGGCGCACCCGGGGTGCTTGTCCAGGAAGCCCCGGATAACCGCGCGCAGTCCCTCATCCTGACCAATCATGGGCGTGTCCGCGCCGTCACGCTGCGCCGTGAAGAAGCTGTCGTTGCGCCACTCAAAGTCACCCCAGCGTTCCACAAAGCCGTCCAGTTGTCCTTTCATGAAGTCGACCACCTCGGGCTTGGACATGTCCAGTGTGCTGCCCAGCAGCCAGTCCGGATGTTCCTTTGCCACCTTCGATTCCAGGTCAACCGTGTACAGGAACGCATAGATGAGCTGTCCCATGCCATGTTTGCGCAGGTAGCCGATGGTCGTCCGGAAATCCGGGCCGTTCCAGTCGCCCGCCCGGTCCCACCAGCCCCAGTCGCGGTGATACACGTCGGCACCGGTGCACCGCATCAGGTCGGCCACGCGGAATACCTTTCGGAACGTGCTGGCCAGGTCCGGATTGCCGCCGGTCCACGACACGCCGGGCTGGCCCCAGCCGGTGCCGTTCATCCAGTACCCGAGCATGCGGATCGCGGGAAACCAGCCGTCCCGCGTGTAATCCCACAAATACCGGTACTGCCAGTCGAGGCACTCGTTTCCGGCGTTGTCTAGGTCGTCACGAAACAGGCCCATGAATGATTTCGGCGTGTTCATGGACTGCCCGGGTTCCAGCGTGTTGTTGTAGCCGGCCACTTCCAGCCCGGCCGCAACATCGCCGCGCCCGTCCGGCGCGAACGACGACGTCCAGTGTCCGAAATAGTCCCAGCCCACAAAGACGCCCTGCCGCGTCTCGCGGTTGTACAGCCCATACCACGGCGCGTACGTCGATGTGCCCGGACGGAACCCATACCCGCCCAGCGCCTGACCGTTGCCCGTGTTGCATATGGAGCCGCCGAGACGCACCTTCCCTGCTTTGGGCGCCGTCCACACCCGCACCGCATCTTGTCCCGCGTCGGGATGCTGGTTGGATTGGCCTATAAACGGCGTGCCCGTCGTGTTGTCCTTTTCCTTGCGCCACTGGTTCGGCAGCGCGTAGTACACCAGGTCGATGTATTTCCCGTTTTCGAGGTACTGGTACCGCCAGCCATTCTTGCCCTGTTCGCCGCTGAATTCCTTCCCGCACTGGTGGGTGTCGCCATCCGCATACGCAATGACAGGGTCGAACGCCGTCGTGTCAAAACCGATGCCCCCGTTCATGTTGACGAGAAACACCAACCGGTCCCCCGCGGCAACGTCGAGCGTCACGTCAAACGGCGCGTTTATGGTCGCATTGGCGACATATTGCCAGCCGTCTGCCGGCCAGACCTGCGTCTCGTTGTGCAGAATCTTCGCGTTGATGCCGTCGCCCTGGTAGCTGGTCTTCGACATGTCGACCGGGAACGGCTCGTACGAGTCAAAGCGCCGCGGCTGATCCGCCCCCAACTTCTCCGTCCGGAGGTCCCACGAGCCCGGCTGGTTCTCGCCACCGGTCATCCAATGGAAATCGAGCGTCTCGGGATTTCCCAGCCGCAGAGCCGCATTCAGGAATCCGGGATTAATCAGGGAGACGGGGACGTTGCCGGTGTTCTTGAACGTGGCCCATTCGCGGATGATGCTCGATTCGGGATACACCACGTAGTGCTTCGTGGCCTCGATCCCATCCCGGCTCAGACGAATATCCAACTGCAGCTCCCCCTGCGTCCCTTTTGATTCCGTAGCGTCCACCAGCGCCCATCCGCCGCTCGCCCCGGTGATGCGGTTCTCCGGCCCGCCGAGCGCGAAGGACAGTTCTACTCCGTCGCCCGCCAAATTCAAGCCCGAGACCTTGTCCCGGTATTGCTTCTCGAGCAGTTTTCCGTCTTCCAGCGCCACCACGCGCTCCACCGATACCGTGCCGAAAGTCCACATCGCTCCGTCGCGCCTGATATACGCGTCCGAGGGGGCGCCTGTGGCGTGTCCCCCAACAGCCAGCAACAACAGACCGAACCATAACGACTGTAAAAACCGATTCGTCATGACCTACTCCTCCTGCAGGCATGCGAAGCACGCCGCGCGGGTGTCAAATGCCGTTGGGCAATATTCACTTCCCTATAGTCCGGTATTGTGCCATAACGCCGGGAAAATCGAGGCGGCGGGACTGGTTCTCCCGCAAGACCACCTCCACGCCGCCACACGCATTCTCAAGCGGGCGGGAGCGGGGGAGATGCAGCACAACCCGTTTCGGCGCCTCCCGTTCTGGCGGAGTCAGTGTCAGTAGTACTCCCTGCGCAGCTCCCCGGAGCCGGAAACTCGTTGGGCCAAAGTGGGTCGGGGCGTTCTCAACAGAGATCTCCCTGCCGTCCTCCAGCCACCAGTCGGGGATGGCCGTGAGCAAATGGAGTTCGCCGCCCTTTTCGTCGATCAGCATGTGCCGAAGCAGCAGCGCATAGTTGGAGGCGCCGGTGCCATGGGGAATGGTGTTGCTCCAGGCGAATTTGCGTTTGAAGAATATCCCCTCCGGAAATGCCTGCGTCGCCGTGGCGTGCAGCAGGTACCAGTAGAATTCGTCCACAACCCGTTCGTCTTCGCCGCACGCCAAGGACGCCATGGTGGTGTAGACGGACATGTATGGGTGAATGGCCGGGGCAATCTTGCCGTCCGTCCAGCGAATCGTGCCTTCCGCAAACCCGCCCAGATGCCTCTCGCGAAGCTCCTGCATGAGCGCCGTGACCCGGGCGTCGTTTTCTGGAAAAATCGGGGTCGGCCAAAGCGTCTCCGTGTTGCCCCAGTGCGTGCCCTCCTTTTCCCAACTGGGCGGGAAATGGGTCAGTCCGGTGCGCTGCCATGCCTTGTCGATGACAGCACGGTACGCCGCGGCTTCCGCAAGCAACATTTCCGCCTCGTCAGCGTTCCCCAACGCCCGTGCAGCATCCGCGGTGCAGAGCAGCCCCCGCAGGTTCCAGAAATCGTAGCCCACTATGTGGTGCGTTCCGTCCCAAAGAGATTCACCGTCCGCCGGGGTCGGCGGCAACAGTCCCGCGAAGGGCGAATCCGCCGGGGCGCGCCGGCGCGCCTCCATGGTCCAGTCCGCCGCCCTGCGCATTTGCGGATACACCCGCTCCAGCCATTGCCGGTCCCCGCTTGTCTTCCAATACTGCCAGAGGGCCCACTGCGCCTGTCCATTCGCGTCAAGCTGGTTCTTTTGCGATTCAAACCGGCCGTCCTTAAGCTGGTGCTCGGTAAACGGTTTTATGGCGTTTCGCGCCGCCTCGTGCAAACCTGCCTCCTCGAGTTCCATGACCTGATAGGCGCCGTCGCGAATGTAGAACTCGTCATAAAACCCCTCGCCGCCGTGCAGTTCGCCGTGGTCACTTGCGATCAACTGGCACACGTGCGCGGCCAGCAGGGCCTGCGAGGCTTTATCATCGGGAACACGAATGGAGGCCGCAGCGGCCATGACGCCCCGCCAGCATTCCACAGTCCGATCCAGCCAGAGCTTCGCGTCCTCGTGCGTGTAGTCGGCGCCCTCCGCCGGTTCCCACGGAATGGCAACGAAGCACTCAACCGGTTTGCCCGGCTCCAAAGTCCACGAAAACTCACGGCGCACGGCCAGGCTTGGCACAGGATGCTGGGCCTGTTCATACGGCCCCGCCTGTTCAAAACGCAGTTTTCCCTCGCAAGGAACCGTACCGGCATTGGTCACCCGCACGGCAACCCAATTCAGGAAATTGTCGCCTTCATGCGGCCAGTCGAATGCCTTGCGCCAATCCTTCACCGAAGGGAGCGGCGTCGCCCACAGGGTGAATTCGTAACGTATCGGGCCGTCTTGAGCGGCCAGCAGATTCACCGGCAGCCAGCCTTCCATCAGGGTCTTCGTCTGATTCCGACCCAGGGGCGTCAACTCCCTGCCAAAGCGTATGCGGACCGACGCCTTGTCCGCCTCCGTCTCGTCGGTGCCGACCGAAGTGCCGATCATGAGCCTGTTATCCGGCGTGATCCGCGTGCCCCGAGCATAGTCCTTGAGCCCGATCACGCTCCACGAATTGTCGAAATAATCGAAGGGTTCCTCCGCCCACACCGGCAACCCGGCAACAACGGCCGCAAGGCACAGTATTCTCCATGACATGCTCAGGCACTCCCAGTTTGTTCCCGACCCGGACCATGATCGGCTCTTTTACGCCTCTCGAAGGTAGCCGACAGCCACAACTATACAGAAAGCGCTGTTCCCCGGCGAACAACATCCACGATGTCACCGGCAGTCACAAGTCCCGCCGTGCCTGCTGGGTGGTTCGGTCCTTCCAGTATAGCCACAGGCACCCAACCCCGGCACAACACACACGCCCGCCCCCATCCCAAGCCGGAGCACACCGACCGCCTGAAAGCCCCGCGCAACGATGGGTTTGCAAATCGGCGGCAGGACGGTTACGATCTATACAGACATGATGTACAGATTATTCTTTATAACCGGGCTGCTTCTGGCCGGGGTGGACGCCTTCGCCGATGTCCTTGTGCTGGACAGCGGTGAGTCATTGTCCGGATCGCTGGTCCGGGTCAAAGAGGGCACCCTGACGTACAAGACCAGCCTGTCGGGCCAGATGATGGTGCCCATGGACACCGTAAAGTCCCTCGTTACGGACAAGAATTTCGTCATCACCCTGGCCGATGGGGGCACGCGGTATGGCCGGTTCTCCAGCAGAGAGGCCGCCAGTGTCATCCTTCCGCTGAACGGGGCCGATGCGGAGCCTGTTGATCTTCGGGCGCTCAAGGAGGCAATTCTAATTCCCAGTACGCCGTCCGCCCCCAGTCTCATGGGCGGGCCGCTAACGGAGGGAAAGCAGACCTCGGCGGACTTGGGCGTCCGTTACCATTCCGGGGGCAAGGACGGTTTTGCCCCCGTGCTTCGGGGGGAACTGGGCGGCAGGGATGACAGGGCCGCATGGTCGGCCGGAATCACCGGGTCTGCCGACGATGACAATGGCGGATTGGATTACCTCATTGCCGATGCGCGTGTGAAGGGTACCGGCGGGCGACTGAATCCATATTTGTGGGCGGGATTGGACCGGGACACCAACCAGGCGCTGGAACTGCGGGGCCATCTTGCGCTGGGCATGTACAAGGCGTTTCTGCCAACGGCCAACAACGCGCTCGACGCCTATCTGGGCCTTGACCTGGCGCGCGAACAGTGGAATCCAAACGACATCGACGCCGACGGCGGAACGGAGCAGCGATCCGATGTGGCGCTGCATCTTGGTTTGCGCTACTATAACCTTCTGTCCCGCCATCTGACTCTGATCGGTGCCCTGGACCTTTTCCCGGCCCTGTCCGACCTGGGCGGGTTGCGCGCCACCTCGGACGCGTCCATTTTGTTTCCGCTCAACGAACGGTTGCGGTTGCGGCTGGACTTTCGTCTCGGTTATGACAGCGCCCCTCTGGCGGGGGGCGTGTCAAAATGGTCCGCCTCGGTGGGCGCGGGAGTCGGCGTGGACTTCTGAACATGCGTCCGGCCAACGTTTTCTGAAAGGAATTGTCATGCGGCGAAGCGTTTATCTGGCCCTCATTGCGGCGGTCCTTCTGCTTGTACCCGTTCGGGCACTGGGTGCCGAAAGCTTGTCCCCGATGGTCGCGCAGGGATTGGATAGCCTTGCCCGGGCAAAAGCCGTCTACACCACGCCCACCATCGCCGCGTGGCCCACGGCCAGCGCCATCACCTACGGCCAATCCCTGGCGGCCTCAACCCTGACCGGCGGCACGACTGATGTGACCGGAACCTTTGCGTTTACCGACCCCACCATCGTTCCCGCCGTTGGAACCTACACCGCAGGCGTTACTTTCACCCCCTTGGACACCGCAAATTACACCAAGGTGACCGGCACTGTGGCTGTAACCGTGAACGAAGTGCCGCCGCCCGGCGAGTATACATGGAGCGACTACCTGGGAATCCCGCTGCTGGTCCTGCTGGCCTTGGGCATTGTCCGGCTGGCCGAGTGGGACCGCGTGGGGGGGCCCTGCTTCATTGCCACCGCGGCATGGGGCACTCCACTGGCCCCCGAGGTGGACCGGCTCCGCGGATTCCGCGACAACACGCTGCTGGCGGGGGCGCTTGGCACCGCCGCTGTGGACGTTTATTACCGCGTCAGCCCCGGGCTTGCGGACGCGGTTGCCGCTTCACCGACGCTGGCCATGGTCGTGCGAATGGCGCTTATTCCGGTGCTCGTGCTGGTTTCCCTGCCGACACCACTGCTGGCGGGTCTCGCCGTACTGACTGTGGCCCTGGTGCTCCGGCGGATCGCGCGCAGACGCAAGGAGAAGCGCCAGACGGCGGAGTGATCACTTGTCGCTGATATAGACCAGCATGCCTTTGGCGACGCGGTCGAACAGCGCAATCACATCGTCGTTAAGCAGACGCACGCAGCCGTGCGACACGGGCGTGCCGATCTTGTCTTCGCCGTTGGTGCCGTGGATATAGATGCCGCGGGCCTGCGAATCGACTACTTTGCCTTCGGCATCCTTGCCCTGGTTCACACCGGGTTCCAAGCCCTCCAGCGTCAGCACGCGCGTCAGGACGAGGTCCTCCTTGGTCTCCATGCCGGGTTTCCATACTGTCTTGGCGGCCTCTCTGGACCGGTAGACCTGGCCCCACGGCATTCCATTGCCGATCTTCGCCTCAATCCTGTGCCAACCCGTCGGGGTTTGGAGGCTGCCCTCGCGAAATCCCACGCCGGCGGCGGCCGTGGAACAGCGCGCCTGCCATACAGGCACGCCGCTCTCGACGAGATAGCACATCTGCTCCGGCACGGACACGAAGATTCCCGCGCCGGCACCGACCTGCTTCGCCCAGTCTATCCGCGCCATTTGCCCCGCCACCGCTTTGGGCAGCACCGTTGTTGCCACTTTCACGCCTCCCTCGGCCCGCACCACCGCGCTGTCTGAATTCAATGCATCCGTTGCCCCGCCGTCCGGCCCTGCGGCCGAATGCGCCGCCATCCATATGGCCATCGAAAACATGGCTGCCAAAGTAAATCCCATCCATCTGTTCCGCATAGCTCAGGTCCCGGATTGTCACCGCCCATCCGCACCGGTACGCGGCACGGTCCCAACACACCGGAAGTTTAACGCCTGGCCCCGTTTCGGCACAACCAGCCTTGGTCCAGCCACGCTAACACGGCCAATTTCCTGTTGGTCACGACCCGCCAGCAGTAGCGGCATCCTGCAGCTTTCCCTTTCAAATCAACCGCCCCATGTTGACCCGGACGGGCGCCGTGGCTACACTTGCGGCCATGGAATCCATGCCGTTGACACGCAATACCAGCACCTTCCGCGAGGGCAAAGCCGGGCCGCTGCTTTTTATGGATGCGGTGTATCTGCTCGTGGTGTTTTCATGGACGCTGTTTCTCCCGCCGCTCGGCAGGGACTATGCCGCGCTGGCCAATTTCGCCCCCTTCGGCGACTCCATCGCCTTCTATCATGCGATCAATCTGGCCCTGCTCTATCTGGCCATGGTGCTGGTCTTTTTCCTGACCCGTCTTGCCACCGGCGGGCCATGGTGGCTGGGGTCAGTGGCGGCCGTCGTCTTCATGGCCCATCCGCTGAAGGCGGAGGCCGTGCTGAACCTGTCCGGCATGAAGGACCTGCTGCCCGCAGTCCTGTCCTTGGCCGCGCTGCTCGCCTACGCACAGGCGCGAAGAAGGCCCGAATGGGTGGTGTCATTCCTGGCGGCGCTCCTTTTCGCCGGGGCGCTGCTGCTGGTGCCGGGACAGGGCGGACTGCTGTTTGCGGTAATGGCGTGGGAGGGATGTGTGGTTGATCGCGCGCAGCGGCGCATGGCCATCCTGCTTCCGTTCATGGGCATCGCGGCACTGGGCTGGTTCATGTATCCGCCGGTGCTTGCCCTTTTGCCTTTGCCCCTGACAGGTGCCTTCTGGCCCATGACCAGCCTCGTCTATCCCATTGGCCTGCTGCCTGAAACCGCGGCGGCCTTTCGCGCCCAGCCCTTTCTCCCGGCGCTGGTGTTCGGCGGATTGGCCCTTGCCGCGGTTGGGCTGGCCCGCACGGTACGCCATCCGGCATTCACCTTTGGCCTTCTGGCGGCGGCGGGCTTTGCCGTTTTTGGCGAGTACCGCCCGGTCGATCCGGTGCATCTCATTGGCGGGGGGCGCATGCTCCCGGCCATTGCCCTGTTCGCCATTGCCCTTGCTGGCGCCTTCCACCGCATGGTTCACCATCCGGCGTGGCCCAAACCGACCGTCTGGGTCTCGTCCGTCCTGTGCCTTGTCCTCATGATCCTGCATGTGCAGACCAATCTGGCGTGGAACCGCGCCGGAGACGCGGTGCGCGCGTTTCGCCAGGCCGCCTTCACAGCGGCCGCCCAGCATCCCGGCGAGCGGCTCGCGGTCTTTCCCGATTTCCGCTACTGCGACAGGGCCCCCGTGCAGTTCTCCGAAAGCGTCCGGCACACCACCCCCTTTGGCCGTGCCTTTCCTGTGGAAGTCATCGCCTCTTACGATCCGGACACGCTGGATTTTGGGGCTTTTTCCTTTCTGGGTTACGACGCCACAAGCGCGTCATTCGCGGCGACTGTCCAGGGTCCGTTTGCGGTAACCGGCCCGGACCGCAGGCGTCTTACCCCTGAAAACGGCTTGCACTGGAGCTGGCTCCAGTGGCTTTCGCCGCGCAATATGACCACACCCAAGCGAACCGTCGAGGTGCATGTCGTGCCGGACGGAAAACCTTTCCCGGAAACGCGCATAGCGTTCCCCTGACAACTTGTTTCTGAGTGCGCTCCACATCACGCGAGAGGACCCAAATGCTTATCCGCGCGCTTGCCATCACATCACTGCTGTGTGCCACTGCCGCGGCGTTCGCGGCTGACGGTGCGCGTAACCCCGATGCCGCTGCGGTTCTTGAAACCGACTTTCTGCGCTATGAAATCGGCGCCGACGGCCGCAATCTGGCCTTTGTGGACAAGACCACCGGCAAGGACTGGTGCGACCGCAGCGCCGCACCGTTCTTCGCCCACGCGCGCAAGGCCGGCCACTCCTACGATTCAACGAAGGTGACGCTTATCGACAACCATGTCGCCGTCGATTTTGGAGACACGGGCATACGCGTCCTGCTCAACCTGCGCAGGGAAGCGCACTGTCTTGTTCTGGAGGTGACGGAAGTCTCCGACCCGGCCGTCGAGGAGCTTATCTTCGGCCACGTCGCGCTGACGCTCAAGGGAAAGCCCGGCGAGCCCTTTGCCGCCTGCGCGCTGGCATTGAACCTCCAGACCAATGTGCCCCAGATTCCCGGACTGAACAGCGGCATGCAGGCCCTCTGTTACGCCCGCTTTGGACTCGTGGGCGCCAGGATCGCCATCGTCGGCGCCCCGCAACCCGAGTTTCGCGGCATTCTCAAGGAGGTGGTCACTTCCGCCCCTGACCTGCCCCATTCCACCCTGGGCGGCCCCTGGGCGCTCGACGCCGAGATCAACCGCGGCTCCTACCTGATCGACACGGAGGGCAAACTGGGCGTCAGTTCGGTGGACGAGTGGGTCGCGCTGGCAAAGAATCTCGGCGTAACGCAAATCGACTTTCATACCGGCAAGTCGCTGCGCTTTGGCGACCTTGAGCCCAATCCCACACTGTACCCCGCAGGTCTGGAGGATGTGAAGAAGGTCGTTTCGCGGCTTCATGAAGCAGGTATCGCGGCGGGACTGCACACCTATGCGTTCTTCATCGCCAAAGACAGCCGCTGGGTGTCGCCCGTACCGGACCCGCGCCTTGCGGTCGACGCCACATTCACCCTGGCGGAAGCACTTCCATTGGAAGGGAGTGCCGTTCTGACGCAAGAGCCGACGAAGGACATGTCCACCGTCACCGGGTTTCAGATACGCAACAGTGTAACGCTCCGCATCGATGACGAACTCATTGCCTACACCGGTGTTTCCGGAGAGGCCCCTTTTGGTTTCACCGGTTGCCAGCGCGGCGCATGGGGGACCACGCCCGCCGCCCACGCGGCAGGTGCCAAGGTGGCCCATCTCAAGGAATGTTTTGGACTCTTCGTGCCCGACGGCGACTCCACGCTGTTCGCCGAGGTGGCCGCAAGAACCGCGGAGGTCTACAACGCCTGCGGGTTCGACATGATTTACCTGGATGCGCTGGACGGCTCCGACATTGTCGCGGGCGGGCTGAACGCCTGGTACTACGGCTCCAAGTACGTCTTCG
>CAIUWO010000219.1 GCA_903902895.1 Candidatus Hydrogenedentota bacterium | reverse complement strand
TGGGTCGACGACCGGCGCTTTGGCCCGCAGATACGCGTCACCCTGTGCGAGACGATCCTGCCGAGCACGGTGGAGACCATTGAGGCCTATCTGGGCTCCGGCCTGATCCCCGGCATCGGCCCCGAGTATGCCAAGCGGCTGGTGCAGGCGTTTCACGAGGAGACGCTGCGCGTGATTGACCGGCAGCCGGAACGGCTGCGCGCGGTGCCCGGCATCGGCCCCAAGCGGGCGCGCCAGATTCGCGACGCGTGGAACGAGCGCCGCTCGGTCCATTCGGTCATGCTCTTTCTGCAGGGCTGCGGCGTCACGCCCAGCCAGGCGGTCAAGATATTCAAGGAATACGGCGGCCGCGCCGCGGCGGTCGTGCGCGACAACCCCTACCGGCTCGCGGAGGACATCACCGGCATCGGCTTCCAGTCGGCCGACCGCATCGCGCGCCAGATCGGCATCGCGGCGGACGCGCCCGCGCGCGTCGAGGCGGGCCTGCTGCACACGCTCACCGCCGCCGGCGGCGAGGGGCACATGTTTCTCGACCGCGCGCGGCTGACAGAGGACGCTGCGCGGCTGCTGAATGTCGACGCTTCCCTGCTGGACGGCGCCGTCACGCGGCTTGTCGCGACGCAGCGCATGATCGTCGAGGGCGACGCCTGTTTCGTGTCGCTCATGCACGCCGCCGAGCGGGGCTGCGCCGACGGGTTCAGGCGGCTGCTGCGCACGCCCTGCGAGCCCGTGCCCATCCAGGTGGACAAGGCGCTGCAGTGGGTGGAGAAACTCAAGGGCATCGAGCTGTCGCCGGGCCAGCGCGAGGCCATCCGCATGGGCTGCGAGACCAAGGTGCTCGTCATCACCGGCGGCCCGGGGACGGGCAAGACGACGGTGCTCAACAGCCTGCTCGCCGTGCTGGAGAAGAAGGGGCTGTCCTTCGTGCTCGCCGCGCCCACGGGCCGCGCGGCCAAGCGCATGGAGGCGGCCACGGACCGTGAGGCGCGCACGCTCCACCGCATGCTGGAGTACAGCCCGGTCAGCGGGAAGTTTCAGCGGGACGAGAACAACCCGCTCAACACCGACATGGTTGTCGTCGATGAGGCGTCCATGATCGACGCGCAGCTCATGAACAGCCTGCTCGCCGCCATTCCGTCCTTCGCGCGGCTGCTGCTGGTGGGCGACGTGGACCAGCTTCCGTCCGTGGGGCCGGGCAACGTGCTGTTCGACGTGATCGCCTGCGGGCTGGTGCCCGTGGTCCGGCTCGACACCGTGTTCCGCCAGGCCGACGGCAGCGGCATCATCGAAAACGCGCACCGCATCAACCGCGGCGAAATGCCGCGGTTCAACGAGACCGACTTCGTGCTTATCGAGCGCGACGACCCCGCCGCCGCGCTGGAGACCATTGTCGAGGTGGTGGCCCGCCGCATCCCGGCGCGCTTCGGGCTCGATCCCGTGCGCGAAATCCAGGTGCTCGCGCCCATGCGCCGCGGCGAGGCCGGTGTGGAGCACATCAACGCGGCGCTCAAGGCCGCGCTCAACCCCGGCGGCGCGCCCGTGCCGCGCCGCGAGTTCGGCGTCGGCGACAAGGTGATGCAGCTGCGCAACAACTACGACCTCGACGTGTTCAACGGCGACACGGGCGTTATCACGCTGGTGGACACCGACGCGGGCGAGTTGCAGGTGGCCTTCG
>CAIUWO010000218.1 GCA_903902895.1 Candidatus Hydrogenedentota bacterium | reverse complement strand
GATTAACGCGCATCGAACTGCTGGTCATGACTGCCGTTCATATCATCCTCATGGCTTTCGCGCTTGGAGTTTCTCTTCCATCCAAAACGATAGCACAGACAAATCACCAGGATGGGGCGCAAGAATCGAGGCTTACAGGGCATGCTGCAGAACCCCTTATTCGCGAGCTAAACACTGGATATTTGCTGAATTGTGGCTTTCTGTCGCCTCGTCCGTATTGTTGGACCCGTGATGACTGCCTGTTGTCCGGCTGGGAGGTGGATCGCAGCGGCGGGCAATTCGCGTTTCAGCCCACCTGCCGATACCCCGAGGGTTTTGGATTTCACAGCGACTGGTTCAAATTGGTGGATACAAGCGCCACCTCTGCCGTCACGATTAGACATCAAATCGCCCGGCAGACAGATGGAGCGCTCACGCTGGAGTTTCGTTTTAAGCTGCCGGCGCGGATGGACGGCGCGTCTTGGCAGTTGTGCGATCTGGAACACGCGGGTGTGAGCCTCGTGACTGCGGATGGCAACCTCTGTCTCGAGGCCGGCGGAGGCACGCGCGAGACTCTTGTCCGTATCGAGGATGGGTGCGAATACGGCGTCAAGGTTATTGCCAACCTGTCTGCGAACACCACGGAAGTGTTTGTGGATGGTGAACAGAAAGTCCAGTCCGCGTCATTCGCGTACCCCGTCAAGACCTTTGACTATTTCGTCGCGAAGACCGGGGCCACCGCGACCGGTGAGATGTTCCTAAACCCGGTCAATATCTTCAGAGGCTACGCGGTGAACGAAACCTTTGTCACCTGCGGCATTGGCAGGGCGCCCACGGACTGGGAAGTGTCGGCTGCCAGAACGCAGGCCTTCGAGTGTGGCACCAAGCCCGACATCTTCAGCCTCAAGTTGGAAGGGTTGGCGGAAAAGCGCGCGACCGCATTGAAAAATTTTCCTCCCATCCGGGGCAAGACGGTGTTTGAGTTTCGCTTTCTCCTATCGAAAAGAAAGGATGGTGCCGCCGCAGAACTCCTTGGACAGGGGAACGGCATACTCATTGCCTCCATTGGCAGCGATATCTACTTGTTCAACAAGCATTCGCAGGCCATGCCATTGGTCCGCAACTATCGGGACAACTTCTGGTACACGTTCAAAGTCATCGCCGATCCGCAATCGGGCACGGCGGACGTGTATGTCAACGGCAAGCCCGCCGTTATGCAGGCACAATTCCCTTCCGGCATCGGGGAATTCGATACAGTACGCTTCGCAACAGAAAATGCAACAGTGCTCTGGATTGACGATGTGCAGGTCTATCCATGGCGTGACTATCCTGCCGACTATGTACCTGAACCACAGCCAGCAATGGTCAAGAACGGCATGATTTTAGGCGTACAGAGCTGCAATCTTTGGCGTGAGGGAACGGCGTATGCAGGGTGGGATTACGTGTATCCCTATAGTGACAAACGGAAGCCTTTGCTAGGCTGGTACGATGAGGGCAATCCGGAGGAAACGGACTGGGAAATAAAATGGCAGGTCGAACACGGCATCGGCTTTGAGCAGCATTGCTGGTATCGCCCCAACAACGCCATCAACCATCCAATCAAAGACGGCGTCCTCGACCATGGGTTGGTCAAGGGACTGTTCAACGCGCGCTACAGCCATCTGAATCGGTTCACAATTATGTATACAAATGAAGGCGCAGGAGAAACCAATCCCACAGACTGGCGTGAAAACATTATTCCGTATTGGATCGAATACTTCTTCAAAGACCCACGCTATCTGAAGATTGAAGGCAAGCCAGTAATTTCAATTTATCATCTTGGCCATTTTCTGCGCATGTTTGGAGAAGACGGCGCCCGGCAAGCAATCCAGACCTTACGCGACGCGGTGACCGCCGCAGGTTTCCCTGGCATCCTCGTGCTGATGGAGGAGCGCGCGGCTGATCCAGCCGCGCTGAAGACGATGAAAACATTGAGGGTTGACTACTGCTATGCCTATACATGGCTTACACCGGATGCCGAAGTTCAGCGCACGAAAAATAAGGCACAACGCGATGCCGCCTTCACGGCGGGACTTGGCAGTCTGACGAGCCTTTCAATGGGCTGGGATCGCGAATCGTGGGGCGTGAAGGATGGCGGTTGGCTTCCTGTGCGGGACTACGAGGCGTTGGCGGTGTGGGCACGGGACGAGTTCCTTCCGACCTTGCCTTCAGAATCGTTGGGGCGACGGATGATCATGCTTGCTAATTGGAACGAATTCGGCGAAGGCCATTTCTTGATGCCATCCACGCTGGCCGGTTTCGACTATCTGAATGCCTTGCGCAAGGTTTTCGCAGGCGGTGGTCCGCACGAAGACATCTGTCCCACAATCGCGCAAAAGCAGCGATTTACTGTGTTATACCCACATGACTAAAAGCTCAAGCAAAACCCAACTAACAAGGCTTGGAGAGTTTATCCAGCAATTCTTTATCTGTGGGGGAATCTCGGATCATCCAATATATACGGTTGAGGGCCTGAAAAGTTTACCCCTTACGTCAAAATCAGTATCATGATCCGGATCTCAATGCAGTCAACCGTCTGAACGACGCAAAAAGGGGCACAATATAACCCCTGGAAAAACGGTCACTTACAGGTTGGCTGAAGTGTTTCACCCTACTGGGACAATACTATGTTAAATATTACCACGAGAGAGGAAATAGGCCATGTTGTTCAGAGTTATCTCAATGATAGGTGCGGTATGTCTGTTGGCAACCAGTGCTTCGGCATCTGACACTTCTTCTTCCACCGATTGGCTCAAGGAAGCACGTATCGGTGCGTTCATGCATTTCCTGCCGGGCGACGAAGCCAGTTTTGCGAAAGTAAACGACTTTGATGTCGTTGCTCTGGCGGTGCAACTTGAACGGATGGGTGCGAAGTATTTTGTGTTTACCCTCGGCCAGAATTTAGGGTGGTTCAATGCGCCCAATACTACCTACGACCGGATTACCGGGTATCAGCCGGGCGAACGATGCGCCGCACGCGACCTGCCGCTGGAGCTTTATCAGGAACTCAGCAAGAAAAGCATCCGGTTGATGCTGTACCTGCCGTGTCAGGCTCCGAACTGGGATCCCCGCGCCCAGAAGGCATTCGGGCTGCCCGAAGGTCCCAAGGATCAGCCACTTGATATTGTCTTTGCTAAACAATGGGCGGAGGTCATTTATGAATGGTCTTCCCGTTATGGTGATAAGGTGGCAGGCTGGTGGTTTGACGGCGGCTATAAGCACATTCACTTCAATGAGGATATTGCCCAAATTTACGCCGATGCCGTAAAACGGGGCAATCCCAACGCCATTGTGACTTTCAACCCAGGTGTCAAAAAACTGGTTCACCACACCCTGCACCACACCCAGGCCGAAGACTATACCGCAGGGGAACTGAACGAACCCTTCGATTTTATCCCTGAATCACGCTGGGTGGATGGTTCCCAGTGGCACGCCATTACCTATCTGGGTTCAACATGGGGAAAACGAGATGTCCGCTATCCCACCGAACAATGGCAGGAATGGTTCAAGAAAGTCGTTGCCAAAGGCGGCGCTGTCACTCTCGATATGGGCCCGAATATGGACCCGGCAGTAGGCCCTATTGGCGCTTTCGACGCAGAACAGGAGAAGCCGTTTAAGGCTATTGCACAACCTTGAGACTACAAATTAGCCTCGATTTCCTTCCAGACTTCCTGAACATCAAGCGGTTCAAATGCGGGGGCAGCAAATGCGCGCTTGCACAGATTGTAAATGGCTTTGTTGTAGGGTGCTGACAGCGGCGCGGTGGCCGAGAAGGTCGAGAGGCAAGAAAGGCAAGTTTCGGGGAGGAGCCTTCACTCACATTTCCCGGCCTGCTTGGCCGGTGCCGCCGTTGCGCGCCAGGCTTTCACTTTCCCGATCGATCGGCTGTCGGTGCCGCGGATCAGGCCGATTCGTCCGTTGGCGTCGGCGGGCAGGCTGAAACACTCGATCAGGATGTCGTCGAGATAGAATTCCAACAGGGTTTCTTTCAGCAGCAGTCGAAAGGTGGCCGGGCGGCCGAACGTCATCTCTCGATCGACCCGTTTTTCGGCCTTAAATTCCGTGCCATTGGCGCGGATCGAGCCCAGTTCGGCTGCGCCACGAGCGTCGAGCAAGACGGCCGTTCCGCGACTGTCGCCGCATTCGATCTACTGCCCGCGCCGAGTCGAGTCGGCCTTGTCCGGCAGTTTCTGCGTGCCCTCCAGGAGGATCCCGCCTTGGG
>CAIUWO010000217.1 GCA_903902895.1 Candidatus Hydrogenedentota bacterium | reverse complement strand
GTCGCCGGGGCCGTAGGGCATGCTGCCCCAGACACGGTAGGTGTGCTGCGAGTAGAGGTGGCGCGGGAAGGTCCAGCCCGCGTTGAAATCGAAGAGCAGCGCCGCCGGCGTCTGCATGACGCCGGGGTTTCCGTTCTCGCGCACCCACTTTTGCGCGCTCTGCTGGATGCGCCCGATGGGGCTCAGTTCGCCCTTCGCAAACCAGCCGCTTTCAAAGCCCGCAAAGACGCTGTTGTAAAGGATGTGCGTGTACATGAGCCGCTTGAGCAGGTTGAGGCTCGTGCCCTTGGTGGCGCTGTGGTCCGCGCCTTCGGCGTCGTAGTTCTTGTAGCCCCACCGGTTGAACACGGACGCGTTGCCGAACCACGGCACGCCGTACTGTTTGCCCGCGCCGCGGATGAACGCGTAGTACACCTGGTTGTTGGGCAGGGCCTGGGCCGTCTCCGCGCCGATGGTGGAATAGGTGCCCTCCTTGAGGAAATAGTGCCCGTAGTTGAGCGAGACCAGCGTGGAGAGCTTGTGGCCGAGGTCGTCGCCCATGCGCTCAAAATGGCGCTGGAAGTTCAGGTACTGGTCGAAGCGGTTGGCGGAAACGGGAAAGGCCTGGTCGGCATAGCCGCCGATGTAGCGGCCGTCCTGCTCGCCCACGTCCATGCCCAGCCAGTGGTCGCCCAGTGTGGACTCCAGCGTGGCCAGCGCCTCGACGGGCACCTTGTACTGCATCCAGTAGTCGCCCGGCCCGGACCCCGGCACATAGCCCCAGATGTCGAAGAGGAACAGGTCGCGCTTCTTGATTTCGTCGGCCAGGTCGCCAATGTTCTTGGCGAACACGATGGGATAGGACGGCCACACGACCCGGCCCAGATCGTAGGTCTTGGTGTACTTCTCGATCTCCTCGGCATAGCCCGTAATCATGTCCTTCTCCACCCCAAAGCCGCGCAGCGCGGCGAACTGCGTCTGGTTGCCGAAGGTCTCCCAGTTCGGCGGCTTCACAAAACGCCGCGCGTCATCCGGGTGCTCGCGCGGTTCCAGCAGATGTGTGTAGACGCGGTGGACGGGGGGTGGCGCGTCATCAGCGGGGCTTTGTGCGGCAGCGGCAAGGGAAAGAGTTGAAGACGCAAGGAGAAAGGCGGCGATGAGCTGAACGTGAAGGCGAGACTCGAACATTGCATGGACCTCCGCAGGAACAGGCACCCTGGCCGGCGTCTCTCACCCTCGTCATTGCGAGGAGGACGCAGTCCGACGAAGCAATCTCTTGAAACCATGTCCCGCCATTGCGGTCTCTCGCGAGCAGGAGATTGCTTCGCTTTGCTCGCAATGACGATTTACTTCGCGCCATTGAAAGACAATATTATACTCACGGCAACTGAAAACCCGCCGCCCCATCCGGCGCCACCATCTTCCGCGCCACTTCCTTCCCGCCCTTTAGCAGCACCACATCCATCTTGTCACCCGCGCGGGTGACGGTGAGTTCGAAGGTGCCGCCAAAGGCTTTGACGTCGCGCAGGGCCATGGTGTCCCATGCCTTGGGCAGCTGCGGCCGGCACTCGAAACCGCGCAGGCCCGTGGGCCGGATGCCGAAGATGCCCTCGGTCACAACGCGGCAGTAGAGCGCGCTCTCGGCGGAAAGGTGGCGCTGGTTGCCCTCGGGCCACGCCTCGACGGGGTAGGGCACGTGCTCGCCCAGCAGCCGCCGCTGCGAGTAGGCGCGGAAGTAGTCGAGCGCACGCTCAGTCTCGCCGGCATAGAACACGCCGCGGAACGCATAGAGTGTGGCGCGGTCCCAGAAGGTTTCCTTGCCCGATTCCGTCGCAAGGCCGTCCGGCGTCCACAGGCGCGGCGAGAAGAGCGCCTCAATGGTGCCCGCCTTGCGCTCGAAAATGCCCATCACCAGCGGGATGCAAATCCACGCGCGCAGCGTCGTGTTGCCGTCGTAGTAACGGTAGGTGTCGAATCCGTCAATGTTTGCGCTGAAATGGGTGTTGATGGCCTTGTGCAGCGCCTCGGCACGGTCGCGATAGTCCTTGGCCACGCTTTCGGGTTTGCCCAGGTTCTCGGCCAGCCACGCGGCGGACAGGTAGGCGTCATAGGTGAGTGTGGCCGTGCACAGGTTCGCCTTGCCGGCGGGAAAACGCCCCTCCAACTCATCGGAGTCGGAGGCGATCACGCCCTCGGGCGTAACCTTCCTGTTGCAGAATTCGAGGCACCACGTGATGAGCGGCCACAGTTCCTCCGCGGCAGCCTTGTCGCCCCGGGCCAGCGCGAAGCGCGACGCGCCGTAGGCGATCATGGCGGCATCGCCCCGGTCGCCCGCTCCCTTCCACACATCCGTGCCCTCGGCGATGATGGAACTGGGCAGTGGCTCGTACGCGTCGTTCATGAACCGCGCGAAATGGCGGTAGGCGTTCAGCGAGGCCTCGTCACCGCCCGCGTCGCCCAGGAAGGGAAAGAACGGGCCGGCGTATTCGGCCTGGTCGTTGGCCCAGATGGCGGCGTAGTAGGACCCGCCGCCGGGCCCGTGCATGAGTCCGCCCTTGGTGGCGAAAATGCTTTCGGCCGCGCGCAGCTTGGCGAATGCGAAGGAGCGGCTGAGATTCGGC
>CAIUWO010000216.1 GCA_903902895.1 Candidatus Hydrogenedentota bacterium | reverse complement strand
TGCCGCAGAGGTTGGCGCCGTGCTGGCCAATGCCGACGTGCCGCCCGTGCTCGGGCTCGCCTCCGGCCAGCCGGACGGCTGGCTGCACGTCCTGGAACGGGTCAAGGACGACGCCGCGGTTTACCTGGTGTGCAACCAGGATGTCGGGGCCGCGACCAAGACCTTCCGGCTGATTGCCGACGCCGCGGGAGTCCCGGAACGCTGGGACCCGATGCGCAACCTTGTGGAAGCGCTGCCCGCCGCGCAGCGGGCCAACGGGCGCAGCGAGTTTGAACTGACCCTTGAGCCGGCCGAAAGCGCGCTGGTGGTGTTCCGCAGCGCCGCGCGGCCGCTGCCCCGCCGGGTCGCCGCCGGGGATTTGCCCGTCACCGCCCCGGTGCGGGTCGCCCGCACCAACACGCCGCCGGCCGCCGCGCCGGCGCCGCTAAGCCTCTCGGAATGCAGTTGGGTGTGGTTTCCCCACGAGCACGGGCTGGACCGCGCGCACTTTGGAACACGCATCTTCCGGCATGCGCTGGACCTTCCCGGGAACGCCGACCTGCGCGACGCGCGCTTTCTCATCGCCGCGGACAATGAATTCAGTCTTGAAGTCAACAGCAAGGCGGCCGGCGAGAGCGGCGGTGCCGCCGAGGGCTGGCGCGATCCCAAGGAAGTGGACTTGAAGCCTTTCCTCAGGCCCGGCCGCAACACGCTGCTGGTCCATGCGGTCAACACCACCCAGGAAGCTTCGCCGGCAGGGCTGATCGGCGCGTACCGCATTGAACTCACAGACGGCACGGTCCTGGACGGCAGGATTGACGAGTCCTGGGAGACCGCCCGCCTTACCGACCAGAAGAACTGGGTGCCCGCCGAGAAAATTGCCCCGTTTGGCGGCGGCCCCTGGGGCGTGATAGGGGGCAGGGCCCCGGTGCCGCAGGCGGACCCGTTTGAGGGCGCCGCCGAGTGGACCGCCGCGCCGGACACCGCGCGCGGGCGCGTCATGCTGGTCATGGACGGCGTGCGCGAGGGTGTGCGCGTCCAAGTCAACGGACAGGAGGCGGGCGGGTGCATCGGCGCGCCGTTCATGCTCGATGTCACCGGGCTGGTCAAGGCCGGGTCCAACACCGTGCGCATCGAACCCTTTGCGCCCAAGACCGTGAAACTGGCCCTGTATGCCAAGTAAGTATCCCCCGGCAAAGCCGGGGGCTTTAATTTTGTGAGCCGCTCAAAGCGGCTATGCGTGGTCGCTAACGCGGCCCCGCTTTGGGGGAGCCACCTTATGGTGGCCACCCTGTCGCTACAGTAGATTCAACTGATCCAACCGCTTGTCCTCCCCCTCCTGCTTGCGGATATACGCGCGTATCACCACCTCGTCCCTGCCCACCGTCGACACAAAGTAACCTGGCGCCCACAGGTGCTGCCCGACGAAGTTCCGCTTCTTCTCGCCGTACACCCGAGCCACGTGGATCGCGCTCTTGCCCTTGATATACCCGACCACCTGTGACACCGCGTACTTGGGCGGCACCGAAATCAACATGTGCACATGGTCGGCCATCATGTGCCCCTCTTCAATGCGGCACTCCTTCTGTTCCGCAAGTTTGCGGAACACCTCGCCCAAATGCTGCCGTAGCTGACCGTACAGCAACTTCTTCCGGCATTTCGGAATGAATACCACGTGGTATTTGCACTCCCATTTCGTATGGCTTAAACTTTCGTACACGTCCATCGCGGGACTCCTTTCGTGTGCTTTGGCGGCTCACGATCCAGAGTTTCCGCGATGGACTCCCGGATATGTCAAACTTTTACTGCCTCCCCGGCAAAGCCGGGGGAACTCCCTTGGGGATTAGGCACAGCAAACGTATTGAATGATGCGCGCCCCGGCTCTAAGAAAATGGTCGGGCTGTGCGTTATGGTTCACAGGCATTCTGTCCTCTGAATCTGAACGCCGCCAAGGCGGGTCTGTGGACTTGCGGCAAAGACCTTGCATGCGGGAGACTGTCGTGCTCGCCTTTTGTCCTGCGGGTTCTGTTGCAGACTGATGGCCGGGGGCGGCTGTTCTGCATGCCCGCAGCGGCCTGCATGTTTATCGTGCCCGGAAACGCCGGGCGTGGGAGACTGACTGATGATGCGTTCCGCATTCATGCTTGGCGTGGCGGTTCTGGCGGGAATGCTCTGTCCGCCGGGCACGGCTTCCGAAACATTTCCGGTCAATCCCCCCGCGCTCTGGTATGCGCAGCCGGCAGTACGCTGGATGGAGTCGCTGCCCGTGGGCAACGGGCGCATCGGCGCGATGGTTTTCGGTGGCACCGACACGGCCCGCATCGCCTTGAACGAATCCACCGTATGGTCGGGCGAAGCCAGCGACCAGCACGAGAACCCGCGCATGCGCGAGCATCTCGATGAAATCCGCGCGGCGCTCTTTGAGGGCCGCTATTTCGAGGCGCAGGGCATGTGCCAGAAGTACATGCTTGGCCGGGAGCTTAATTACGGCTCCCACCTGCCCATGGGGGACCTGCTGCTTCGCTTTCCCGCATCGAATGTCACGCCCACGGAGTACCGCAGGGAACTGGACCTGGACCAGGCCGTCGCGCGTGTCGGTTATGCGCTCGGCAACACCCGCATCAAGACCGAGGTGTTCTGTTCGAATGTGGACCAGGTGCTGGTTGTCCGGCTGTCCTGTGACGCGCCCGGCGGGCTGTCCTTCGAGGTCGGCATGAACGGCGGCGCGCTGCCCTTCGAGCTCAGCGCCAAGGAAGACGGCACGCTGGTGATGACCGGCAACGCCCACGAGAAGAAGCACAGCAACGGCAAGACCGGCGTGGCCTTTCGCGGACAGTTAAAGGCGGTGGCAACCGGAGGCGAGGTGTCCGCCGCGGACGGCGCGCTAAAGGTGAAGAACGCCGACGCGGTGCTGCTGCTCACGGCAATCAACACGAACTACCGGAACGGCGACGCCGAGGCGCTGTGCAAGGCACAACTCGATGCCGCCGCCGGGAAGACCTACGAGCAGCTGCGCGACGCGCACATTGCCGACCACCAGCGTCTGTTCCGGCGGGTAACGCTGGACCTCGGCGCCGCCGAAGCCGCATCGCTGCCCACGGACAAGCGGCTCGAACAGTTCAAGAGCGGCGGCGACGACCCGCAATTAATCAGCACCTTCTTCCAGTACGGGCGCTACCTGCTCATTGCCGGGTCACGCGAGAATTCACCGCTGCCGCTGAATCTGCAGGGCATCTGGAACGACAACCTGGCCTGCAACATGGGCTGGACCTGCGACTTTCACAATGACATAAACACGCAGCAGAACTACTGGCCGGCCGAGGCCTGCAATCTCTCCGAATGCAACGAACCGCTGTTCCGGCTGATTGACTCGC
>CAIUWO010000215.1 GCA_903902895.1 Candidatus Hydrogenedentota bacterium | reverse complement strand
CCGCCACCGCCGCCACCGCCGCCACCGCCGCTGCTGCCACCGCCGCCACCACTTAACCCTCCACCAGCACCCCCATCACCGCCGTCGCCGCCGCCGCCGACAGGGACGTCGAGAGCGGGGAGGGACAGGATGAACCTGGCCAGGCTGACGTACCGCTCGCGCACCAGGGCGCGCTCGGCGAGGAACTCCCGGCCCTCCTTCCGGCTCTCGTCGGTGAGCTGGGCGGCGCGGGCAGGGCCGTAGTACTGCTCGAGGTGGAGGCGGGAGCTGTGGATCATGGACACGCCGAGGTTCTGCGGGACGGCGGCGTGGACCAGCTTGGGGAGGAGCGGGACCACCATGCGCTTGGAGCCGTCGCTCACGAAGGCGCCGTGGACCCGCTCCAGCTCGCGCCGGCGGTCCGCCGGGGCCCGGGCGCTGCTCTGGGCGGTGGCGGCCGCCTCGGCAATGACCTGGATGGTCTCGATGAAGCTGCCGTCGGCGTCCTTGACGTGCACCGTGCCGCCGGAGGGCCGGGTCATGGCGTAGCCCTGCGCGATGAAGGGCAGGAGGCGGGGCGGCTTGTCGAAGCGGTACCACTGGCCCCGCGCCATGTCCTCGACCTCGCGGCGGTCGTCGGAGAGGGCGGTGGCCCGGTGCTCGTCGCGCCACCGGAACCACGCCGGGAGCACCTTCTCCAGGAGGCCGTAGACGGACGCGGAGGAGAAGTACTCGGCGTGGACGGGCGGGAGGATGTAGTCGCAGCTCATGACAAAGCCCATGTTGAGCCGGCCGTCGTTGGGCCCGACGTCCACGATGACCACGTCGATGTCCTCCTCCTCCGCGACCATGAGCATCAGCTTGCGGAAGCACCCGTAGTTCCACTTGGCCGCGGCCCCAGTGCTCTTCTCAAGGGCAGACTCCAGCTCGTTGAGCTTGGGGCTGGCCGGAAGCAGGCAGAGCCTCCCCTCGAAGTTGGGCTCCCCGTCCAGGTCCGGGATCACCAGCGGCTTCACCGCGACGAGGCCGTTGCGGTCCTGATCGAAGGGCGGCAGGAGCGCCGAGAACACGTCGGGGACCCGCTGGCCGTCCACAACGAGCCAGTTGTCGAGGTTGAACTGGCCAGGGTGGAGCGGCTGCGTCGCGGTGGTGCCCACGCGGACGTGGTCGCCGGCGATCTCGGACACTCCGCCATGCTTTGACGCCCGTTCCCGCGCCTCCTTCATTTTTCTTGCCTGTCGGACCAGTTCTTCTTCAGCTGCTAGAGCCGGATCTGCCGCATTCATCCCATCCTGCGGGGGAGTGTAGGGTTGAAAAAAGGACGTCGTGTTGCCCTGCCGGTCTGCATCCACAATCAAGACCCGCTTCTCCAAGCACCCTGTAGCCTTGGATCCCGCAAGCGCACTCGCGAGAGTGACGGCGGTGGTCGTCTTGTAGACCCCTCCCTGAGGCCATCGGATGTCAGGGGCGGAAATCAAATGGATTTTTCAGGGATCGCGGATTGTACACCTTAAACATGAATGTCGCGATGATGATGGGCTTCTTCCGCACGACTCCTTGGCGCTGGTACGTCGACCGACGCAAACGAATCTGCTGTCTGGTTTCACGTCGATCTTGTGGTTCGTCGCTCATGATTGATGTCCGTGCAGCAGGCGGGCAGGGTTTCCTGGAGAGTGTTTTGGTTTTTGTGCAGAGATATTGATTGGAATTTATACCATAGTTCGAACCTACAGCACCGTTTAAACAAAAAAGACCTACAGACAAATTCTGCTGGGCCCGGGCCGGCAAGGTGCAGGCCTGTCACGGCCCTG
>CAIUWO010000214.1 GCA_903902895.1 Candidatus Hydrogenedentota bacterium | reverse complement strand
CGTCCCGGGCAATCGCATTAGAACACCGACCTGACGAAAACGCGGGTGACGGACGCATCCAAGGCTGGTGATGTCCAAGAGCCACGAAAGCACGGACCGTTTAACACATGGCTCTCGAGAGCGCTCAGCCATTAGTCCCCCTTTGAAGGGGGACCGTCCCGCCACGGGCGGGACAGGGGGATGTTAACGCGCCGCCCAAGAATGACATCCCCCTAAATCCCCCTTCAAAGGGGGACTTAAAGCCGCGCCACTCCAAAATTTATGCGCGTTTTCCCAGAGTGGCAGACCCGGTTTAGTGCGATTGCCCTGTGAGTATGTCCCGGCGGCGTTGACAGGGGGGTGCGGCTGCGATAGGATAGCCCCGGAAGGTGGACAACCGGACATGAAGATGACAGACGACGAACAGAAGAATCCCGCAGCCACTGAAGGCGGCACGGACGGACCCGTTTCCGTGGGCCGCACGCTGGTGCTGTGGGGGGTAACGCTTGGCCTGTTCGCCCTGTACGCACTGGGCCGCGCCGCCGCACAGGGATTCCGTCACGATATGGACCTCGCAGCCGTGCTTTCAGGCCGGGCCTTCCTCCTGGTCAGCTGTGCGCTGATCGCGGCGCTCTCTCTGGCGGTGGCCCTGGGCCTGACCCCGCTCTTCCGCGCGCTGGCCTGGCGACTGGGCGTGCTTGACCGGCCCGGCGAGGCGCGCAAGGTGCACCGCGCGCCCGTGCCCTATCTGGGCGGCATGGCGTTTTACGCCGCCTTTCTCGCGGCCGCCCTGGGCATCGAGTGCTTTGCGCCGCGTCTCGCGGGACCGGCGCTGTTTCCCGCGGCCGCGCTGGGGACGGTGGTCATGCTCATGGGCCTGTGGGACGACGCGCGCGGCCTGCCGGGCACCTTCAAGCTGCTGGTGCAGCTGGTGCTGGGCGCAATCTTCTATTTCTGGGGCCTGCGCGACGCCGATCCATTCAGCATGATCGGCCCCGCCACGGACTGGCCCTGGGTCGGCGTGATCGTCACCGCGCTGTGGATGGCGGGCGTGATGAACGCGGTCAACTTTTCCGACGGTCTTGACGGTCTCGCCGCCGGTCTGGTGTTTGCCATCTCGGCGGCCCTGTTCGCCGTCGGCCTGCGCAACAACCACGCCGCCGGCTGCGCCATCATGGCCTGCCTCATGGGCGCCACACTGGGCTTCCTGCGCTACAACTTCCACCCGGCGTCCATCTTCATGGGCGACGCGGGCGCGCTGTTCCTGGGCTTCATTCTCGCCGCGGCCACGCTCGCCTCGCAGCAGAAGGGCGCGGCCGTCATTGCGCTGGCCGTGCCCATGACCGCGCTGGCCGTGCCCGTGGCCGACACGGCGCTGAGCTTCCTGCGGCGCATGCGCCGCGCCCGGGGCGGCGGCTTCTTCCGGCCCGACCGCGACCACCTGCACCACCGCCTGCTCGCGCTCGGCCTGGGCCAGCGCAACGCCGTGCTCGCCCTCTACGGCTTCTCCGCCGCGATGGGCATGCTCGCCTACCTCATGGACGCCGTCCCCAATGCCTACCGCATCATCCTGCTGGTCGTCGCCGCGGTGATCATCCTGATTGGTGTTGCGGGGTTGCGGCGGCTGGAGAAGCGGTCTGGGGACCGCTAGCCCCGGCCCCCTTCTTTCCCGTCCGGTTTCCTTCCCCATGCCCGCTGTGATGCGTATAATACGCGGTCATGGCAGGCAACTGGACAAAACTGGGCGATCTTGGGCCGTCGGAAATCACGCCGATGGTGCGGCAGTACATCGCCGCCAAGTCGGAATGCAGCGATTCGCTGCTGTTCTTCCGCATGGGCGACTTCTATGAGCTGTTCTTCGAGGACGCGCTGGAGGCCGCCGAACTGCTGGGGCTCACACTCACCTCGCGCGACGGCGCCGAGAAGGCGGCGCGCGTGCCCATGTGCGGCGTGCCCTTCCGCGCCGTGGACACCTACATCGCCCGCGTGATCAAGGCGGGGCGCACAGTCACCATCTGCGACCAGATGGAGGACCCCAAGCAGGCCAAGGGCATCGTCAAACGCGCGGTGGTCCGCACGATCACGCCCGGCACGGTCATGGAGCCGGAGCTGCTCGACGAGCGCGCCAACAACTATCTGGGCGCCATGACCGCCGAGGGCGACGCGGGCGCGCTGGCCTTTGTGGATGTGACCACGGGCGAGGTGATCGCCGCACGGATAGACGCCGCCGCGGAGCGGGTCTTTGGCGATGAACTGACCCGCATGGCGCCGGTCGAGGTGCTCCATTCCGACGAAATCGACGCCGACTTCCTGGCGCGCATGAAGCGGAATTTTCCCGGCATCACCTTCACGGCCCGTCCGGCGGACCGCTTCGACGCGGAACTCGCCGAGGACCTTGTATTGGCCACTTGGGGCCTGGGCACGCTCAAGGGCGTGGGGCTCGACGACGCGCCGGCCGCCACGGGCTGCCTCGGCGCGCTGCTGTCCTACGTGCGCGAGACGCAGCGCGACTGCGCGCCGCGGCTGCGCCTGCCCCGCCGCTACAGCCCCTCGGGCTACGTGGTGCTCGACGGCAACACGCAGCGCAACCTGGAACTGGTGGCCACGGCCACGGGGGCGCGGCGCGGCACGCTGCTGGCCGTCCTTGACCGCACCCTGACGAGCATGGGCAGCCGGCGCCTGCGCGACTGGCTGCTGCACCCGCTGGTGGACGCGGGAGAGATCGGGCGGCGGCAGAACGCGGTCGCCGAACTGGTGGACCGGGTCGACCTGCGCATGGCGCTGCGCGACACGCTGCGCGGCATGGCCGACCTGGAGCGGCTCACGGGCCGCATCACGTCGCGCACGGGCAACGCGCGCGACGTGCGCGCGCTGGGCGCGTCTCTGGAGCGCATGCCCGCGCTGCGCGCGCTGCTGGCCGGTGCCGGGTCGGAGATGCTCGCCGCGCTTTGCGGCGAGATCGATCCGTTGGAGGACGTGACCGGCCGCATCGCCGCCGCGGTCGTTGACGAGCCGCCGCTGTCGCTCAACGAGGGCGGCATCATCCGCGACGGCTACGAAGCCGACCTGGACCGGCTGCACGGGCTGGTGCGCGGCGGGCGCGACTGGATCGCCCAGCTCCAGCAGGAGGAGCGCGCGCGGACCGGCAACGCCAAGCTCAAGGTCGGATACAACCGGGTCTTTGGCTATTACCTGGAAATCAGCCGGGGCCAGGCCGGCAAAGTGCCTGACGACTACCAGCGCAAGCAGACCCTCGCCAACGCCGAGCGCTACGTCACCCCCGCGCTCAAGGAGCGCGAGGAGGAGATGCTCACGGCGCAGGAGCGCATGCACACGCTCGAATACGAGCTGTTCTGCGCGCTGCGCGACGCCGTCTCCGCCGAGGCGCGGCGCATCCAGCAGACGGCCGACGCCGTGGCCGTGCTCGACACGCTGCTCTCGCTGGCCGAGGTGGCCACCGCGCGCGACTACTGCAAGCCCGAGGTGGGTGATTTCGGCGAGATACGCATCCGCGACGGACGCCATCCCGTGGTCGAGGATTTGATGAAGACCGGCGAGTTCGTGCCCAACGACACCGTGCTCGACCCCGCCGCGGCGTCCATGCTCATCGTCACCGGGCCCAACATGGCCGGCAAGTCCACCTACCTGCGGCAGGCCGCGCTCATCACGCTGCTGGCGCAGATTGGATCCTTCGTGCCCGCCGCCGAGGCGCGCATCGGCGTGGTCGACCGCATCTTCACCCGCGTCGGCGCGTCGGACAATCTCGTGCGCGGCGAGTCCACCTTCATGGTCGAGATGATCGAGACCGCCGCCATCCTCAACTCCGCCACCGAGCGCAGCCTGCTCGTGCTCGACGAGATCGGCCGCGGCACCAGCACCTTCGACGGCATCAGCATCGCGTGGTCCGTGGCCGAGCACCTGCACGACAACACGCGCGCGCGCACGCTCTTCGCCACGCACTACCACGAGCTGACCGAACTGGGCACCAAGCTCGAGCACGCCAAGAACGTCAACGTCGCCGTGCGCGAGTACAGCGGCCGCGTCGTGTTCCTCTACCGCATCGTGGACGGCGGCGCCGACCACAGCTACGGCATCCATGTGGCGCAATTGGCCGGGTTGCCGCCGTCTGTCATTGGCCGCGCCCGCACCATTCTGGAATCGCTCGAAACGGGCAACCCCGCCCCGGCCGGTCTGCCCGAGCAGCTATGGCTCTTCGGTCCCCCCGCCGACACCGGCCCCACCGCCGTCGAGCTGGAACTGCAGAAGATCGACCCCGACGCCCTGTCCCCCCGCGAGGCGCAAACCCTCATCTACCACCTCAAGCATCTGGCGAACAAGCCCCGCAAGGGTGGGAAAAAATAGGCCCTCCCCGGCGGGTGTGTCCTGCCCGCCCATCACCGTCCCGGCCGCCGACGACACGCGCGGGACAACACCAAGAAGAAGCCCCCAAGCCCGAACTGTGTTCGGGCCTGGGGGCCGCGAAAGAAGGCTGAATTGGTGCCGCGTCTACTGCGCCAGCAGGCCAATCGCGTTGGCGATAAGCTTGTTGCAGGGGCCGTCACCGTTGGCCTGGTATTTCTGGAACTCGACGTGGCCGTCCATGAACAGGACATTCGAGCCGCCGGGGATGTGGTTGAAGAGGGAATCGGAGCCGGTGTTGGAAAGCATGTCGGCGGCCACGATCACCTGGCTCTGGGCCATGTTGCCCGCACCGGCATTGTTAATGTCGGTGATTAGGAACCGTTCGATGCCTTCCTTGAGGCGGTATATGGTGTTGCTGCGGCCGTTGCCCTTGTCAGGATAGAACAGCGTCGGGCTGCCGACAACATCACTATCCAGCATCGCCATGTCGGGCGCCCAATTGTCAGCCTGCTGGTTAATCCGCATGTAGATGCAGATCAACTGCGCGGGGACCATGAGCGTCTTGCCGCTCACGGCCAGATCCCTCACGTCATCGGGCTGGGTAAGGTCGGGCACATCGATCAGATCGAGCACCCAGCCCCAGTAGAGGTAGCTGACATCCGTCTGGGCCAGCAGGTTACGGTAGGGTCCGCAACCGGGCTCGGCGGCGACAATCGCGTCGGTGATCTTGGTCACGCCGCCCTGCCGCGCGCTGGACGGGCAGTTGAGCACGTTGGTGTCCGTCAGGTATTCGGGATAGAGAGTGTTGCCCGAAAAGCCGAGGGCCGGATAGTCATAGTGGCCGTTGCAGTTCGGGTCCGGGTCGCTGGTCGCGCCGTCCCACTTGGGATAGCCCTGCAGGGGCGGAAATGCCTGCCCCTTGGACTCGCCCGAGTACATTTTGAGCACGATGCCCATCTGCTTGAGGTTGTTCTGGCAGGAGGAGCGGCGGGCCGCCTCGCGCGCCCGCGCAAGCGCGGGCAGCAGGATGGCCGCCAGTATGCCGATAATGGCAATCACAACCAGCAGTTCAATCAGCGTAAAACCTCGCGCATGCCTTTTCATTAGACCGACTCCCGTTGGTGCCCTGACTCATGCTGACCACGCGCGGCAACCTTGCCCCGCTGACAACATCCTAACCGAACGCGGGCGGCTTGTCAATGACCAGGTTTCCGGGTGCCGCCGGGCCCCCCAGGGTTGAAGGCCGGCAAAGGAAACGGACGGCGATCCACCCTCCTTTTTCAGTTTGGCTGCCCTTGACTGTTCAGCCAAACTGAACTATCATTACCCTGTAGAAACCAAAGGAGACGTGACGTGCGCAATCTAATCCTCATTCTCTGTGTCATTCTTGGCATGGGCTTCACGGCAAGCCCGGTTCGGGCCGATGTCGTGACCGTCGATTTCAACTTGGTAATGACGCACGTGTGGCAATGCCAGCTCTGGCCCGTGGTGCTGACACTGAACCCGCCCGTCCTGCCCGCCGCATTCACGCTGGACCCCGCGGTCTGCGACATCAACGGCGGTTACGACATTTCACAAACCCCCATAACGCTGTTTCCAAACAACATGCTCGACAGCGACGAATTTTCGCTGGTGGCCGCGATTCTGGCCGATCCGTCATTTGACTGCACCGCCACGGGAGGCACGTCGCACAAGCAGGTGCACGATGCCTGGACCCGCGACTTCGCGCTTGCGTGGAGAGACCTGGGCGGCGGTCCGAACGGTGAGACAAGCACCATGATCCGCAACATAGAAGATGTGGAGTACTTATTCACGGGCATGATGGTGATCGGTGATCAGGACACGCTGGCCTTTCCGCTGCTGATCATGGATTTGGTTATAAACAACTCATTGGCAAACAGCCTGCTTGGCAGCCCGGGCATGGCGATACCCAATCCGGACGAATACACGCTGCTGTACCCCTATCTGGGCTGGTGCGGCGATGCGGACGGCGACGGCTGCTCGAATATACACGAATATGAGGCGGCTGGCGGGAACCG
>CAIUWO010000213.1 GCA_903902895.1 Candidatus Hydrogenedentota bacterium | reverse complement strand
CGTGACCGTTCCCGCGGCAACGGCCAGCATCAGCAGGGTGGTCAGAAGGATTCGTTTCGGCACGGAACGTTGCGTGATCATGGGGCACTTCCTCCAAGTTTTGTCCATTCCTGCGGATTATGTGCGGGGTGTGCCTTGGGCGGTTCCCCGTCTCTCGATAATAGCACGCCCGTCGCACAATGAAAAGGCCCCTCCGCACCGTCCGGCGGGAGGGGCCTGTGAAAACTGTGTTCGTTGTTCTAGTATTCGCCGAGCACCGCGCTGTGAATCCAGTTGACGAACTCGCATTCGCGGATATCGTCCTCAACGATGCCGTCGTCGATTTTAAGCTGCCAGCGGATGTGCTTCAGCGTGGGATCGGCATGCACCGCCTCAAACTTCTCCACGTAGGCGACCATGTCGTCGTGGTCCTTGAACCAGCCCTGCTTGATGAGCCGCTCCTCGCGGGCGAGGATGAGCCGGGCCACCTCGTGCAGGTTGTATTCGGGATGGTACTGCACGCCCCAGAACACGCCCTTCTTGAATTTCACTGCCACGGCCTGCACCACGCTCCAGTCGTTGCCCGCCAGCAATGTGGCGCCTTCGGGCAGGTCGACCACCTGGTCGTCGTGGCTCACAAAGTGCGAGTAGACCACCGGCTTGTCTTTCATCATGGGGTGCTTCCGGCCCTGGTCGGTGAGCATGATCTTCGTGGCGATGCCCATCTCGCGGCCCTTTGGGTGCGCCGAGACACTGCCGCCCGCCACCGAGCACGCCAGCTGGATGCCCCAGCAACTGCCGAACTGCGGGATGCCCACCTCGTAGGCGCGCAGCGCCAGGCTTTTGTGCGCCTGCACACGGGGATCGTCATCGTGATAGATGGTCAGGTTGCAGCCGGGCCAGATTACGCCGGCGTAGCCGGCGAGCGCCTCGTCCGTCGGCGGCACCGCGCCGGGATCGCTGCTGTACCAGATGTCATACTCGGCGCCGGGCAGCCGCTTCACCAGCAGGTCCGCGTAGAGCTGGCCGGCCAGCGCCATGCCCACCGTTTCAAACTGCTGGCGGCTCTCGATCGAGTAGCCGTCGGGAATCAGGAAACGCAACTTCTCTGCCATGGTCGTCTTCCTTGTTGAGTGTCAGGCGTCATGCCTGCATTGACGTAAAGAACTGGTATGCCCGGTCGATAAAGCCCGGATAATATTCGTGGGTGAAGTCCGGGTAGATCACCGTCTCCTTGGGGGAACTTATCTTGTTGAACGCCGCGAACTGGGACGAGGGGGGGCATATCTCGTCCATCAGGCCGACGGCCATGAGCACTTCGGCGCAGATGCGCGGCGCGAGGTGCTGGAGGTCGATGTGGCCCAGTTTCGTCCATACGGCCTCCTCGCGCTCATGGCGCGGGTCAAAGAGGCGGAAGTAGTCGCGGATTTCCTTGTAGGCGTCCCTGCACAGGTCCATCTCCCAGACGCGCCGGTAGTCGCACAGGAAGGGGCACATCGGCGCAATGCGCCGGATGCGCGGCTCCAGGGCCGCGCAGGCCAGCGTGAGCGCGCCGCCCTGGGACATGCCCATGGCGTCCACCCGGGCGGCGTCGACTTCGGGCAGCCCCATCACCACGCGCGCCAACTGCGCCGTGTCGAGAAAGATGTGCCGGAACATGAGGTTCTCCGGCTTGTCGTCGAGGCCGCGGATAATGTGTCCGTTGAGCGTGCTGCCCATGGCGCCGCCGACATCCTGTGACAGGCCGCCCTGGCCGCGCGCGTCCATGGCCGCCACGGTGAACCCCGCCGCGACCCAGCCGAGTTTGTCGTGCCAGTCGCCGCAGTTGCCTGTGTAGCCGTGAAACAGCAGCAGGGCCGGACCGGGCGTGACGGCTTTTTTTGGGCGCAGGAATTTGGCGTGAATGCGCGCGCCGCGCACACCGGTGAAATACAGGTCAAAACATTCGGCGAAGTCCGTCTGGAACTCCGCCTTGACAAACTCCGGGTTCGGGTCGGTGTTGTGGTTTTCCGCCAGCGCCTCGTCCCAGTACGCGTCGAAATCCGCCGGTCTGGGGTTGCGCCCCTGATAGGTCTTCAGTTCATCGAGCGGCAGATCAAAAATCGGCATGCGCAACTCCCTCGTGCGCCCCCTTGAGGGCCTGTCTTAAGTCCCCCTTCGAAGGGGGATTTAGGGGGATGTTTCGTTGGTTGGTTTAGCAGAGGCGCATGCCTCCGCCAAACAGTCTTTTCTATTGTACCTTGTCCTCAGCCATATCGTTAATCCAGTCCAGCAGCGTTGAAACAACACCATCCAGATTATCTCGAACGTCGTGTTCGGTAAAACGAAACACGTGAATGCCCTTCTGCTCCAACTGTTGTTGTCGCCGGGCGTCACGCTCCATTTGCGCTTCATCGTCGTGGCTTGAACCGTCAATTTCCACGGCCAGCATCTTTTCATGACAGAAGAAATCAACAATAAAACTGCCGACCGGCACTTGCCGGTGAAACTCACAGCCCAACTGCTTATTTCTGACGGCTCCCCAGAAAAGCACTTCGCCAAGTGTGCCGTCCTTTCGAAGCAAACGGGCCTTCTGTTTCAAGTCCCGCCGATAGGGAATGATGCGATTACGCGGCATGCAACAAATCCCCGTGGGCTTTTCGTAAGGGTTTTACATCCCCCTAAATCCCCCTTCAAAGGGGGGCTTAAGAGGCGCGCTTTCCTGGCTAATCCCACATGTTCTTGTGAAGTTCATCAACTTTGTGCAACCAAGTTTCCCTATTCCATCGCCTCGAGCACTTCGGGCAGTTCCGCGTAGTCGTCGCAGACGGCGTCTGGGAGGTGCCCCTCCAGCGGGCGGTTCTTCACCACGGTGAGCAGCACGCCGCGCGCGCCCACGGCGTGAGGGCCGCCCAGGTCGTTGTGCGGCCGGTCCCCGATGTGGACGATGCTCTCGATGGGAATGCCATAGTGCGCCGCCACCGCCTCATACACGGCCGGATGGGGTTTGGAACGGCCAATCTCGTCGGAAAAGACGAAGAAGTCGAAATGCTCCAGCATGCCCGCGCCGCGCAGCAGTTCGCGCAGGTTGCGGCCCGGCGTGAAGATGGCGTCGGACACGATGGCCAGCGGATATTTGCCGTGCAGTTTCGCCAGCGCCTCCACCGCGCCCGGCGCGGGATCGGGCTGGTATTCCAGCTCCATGCGCTCCAGCGCGTCCACCAGCGCGGCAAAATCATCCTTCGGCAGCGTGCGGCCAAGACCGTCCAGCAGCACCGTCATGCGCTCGGTCACGGACCACGTCACGTGCTGGTCGTGCCACACCTTGCGGAACGCCGCGTCCTGCACGTCGAAGGCCAGGTCCGACACGGCCTTGTCGATGGGCGCGTGCTTGGACAGCAGCGTGTGCAGCAGGTCCCGGCGGGCCCGGGGCTTGGGCGGCAATCCCGCCGCCGCGCGCTTCGGCTCGTCCGAATCATCGTGAAAAAGGCAGTCCCACAGGTCAAAAGTCACCGCGCCAATCGGCCGTCCAGCCATGATAAGTCCTTCCATGTTGATGCGCCTGAACAGGCGAAGCGCGATGATAACATACCGCGCATAATCGGGAAAAACCGCCTTTTTCCCGTTTCGCACCTCTTGGTGGGTTTTCGGGCCCCGCCCACAGGAGCGGTGCAAAGCTCATAGGTAGGGGGTGCCCGGAGTTCCGCGAAGCGCAACGGAGCGCACCGTTTCAGGTGCGGTGCGGTGCGCTCCGCTTTGCTGCGCAAAGCTGCGAGCATCCCACCGTCTCCTGTCACAGTAACGGCGCGACGATCTGGCACAGGTGCTCGGCCCAGAGGCGGAACGGCGCGGGCCTTTCGGCGGTGAGGTGAACGGACTGGGCCTGAAGCCATGCGGCCCATGCGGCGACCTTCTCGATCTCGGGGCGGGTGTAGTGGAACAGGGCCAGTTCAAAGTTGAGGTAGAGGCTGCGCATGTCGAGGTTGGGCGTGCCGGTGATGGCCAGGCGGTGGTCGAATAACATGGCCTTGGCGTGGACCATGCCCTTGGGGTAGGCGTAGACCCGCCCCCCGGCCGCCACCAGGTCGCGCAGGGCCGGGCCCCGGGCGAGGTCGGCGATGCGGTGGTTGGAGCGCAGGGGAACGACCACGCGCACATCGCGCCCCGCGCGCGCCTTGACGGCGAGCACGCGGAGAAAGGCGTCGTCGGGGACGAAATAGGGGGTCACGAGCCAGATGCGCTCGCGCGACTCCATCGCCTCGCTAAGCAGCGTGTCCGGAAAGGTGTCCTCGGGCACGTCGGGACCGCTGGCCACAATTTGCAGCGTGGACAGCGCCTGCGCATCGCCGGCGGTGCGCTGCCGGGCAATGGAGTGGGCGTGGGGCGGCATCTGAAGCGGCTCGTCGGTCGCGTATTTCCAGTCGCTGGCGAAGACGGCCTCGATGTCGGCCACGATGGGCCCCTCGACAAACACGGCCGAATCGAGGAAGCGGTTCTCGCGGGGCGTGGGCCCCATGAAATCGGTGGCCAGGTTCATGCCGCCCACCATGGCGCACGCATGGTCCACCACGGCAATCTTGCGGTGGTTGCGCAGGTTGGCCGACCATTTGCGCTGGAGCGGCAGCACGGGCATGAAACGGCCCACCCGTCCGCCCGCCTCCCGCAGGGGGTCTGAAAAGCGCCGGCTGGTGCGGATGCAGCCCAGACCGTCGAGCAGCAGCCGCACCTGCACCCCCTCGCGCGCCCTGCGGGCCAGCGTGTCGACCACGGCCCGGCCCACCTCGTCGTGGCCGAGAATGAACGTGGTGACATGGATGGTTTCGCGCGCCTCCTCGAACATCCGCATGAGCCGCGCGTAGGCCGTTTCACCGCTGAAGTGCAGGTCAACCCGGTTGCCGCTTTGCGG
>CAIUWO010000212.1 GCA_903902895.1 Candidatus Hydrogenedentota bacterium | reverse complement strand
TTGCCGAGTACTTTGCCGTCGAATATTGCCGTCGTCGGAGCGGCGGGTCGCTCGGCGGTCACTATCTTTATGCCCGTCACCTCCGAAATTTCTGCCACATCCCCCGCCGCATGGTCGCCCCGGAAATAACCCGGCGCGTAAAGCCAGAGCACTTGGCGTCCGTTGTTCTGTACCTTCTCCGCAATGGTCTTGCGCTGCTGGTCGTCCAGCCGGAAAGTGTTGGCGAAGATGACTATTTTGTAACGGTCCCTCGGCAGGTCGGCAAGGTCGGAAAGCAGCGCGCTGTCGAAGGGGGCAACAAAGGGCAACTCAGCCAGCTGCGCGATAAGGAAGTTGCGCAGGACCGGGTTGCGGAAGCCCATGAAGTGCATGGAATCCTCGTCGACCACGACCAGGATCTCCGCGGACGAAGTGCGGTCCCGTTCCAGCGCCGCATTGCGCACTTCGCGGCTCTTGCGCACCCCCTCCAGTATCGTTGGATCCTCGTAGTAGCCGCCGTGCAGATCGAAGTAGACCATGTTGACGCCGTTTTCCAGCGCGTTGCCCAGTTCGCGGCGCATCATGTAGACGAACTTGTCGGGGGTATCGGTCACCGCCATTTGCCAGAGCCACGGCGCGAACTGTTTCTGGTCTTTCTCATAAAACTTGAAGCTGGCCGCGTCAAAGTCATTCCACAGCATCTTGCCGTGCCGGTTCACCGACAGCACGGGCATGCGGAACAGGCTTTGCCCGCCATCCAGTTTGCGCTCGTGATAGCTGCTGGGCGACATGATGAAGTCGAGGTCGGGGCAGTGCAGCAGCCTTTCGAGGGAGAGGTGCCCCGCATCCTCGGCCAGTTCAGCGAATTCGAAGGTGTAGGCGTAGAACGCGCCGACCGCCTTGGTGTTTTGTGTCTTCTCCTTGATGACCTTGGCAAAATACGCGATGGTGTCGACCATCACGTCCGACCAGAAGCGGTGAAAGTCAATGACGGACATCTCATGAACCGGGTCGCGGAAGGTGGCTTTTCTGTCACCATAGCGCGCGGCCCTGTCGGGGATTGATGCGGTGGCGATGGATGCCGCCGGAGCGTCCCATGCGGCGCGCAGCGCGTCGTCAGTCTTGTACTTGTCGCACAGCCACGTCCTGTAGGCGGCCGTCATGGCGGGACTGTAGTCGCCCAACTCTTCGCAGTTCATGGACCAGTGGTACCACTCCTCGGTCTTCTGGCCGCACACCTGGTAGCCGATGACACGCTCCGCATAGTCTGACTGTTCCACGTGTTCGATGAGTTTCTCGACGGCGACCTTCATGTCGGCGCGCCATGCGGGGGAGGCCATCGAGGGAAGCAGGTCCTGCCGGGGCAGGGCAAAGAGCTTTTCCCCGAAGTCCTTGGTGCCGTTGGACAGCACCAGCAGGTCGTCAGGGTGCGACTGGGCCCACCATTTCGGCGCGTCGATGTACAACTGAATCACCAGTTTGGCGTTGGCGCCGGCGCTTTCCACAATCATGCGCGCGTTGGCGTCTGTCTGGGAAAAATCCCATTTGTCCTTCTCCGGCCAGACAGTCGTGCTGTACCCGTACAGGCAGCCCAGGTCAGTCACGAAGGTGTACAGGTCACAGTCCGCACCGGCCAGAGACTTGACGTACTGCGCCAGCAACGGTTTTCCGTCCGGCCCCATCGCGCCGCTGCCGGTGTAGCTCATGAAGGACAGGCCGCAATGGGGCTTGCCGTCGAGCGTGAACGTGGGCGCGCCGTTCACCTGTTCGACTTTCACGACGGGTCCTTTCGCCTTGGGCGCGGTACCCAGCAGCGTGACCTGTCCGTCCGTGGTGGGCACGGCTATCTCGCTGGCGCCGTCGCCGTTAAAATCCGCCGCGATGGGCGCGCCCGCAGCGGCGCCCACGGTCGTCTTCCAGAGCACCTTGGGTTTGCCCGCATCGTCGGCCACGGCGAAGAACTCGCCGTGGCTCGTGCCGAACAAGAACTCCTGCGCGCCATCGCCGTCAATGTCACAGGTGATCGTATCGGAGGCCGCCGCGTCGAGTGGCAGTTCCCAGCGCACACTGCCGTCGGCGACGTTCAGACAGGCGAAGTTCCCATTCTGCCTGCCGAAGCCCATCAGCCACGTTTCGTCGGGCAGTTGCAGAAAACCCTCGCAGGCGGCGCGGTTTTCACCCGGCGGCGGTATCTTGTACCACAAGGGTTCCGCCTTGAGCGTCATGGCCGCCTGGAAATAGTGCCCGTCCACGAGGTTCACCAGCGGGATATTGTCTTTTCGGTCAAGCACGGCCGGGAAGGTGTACAGCCCCTGGCTGGGCTGCTTGAAGATCTCGGGCGGGAAGAGCGGTCCCAGCAGTAAATCGCCGGTGGGTCCGTCGGCAACGCAGTAATAATCGGGACAGGTGAAGACGAGATCTTCCTTGCCGTCGCCGTTGTAGTCGCAGGCCGAGGCAAAGTTGACGCTGGCGCCGTTATAGCGCTCGAGTCCGTTCTGTTCGGCCTTCTCCCAGAGCACGGCACCCGTGCGACCGTCCACGCCGGCGCTGCGAACCAGCGGC
>CAIUWO010000211.1 GCA_903902895.1 Candidatus Hydrogenedentota bacterium | reverse complement strand
GTGTCGTGCCAGCGGCCGCACCAGGTGCTCCAGCAGTCTCCGATCCCCATCGGCGAGACCAGGTCCTGCTGCTGCTCCGCGCCGTCGGCGTAGCGCAGCGTGATGCGCAGGTGCGGCATGTGGCTCTGCACCGGAAAGGACTCGCCGCTCAGCATCAGGTACAGCGCCTTGCCGGGCGCGTTGACGGGAACGTCGAGCCGCACGGGATAGGCGCCCGCCTGCGTGACGATGCCTATGTTGTTGCCCTCCTTGGCGGTCTTGAACGG
Source organism: Candidatus Hydrogenedentota bacterium (assembly GCA_903902895.1). Classification (GTDB taxonomy): domain Bacteria; phylum Hydrogenedentota; class Hydrogenedentia; order Hydrogenedentales; family CAITNO01; genus CAITNO01. Next base: position 1,618 of record CAIUWO010000211.1, on the reverse strand, counting down.
AATGCCGTCCGCGGTCCAGGCCACGCCGTCGGCCTCCACCTTGGCGCGCCATGCGGCATCGCTCGGCATTTGCACCGGGTCGCCGTGGTGCCGGTCGCCCAAGTGGCTGCGCCAGTAGTCAAAGCCGACCTGACTTGCGGGCTTCTCCGGTCGAACGGCCTCCTTTTCCACTTTCGCCAGCGCGTCAACGATGGTGGCGTTGAACGTCGCGGAGAGATCGACCAGGGCCCAGTTGTTGAGGTCATGATCGCCCGCGGCGGGCGCTTTCCAGGGGGTGATGGGGGCATCGGCCACGGGCATCGGAGGCGGCCCAACGTTCGCTTCCGCGGGGGTGTAGCGGAGGGTCAGTTCTCCGTCATGGGTGGCCTCGGTCTTGAAAGACACCCACGTCAGGCCGTTGACGGTTTCAAAGGGCGTCTTGACGGCGGGCGTCCTGCCGGAAAACACCACTTCGTCATTCGCCGTGCGCAGCGGTATGCGGAACCACAGCGGCAGTTCTTTGACGCTGTCCCAGGTGATGGTGATGCTGTCGCCGTCGCGCTTCCATCGGTAGGTCAGCAGGGGCGAATGGATGGACGCCTCCGGCCAGTTGGAGGGGAACTGCGGCGTCACGGCGATGTAGCCGTCCGGCAAATGGGGGACGATGCCGAAGAGCCCCTCGGTCAGCGCGCGGCCCCACATGCTGATGGCGTCGGCGAACTCGTCGTTGGCGCGCTGGCGGCCGTCTTTGGTGCTGTGGCAGGAAAGCCCGCCCGGCGTGGGGCCGTTGTAGATGCCGCAGAGGCTCGCGCGGATCAGCGCATAGGCCTCGTTGGCCCGGCCCGCGAGGTAATGGGTGAGCGCGAAGTTCAGCTCCTCCGCGTAGGCCATCTCATGCGTGCTGTGCGTGTACAGGCGGCCCGAGTTGGGATACCAGTTGGAACTCCACGCAAGCTTGCCGCCGCCCGGCGTGCTTTCCCATTTCAGGCGCGCGTGCGCCCAGTCGAGCATCTGCCCGATCTGCGCCGGGTCTGCCGCGCCGAATTCGGCGGAGTGATAAATTGTCGGCAGTTCAGGCTCCTCGTGGCGCAGCCCGGCCCCGCGCGTGTCGATGTACTCGGCGAACACCCCCTTGCCGGCCATCCACAGCTTCTGCTGCATCGCCGCGCGGATGCGCCCGGCCTTGTCGTGGAAGGGTGCGGGGTCCTCGCCGATGCGCCCGGCCAGGTCGGCCAGGAAGGTGTTCGCGCCGAGCATGTAGGCCGAGGCCTGCGTGCACTGTCCGCCGATGTACCAGTGCGAGTCGCTGATCCACGTGTTGAGCGAGTTCTCATAGAGGTCGGCATTGCCCGGCTGGAGCCGACGGTCCTCCCACGCCAGAATGCCCTTCAACACCGGATAGATTTCGCGCATCAGGTCGAGGTCGTTGGTGTAGTCGAAATACTGCCGCACCTGGTCGAGAAACACCTCGTTCATGTTGTAAAAGACGCCGCCCGGCGTGTCGAGCAGGCTGCTGATCGCGCCCGCGTCGTCGCCCTTGGTGATCAGGCCGTGCTTCACCTGGTTCTGGATGGCGCGCTTGATGCGGTCGGTCCAGCCGTAGCAGTTGGAGCCGTACCAGCCGCGCCAGCCGAGATAG
>CAIUWO010000210.1 GCA_903902895.1 Candidatus Hydrogenedentota bacterium | reverse complement strand
TCAGACGTCGCCAATGGCGCCGATGGCGCTGGCCACCGTGGCAAGTACCGGTTCCTTCGAGCCCTGCAGGGCCTGTTCGGCCTGTTGCGGGGTCATGCTGGCCAGACCGGACACGGGATTGTACTTGATGAATTCGACGTGCCCGTCCATGTACAGCACGTTGCAGCCGCCCGGAACATGGTTGAAGTTTGTGTCCTTGCTTCCCGTGGTGAACATGTCCGACATGAGCCAAAGTGCGCTTTGGGCCATGTTTCCCGCGCCCGCATTGTTGATGTCCGTGATCAGGAACCGCTCGATACCTTCGCGGAACCGGTAAATCTTGTTTGCCCCGCCGTTTCCGTAGGCCGACCACGCTGTGTTTGAAAGGTCCACGTCCTTGTCGACGTCGGCCGCGGCCGCTGCGCCGTTGTTGCCTATCAGGTTGGCTAGACTGAAACCATCCACCGCCGCCCCAAGCTGGATCGGAATCAGCGTGCTGCCGTTGATGGTCGTGCCCACGCTGGCAATGATGTTCATGTTCGTGAAACTCGAGGCGGGCGCACAGGGCTTGAGTCTGTCCAAACACCAGCCGAGATAGATATAGTCCGGCAAGACCAGCCACGGGGACTGCACCAGCCCCTCTTTCTTGATCCATTCCAAGTGTTTCCCGGCCATGGGCGACGACGGGCACACACTGATGTTCGGGTCGGTCAGGTATTCCGGATAGACCGCCATGGCCGACGGACCCACCGTCATCTGCACACCGATGGTGCCGTCGTTGTTCTTTTTCATCACCTGCAGCGGGGGAAAGCTTCCGCCGGCCTCGTTCGAGTACATCTTCAGGACAATGCCCCACTGTTTAAGATTGTTCTGGCAACTCGACCGGCGCGCCGCCTCCCTCGCCCGTGCCAGTGCGGGCAGCAGGATGGCGGCCAGAATGCCGATAATTGCAATAACTACCAGCAACTCAATCAGCGTAAAACCTCTTTTTGCCATCTCTTTTATTCCCTTTTTATTGCTGGGTTCCTGCCCTTGCACAGGCGCACCCGACCATCGAAAGTCTTGGTTGAATTTTGACATGAAATGGCGGTCTTTACAATGGCTAAAACTGCCGTGTATATTTGTGAAACTATTATTATAAAGAGAGGTTATGCGCGAAAATGGCTGGTATCAGCCTTTGGAGTCGGTCGTCTGGACGGGAGCGCAGGAAAGTGCCTAAGATGAAGAAACAATGTACCAAACGCGAGATTGGGGACATCATGAAATGGTCCCCGAAGTGCCGGGAGCACTTCTTTCCATGGAAGTCCAAGGCGGCCCCCGTCATTGAAGCGCAGTCCATTGCGGAAGCGGGCATTACGGAGTGCCACCCGGGTTATCTACTCGAACGGAGAGCGCCCCGTTTTCATCTGCTCGTGTACACCGCGGAGGGCGCTGGGGAGGTCTTCGACCCGATGCACTGCAAACCTGTGGAATCGGGTCAACTACTGATTGTACCGGCGCTTCACCCCTTTGGCTACCATCCCAGAACCGATACTTGGCGCTTTGTGTGGTTCCACTTGTCCAACAATGACGCATGGGCGTTCCTGCAAAAAGAACAGTTGCGCGTTAGAAAGACCGTGCTTACCGGCGCGATTTGTGAGGCAACCGAAGGATTCCTGCGCGAGTCCCGCGGGCGCTCGGACAGTCATCAGGAAGCGAGCGGCCTGCTGATTCAGTTGGCGGCCACCTATATACGGCGCGAATTGGGTGCGGGCGGCGACAACGCCGACTTGGAGGCAGGAAACCGTCTGGATTACCTCAGTTCACTGGTCAACGAGGACCTGGCCCGCAGCTGGACCGTGGAACTCCTGGCGGAAAGTCTGGGCGTATCCTGTTCCCATTTGCACCATATGGTCCAGAAACGTTTCAAAATATCTCCGATGAAGCTGGTGACCCGGTTGCGCATGGAGCGCGCGCAGGAACTGTTGATTCTGCACAGTGTGCCGCAAAGTGTAATCGGCGAATTGGTGGGCTACAGGAACGAGTTTGCCTTCCTGGTGGCCTTCAAGCGGTTCTCCGGCGTTACCCCGGGGGAGTTCCGCAAGCGGCGTTGACCTTCGCGGTTACCCGTTCCCTTGGTATTCTGTCAGGAAAGACTTGCCGCACTCGCCGGTCTCATGGATGCGCCTTCGCTAAGTCTTGACGTCACAAAGGTCACGTTAATGAATAAGATGTTGGAGTTGTGTGCTGTCTGGATGTGGATGTTTTGTCTTTTTCCGTCATGTTTTACGACAGCGGACGCGGCTGCCGGAAGCGTGGACCTGGAAATGGGGCCGCGGTGCTATTCCCATCCCCTCGACCCTTTGGGCCACCCGGACTATACTCGCCGTCCGCACAAGGTGCCGTCATGGGAAACCTTCGAACAGACCCCTCAGTTCGTGTGTCTTCGATCCTTGCCGGATGAGAACTTTGTCGATCATGGTTTGGGAAAGGTTTTCTGGCCGAACGGGGACATTCTCCTGGACCCAAATCTGGATGAAAACCTCGCGCGGGTCAAGGCAATGGGCGGCTACGTGTTCAATGTGGGCGGTTTCGTTGGCGGCAGCACTCCCAGAGGGAGTTTTCCTAAGACCGCCACAACCCATGTGCATGATGTCATGGGCGACCGGTTTCTCGGGATGGATATCGGCGAGCAGGACGGACGCTATATATTCGTGGCCAAAGGACGTCAACATCCTTTCGCTGACACGCGCAGCAAGCAGTTTCTGGAAACGTACAAGTACATCCAACGGGTTGCGGACATCCAGGGCAACTGGATGAGCGCGCTTCACGTGTATTGGTACTGGCACTATCCCATGAAAGAGGGCACTGTGTGCCTCGCGGGTGCGGAGACGCAAAACAAGGTCACGAGTTCGCCCGTCCAGTACGCCTTCATTCGCGGCGCCGGTAAGCAGTATGGCATACACTGGTTTGGAAACGTCGCGCTGTGGAACCCCTGGGGATACAAGGGATATTTCGCGGACAACGAGACCTGCGGCCCCACAAAGGGCACCAGCCTGAGCCTGATGCGACGCCTGCTCTACAGCCAGTATCTGTATAACAGCGTCATCCTTTCCTTCGAGGGTTCCTGGTTCACCAATGAGTACAATCCGATGAAAGGGGGGCCGCCGTCACCGATCGGCATCCTCCAGCGCGATGCCGTGCGGTTTGTGAAGGACCACGGACGACCGGGCGAGATGCACGCCCCGGTGGCGTTGTTGACGGACTTTTTCAGCGGCTGGATGCCCGCGCGGACGGAGGTTTGCGCCTACAAAGTCTGCAATGCCATTCCCTATGGCCCGGGCGACTACCTGACACACAGCGTCTTTTCGCTGCTCTATCCCGGCTACGAGGATTGCAGCGTTTATCACGACGAGCGGGGAACGTACACAGACACGCCCCGCGGGGATATGGCCGATGCCATTCTGACGGACATTTCGGCATGGGCTTTGGAGCGGTACGGCCTTGTTGTCGCGGCGGGCGACCTGCCTTCCGCCGGGCCTGAATTACGCGACAAGCTGGAACATTTCGTTCAGAACGGCGGCCGTTTCATTGTGACGGCTGAAAACGCGCGGCGGCTTTGGCCGGAGTGGAAGTTCGGCAATGCGCGGTCTTTTCCGCCGAACAGCACGCTGGACTTGGCCGATGGCGGGAAGGTCGAGGAGGCGAACGCCTTCGAGTTGGTTCCGGTGGACGAACTGCCCCCCTCCGCCGGGGTGGTCGCGCGCTGCGGGAAGGCAACGGCCGCGGCGGATGTGCCCATGGGACGAGGGCGAGTCACCCTGCTGCTAAGCCCCTACGGGTTCACTGCTGAAGCGCTGACCGGCGTGAAATGGAAGCCCGGCACGCGGGACAAAGCGCTGGAGCAACCCTATGTTCTGCTTGGTCATGTTCGGAAAGTGCTTGAGGACGCCTTTGAGACGCAGCAGCTGTTCTCGGTGGGAGACAATCTGGGCTTCATAACCTGCAGGAAAGGACCCGGGAAATACACCCTGGGAGTGTTTAACAACGGGCTGGAGCAGAGGCCGTTCAAAATCACTGCGCGCCTGGGCTCCATCGAATCGGTTGAAGAACTTAACCTGGGCCAGTCACTTCAGCGCGAGGCCGGTTACTGGCCGGGAGGATTCGAGGGCAACAACGGCGGGGTGTCCAACGAAACCGACATTGCCGGCGGGGATGTTCGACTGTTCTCCGTGATGCTCCGCGAGCAGGGGATTCGGGAAGCTGAACCGGTACGGCCGGCCCCCAGGCCCAGAAACCGATTCTTGGCCATGCGCGACATCAAAGACCTTCAAGAGGCCCTG
>CAIUWO010000209.1 GCA_903902895.1 Candidatus Hydrogenedentota bacterium | reverse complement strand
GCAAAGCGCGATGGCGCTCCCCGCAATACCAGCCTGTGCCAAGAACGTTCGCCTTGTCGTACTCGTTTTCATGCCGCTCATCGCCAATTCCTCCGGTCGGTCCGGCGTTCCCGATTGTCTCGTCCTGACCATAAGTTGAAAGATGTCAGTGTGGGGCAGACATTCCTGTCTGCCGCCTTTCTCTTCCTCTGTCTTTGTCTTTGTCTTGTCTATTCCTAATTCCCAATTCCTAATTCGTAATTACGATTACGCCAATTCCCCCCGGTGCGCCCATACCTTTTCAAAGGCGGCCGCGTACTGCTCGATCAACTCCGGCGCGTCGCCCGTGAAATAGGGCAGGGCCAGGCAGGTGTCGTTGGCCTGCTTGGTGCCCGGCAGTTCGGGAATCTCCGGCTTGTGGTGCCACCATTCCGCCTCGGCGTAGAGCGGCAGTTCGTGCTGCGGCTGGTAGTGCACCGCGTCGGCATGCACCCCTTCGGCCTTGAGCGCCTCGACCACCTTGGCGCGGGACATGCCCGCCTTGGCCTCGTCGAGGAACAGCATGTTCCAAGAGTAGTACAGCCGCGTGATGTCGGTGCGGCCGCTGCTTTGCTCGTACAGGCCGGGCAACTGCGTGAGCCGGTCGTTCAGTTTGCGGACCTGCGCGGCCCCGGCGGCGTTGCGCTCGTCCAGCCCCTTCAACTGGCAGCTCGCCAGCGCGGCGGCCATGGGGTGCATGCGGAACTTCATGCCCAGCCCGGACCCCGCATACTTCGTGTACGGGTTGCTCTTGTCCACGCCCTTTAACTGGTAGTCGCCCAGCGCGCAGGCGCGGCCAAAATCTTCCTCGTTCTGATAGAGGCCCATGCCGCCCTCGATGGCGGGCAACGGCTTGCTCATCTGGTAACTGAAAATGGACATGCGCCCCCAGGCGCCCATGCGCTTGTCCTTCAGCTTTGCGCCGTGGGCGTGCGCGCAGTCTTCCAGCACGATCAGCCCCTGCTCTTTGGCCCAGTCGCAAATGTGGTCCATGTCGGCCGGCAACCCGATCCAGTGTACCGGCAGCACGGCCTTCGTGTTCTTGGTGATCCGCTTCTTGGCGTCTTCGAGATCAAAGTTCAGCGTGCGCGGGTTGATGTCCACGAACACCGGCACCAGCCCGAAAAAGCGCATCGGCGCGATCGTGGCGAAGAAAGTGTATGACGGCACCATGATCTCGCTGCCCGGCGGCAGGTTGAGCGCGAAGAACATCGCCGCCAGCGCGCTCGTGCCGTTGAAGTGCGCTTTCGTGTGGGGCACGCCGATGAACTCGGCCCACTCCTTTTCTAGTGTGACAAGCGGGTCGTAGCTTGGCTTGTAGAGCAGGTCGACAACCGCTTTCTCCTCCGTCTTCCCGTAGCGCGGCCACTTGAGCGCCTCGTCATGGGTCGCGGTCACCGCCGCGGTCCCGCCGCTCACGGCCAGTTTCTCCGCCGCGCCCTGCGCGACCGGGGCCGACGCGAGCGTCAGCCCGGCGGCCAATGCCCCTGTCGACACCAGAAAATCACGGCGGGTGGGGGATTTGCCGTAGTTGGGGGACTGCTGCATGGGATAGGTCTCCTGATCGGGTTGGG
>CAIUWO010000208.1 GCA_903902895.1 Candidatus Hydrogenedentota bacterium | reverse complement strand
GCAAAGCGCGATGGCGCTCCCCGCAATACCAGCCTGTGCCAAGAACGTTCGCCTTGTCGTACTCGTTTTCATGCCGCTCATCGCCAATTCCTCCGGTCGGTCCGGCGTTCCCGATTGTCTCGTCCTGACCATAAGTTGAAAAAAGTCAGTGTGGGACAGACATTCCTGTCTGCCGCCTTTCTCTTCCTCTTCCTTTGTCTTTGTCTTTGTCTTGTCTATTCCTAATTCCCAATTCCTAATTCGTAATTACGATTACGCCAATTCTCCCCGGTGCGCCCACACCTTCTCAAAGGCCGCCGCGTACTGCTCGATCAGCTCCGGCGCGTCGCCCGTGAAATAGGGCAGCGCCAGGCAGGTGTCGTTGGCCTGCTTCGTGCCAGGCAGTTCGGGAAGCTCGGGCTTGTGGTGCCACCATTCCTCCTCGGCGTAGAGCGGCAGTTCATGCTGCGGCTGATAGCGGACCGCATCGGCGCGCACGCCCTCGGCCTTGAGCGCCTCGACCACCTTGGCGCGCGGCATGCCCGCCTTCGCCTCGTCCAGGAACAGCATGTTCCAAGAATAGTACAGCCGCGTGATGTCGGTGCGGCCGCTGCCCTGTTCGTACAGCCCCGGCAACTGCGTGAGCCGGTCGTTCAGTTTGCGCACCTGCGCGGCCCCGGCGGCGTTGCGCTCGTCCAACCCCTTCAACTGGCAGCTCGCCAGCGCGGCCGCCATGGGGTGCATGCGGAACTTCATGCCCAGCCCCGAGCCCGCGTACTTCATGTACGGGTTGTCCTTCTCCACGCCCTTCAACTGGTAGTCGCCCAGCGCCACCGCGCGGCCGAAATCCTCCGCGTTCTGATAGAGGCCCATGCCGCCCTCGATCGCGGGCAGCGGCTTGCTCATCTGGTAGCTGAAGATGGACATGCGGCCCCAGGCGCCCATGCGCTTGTCCTTCAGCTTCGCGCCGTGCGCGTGCGCGCAGTCCTCCAGCACGATAAGCCCCTGCTCCTTGGCCCAGTCGCAAATGTGGTCCATGTCGGCCGGCAGGCCAATCCAATGCACCGGCAGCACGGCCTTCGTGTTCTTCGTCAGCCGCTTCTTGGCGTCTTCCAGGTCAAAGTTCAGCGTGCGCGGGTTGATGTCCACGAACACCGGCACCAGCCCGAAAAAGCGCATCGGCGCGATGGTGGCGAAGAAGGTGTACGACGGCACCATAATTTCGCTGCCCGGCGGCAGCTTGAGCGCGAAGAACATCGCCGCCAGCGCGCTTGTGCCGTTGAAGTGCGCCTTCGTGTGGGGCACGCCGATAAATTCGGACCATTCCTTTTCCAGCGTGACGAGCGGATCGTAGCTCGGCTTGTAGAGCAGGTCGACAACCGCCTTCTCTTCCGTCTTCCCGTAGCGCGGCCACTTGAGCGCCTCGTCGTGGGACGCTTTCACCGCTGCGGGCCCGCCGCTCACCGCGAGCTTCTCCACCGCGCCCTGCGCGACCGGGGCCGACGCGAGCGTCAGCCCGGCGGCCAATGCCCCTGTCGACACCAGAAAATCACGGCGGGTGGGGGATTTGCCGTAGTTGGGGGACTGCTGCATGGGATAGGTCTCCTGATCGGGTTGGG
>CAIUWO010000207.1 GCA_903902895.1 Candidatus Hydrogenedentota bacterium | reverse complement strand
TGATGGTCCTGAAGGCCGAGGCGGGACCATTCTGAGCCCGAGAACCGGGACAGTGTGGTCACCCGCCAGTAGAGCTGGTCTGCCGGCGCATAAATGCCGTCCGACTCGTCCGGAAATTCGACCCGCATCACGGCCCGCTGGTCCTGGTAGATGCTCATGCCCCCGGCAAGACGCACGGTTTCGCTCAACCCGGTGACGGAGCGCTCCGGGTCCTCCCTGCCGAAAAGACCCGCCTCGATGCGCGGTGTGGCGAGGAACAGGCCAATGGTCATCACCACGGCCACTGCGGACAGCAGGACAAGCGCCCCGAAAAGGCCGGCGTCGAACACGCTGCCCGAACGCGCCCCGCCGGGCCGCAGCGCCCCCGAAAGGTCGGCCACGCGCGCGGGCCGCACGCGGTCCATGCGGCCCCGCTCCACCTGTATGCGCAGCGCGACAAAGGCCCAGATAACGGCGATGATGAACCCCGCCAGCACAAGGGCAATGCCGGGTTCCGGTTTCTGCACCACGGCGGCGAGCAGCAGGAAGAAGGACATGAGGTATATCTGGTACCAGACCTTGCCGTTCTTTCCGCCAATCATGAGCCAGCCCTGGATGAAGATGATCAGCGCGACCACGGCCTGCATGAGGCCGAGCGCGAACAGGCTCAGCGGAATGAAGCAGCCATAGGTGATGCAAAGCGCCCGTTTCAGGGTTTGAAAGGAGGGGCGGTCGCGCTCAAGCCGCTCGCCCAGACCGGCAAGAACCATAAACGCCAGCGGGGGAAGTACCATGACCGCGCCGTATTCGCGCACGCTGGCCAGGGCCAGAAAGCCCAGCAGAACCACGGCATAGGAGGCGGTGCGCAGCACGATGGAAACCCGGTCAGGCATGGATCACATCCCCCGGGTCAAGCACGCGCATCCCCTCCGGTCCGCTGCCGCGCCCCCACTTCTCCGGGTCGGCGCTGACACAGATGAGATGGACCGGCTCGCCCTGCAGCCGTCGCGCCTCGGACACAAGACGGGCCTCATTCTCGCCGTCGTCCGGCTGCACCCGGGCGAGCAGTTCCAGAATGCGCCGCTCCTGCTGGGTACCCTTGCCGAGCGGCAGCTGCGCGTCGTCGGCAACGATGCCGACCGAGTACTGCCGGCTGAGCAGCGTGACGGCAATGGACGCCGCAAGCTCGACGGCCTCCTCGAAGCGCCCGTCAAAATCCGGCAGCTTCGGGGCGCGGGCGGTGTCCAGAAAGAACACCACGGAGCGCACGTTGCCCATGCCCATCTCGCGGACCATCCACTTGCCGACACGGGCGCTGATGCGCCAGGCGACGAGCCTCACATCGTCGCCCGGCACGTATTCGCGCAGGGACATGTACTCATCGCCGTCGTTGGAGCGCTGCCTTGGCAGGAACCGCGCGCCGGGCGTGCGCTCTATGGCCGCGGTGCGCACGGCGCGCACCCGCGGGTAGACCAGCACCTCCTGCGCGTCGCGCAGGGTGCGCCGGCGCTCGCTGAAACCGAAGGGGAACGCGGAGGCAACGGTGTATTCGGGCAGCATCATCACGCCGCGGCGAAAGGCGTCGTGCTCCACGTCGAGCTGCACCGCGCTGCGCGCGGGAATCTTGAGCGCATAGGCCGCGGTTTCGCCGGGCTGGGCGCCGTCCTCGATGCGCACGGACACGGACGGCATGAAATGCTTGTGGTTGCGGATGGTGGCATGCACGAGAAACGTGTCCCCGCGGAACACGGCGTGCGGGGCCTCCCGCTCAAAGGAAAGCCCCGTGAGGTTGGTCCGGGCCAGGATGCCCGAAAGGACGAGCAGGCTCAGCACGCCGCCCAGCACGATGTAGAGCAGGTTCTCCCCCGTGTTCCATGCCGAGACCAGCAGGAGCGCCGCAATAATGGCCATCACCACGCCGGGCCATCCGAGGTCTCCGCGAGAACTATCGCCCCTGGAGGGGGGCATTCAAACCGGAACCTTGACTATTTTCATTTAATGCCCTATTTATGAGGGTTATGGAAAGCAATCTACGTTTGATTAACAGCGTGACAGGCTTTTGTTAACAGAATGCCGGTCTTGGCGTGCCGGAAACCACAGGAAAGGTTAACAAAATGGGTAGGAAGAAACAAACGGGATTCACGAGGCAGAAAAGGGATGGCACATGGTCCACCTCACCGACAAAAGGACAATTGAATTCTCTGATGCCGTAATCTACAATATGAACGGCTTTTATCTTATGCATCACCGAAGAGAATGAAGCGTGCCAAGATGCTGGCGCAGGGAGGAAAGATTTCCATGAAAAACACCGTTCTCGTGCCTGTTTCCATTGCAGCAATCATGACCATTTCGTTTTCCGCAAGCTCAGCCGAGCCAGGCAATCCTGCATCCCAAATGAAGGAATTCCACTTTAATCGCGCGCCCAGCTATCCCAACCCCATGGCCAGGCGCACTTCGCAGCCTGCACCCGAGGACCTTGCGCGCGTCTTTGACGGCATTGGGGTTGACCCCGTCGACCGCGAGTCCATCGTTGAAGCCTCCGGCAAGTATCGTGAACTGATGCGGAAACCCGGCGAGGAAGTCAAAGCGGCGGCTGGAAAGCTCAAAGGCTCCCTGAGCTCGGGCACTGCCTCCCCCGAATCTGCCAAACTCCTCCAGCAGGCCATCGATGCTGAACAGAAGCTCGGTCAGGCGAAAAAGACGGCGTTTGAAGAAGTCACCAAGGAGATGAACGATCAGCGGCGTGCGCAAACGTTTTTGTACATCTACGCACTGGACAACTTCTCTTCCGGTGAACGCCCCGCCGCCAACGCGGGCCCGCGGGACGCGCCGAAAACGGAACTGCCCCGACCCGCTACCGGCGTGAAGCTGCGGCCGACCGCCCCGCCACCCACCGGCCCACAAAGCCCCGTACCGCCACCCCCCGCACCACAAAGCCCAGCACCGAAAAGCCCCGCCGAGCCGCCTGCGGCGCCCAAGCAATGATCTGCATTCCGCGCTGACCGTAATGTCGTGCCGTGCTGATTGGGTGAAGTGACTCCCGAGTTCGGAGCCCCACCTTGGTGCGGCGGCAACGACGACGCTTTGGCTGGTGCCATGCGGCGCATTCGCAAAGCGGTGCCACCGTCGCGCTTCATCTGAATGGGTTCGTCGATGTATCTACCATAGACGTAGCTGGCCAGAATCCCGCCCGTGTTGTCCTGCTCCTCCACCACCTGCCAGCCGCTGTAGGCGTAGCGCGTGGTTTGGGGCGGGTGGACACCGTCCTCCACGATTTTCCGGACTTTGCGGCCGAAGGGATCGTATTGGAGGGTAGTGGTGACGGGCCGGTCGGGCAGTTCACCCTGGGCGGTGGATCCCGCAAACGTTGCGACGTTTGTGAAGCTGTAGCTGGTCGCCGTGCCTGCGCCCAGAATGAGCATGTCTGGGCTGAGTCCCGTTGCGCCGGTTGATGCCGAGGCGATTGTAGCCAGGGCTTGGCCGTGCGCGGCGCGCTGCAGCGTGACCGCACCGGTGGCTGCGTGTGTTCAGTGATGCTACGCTGCCATAATTAAGTAAGGTGTCCCCTTAATTTCTTCAATTCCCCCGACCACGTTCACACGACCTGTTTGAACTTCACGCCGCGTAGATCATGCCTCACACAGCACTCGACAAAATGCTCTGTGAGAAAGAGATGCCCTCTTGGAAACTCCGGGACTAAGAAGAGAGGCACGTCCGCAATCATGTCCTCCTTGAAAGCCAGTTGATTCCAGCCGCTGATCCTACCGGAACTTGGAAACCTTGTGAAGTTAGACGCCTCATGGTCCAGCGCGTCTATTGTGTAGGTGGTGTTATACGCATAGAACTCTCCGGCGGTTGATATGAGTGGGAGAAACTCTCCGTACGGTTCAATTACCGGGCTCAATATATCAACTCCACGGCGCGTAACGAAGAACATGGGGCCAAGACAAGGATGTATGTCCCAATCGGTTCTGTGGCCATACCTTGTAGGCGCGAACGTGACTGGAACCGGTGTCCAATCTCCCTTGCGACTCGTACCGTCATGCCAAAGTTTGCTTATATCCTTTTCGTCCACCAAAGCGAGCAATCGGAAGCCGTCGAGGCTGAACATTTCATAAGTATTCATTTGCGATACTCTTCTTGTGCTCATGCCTACAGGTTTCCGCCTCTTATCAGAGAACGGAGTACTGCTAGTTGATCAACCGCTTCCTGCCGGGTTGTGGCATCCTGCATGATTGCCAGCATAGCTTGCAGGCTTTCCGGTTTGTGTATGTCTCTATGTGTTGGTATGGCCAGCAACAACGGGTCCGTTGTATCCTTCAGTTTTGGACCACGCAGGAAGATACCATTTTCAGCATCGTCTAGGCCAATACGGAACTTCTGCAATATGTCCCTCAACTTTTCTGCTTCGGGGATTGTCTTCAGTTCTTTCGGTACTATATGGTGCGCTTCACACCCTTCGAAGAATTGTTCCCCTGCTTTAATAAGGCTATTCTTGAGGCGCTTCGAGCTAGGAATCCCCATAACTCTCTCAAGATCACCCGCCTTATTAAGGAAGGTTCCGACAAGTCTTTCGCCCGCAACACTCCCAATGACCGCGACATCCAGAGCGGCGGACCCGTTGCGACCCCTTGATACATTGACAATTCCACTTACTGCTGCAGTCCCCCCCGGAAAGACAACGCTTGGCCCCATGGCAGCCCAATCGAATATTTCGTTAAACCCTTCACGGACGGCAGGCACAACTCTCGATGATCGCTCGGCCAACTCTGCTTCTGTAAGTTCGTCTGGCTGCTGCTCTCCGCTCGGGCCAGTGTCGGTAACTGGCAAGGGCTCCTTCTGAAGATTAGGATCTACGAAATTCCAAAACGGTACGAACATATTTGAAAGCGAATCCCATAGGCTAGTTTGCCCGTATGGATCCACATACTTCCCCGGTGCGTTGCCGACATAGCTATACGGATTACCCATGTTGACGGGGTCACCCCAGAGGTCTATCTGGTCCCGCGTGGTAAAGCGGCCCAATCCGGGGTGGAGGTGTCGGGTGCGGTAGTCGTACAGCCCAAGGTCTGTGTCGTAGGCCCGGCCGGTGAACAGGTAGGGGTTGCCGACGGTGCTTTCCGGGATCGAAGCGCCGGTCGGGCCATAAATATGCGGTGTCCCGAAATCATCGTAGCGGTAGCGCTCGACCACTTCTCCGGCGGCATTCGTGAGGGCGGTGACGTTGTAGAGGTCGTCGGTGTGGTAGTAGACGGTGCTGTCGCCGCGTTTCATCTGAATGGGTTCGTCGATGTACCGGCCGTAGACGTAGCTCGCCTTCGGCGTGCCCGTGTTGTCCTGTTCCTCGAGCACCCGTCCGCCGCTGTAGGCGTAGCGCGTAGTCTGGGGCGGGTGGACGCCGCCCTCCACGATCTTCCGGACTTTGCGGCCGAAGGGGTCGTATTGGAAAGTCGTGGTGACGGGCCGGTCGGGCAGTTCACCCTGGGCGGTGGTTCCCATATATGTTGCGACGTTTGCAAAGCTGTAGCTGGTCGCCGAGCCGGCGCCCAGAATGAGCATGTCGGGGTTGAGTCCCGTTGCGCCGGTGGACGCCGAGGCGATTGTAGCCAGCGCTTGGCCGTGAGCGGCGCGCTGGAGCGTGACCGCGCCGGTGGTTGCGTCTATGTTCAGCGCGAGATCATACTCCGTGCCTGCCTCGGTCGTGACGCTTGCCGTGGCGAGGCCCGTTTCACCGGCCGGACCGAAGAGGATGAGTTCGATATTCGCGCCGTGAATCCGGACGCCGACGTAAACCACGCAGCCCTGAGCGTTCTGTCCGGCGCGCACGGCGGCGAAACCGTAGGATTCGGCGTCGGTGGAGACGGAATCGGCCGTGTAGGTGAAGCGCAGTGTGTCAAACCCCGCCTCGCGGGCCTTCACAATCCGCCCGGACCCGCTGGCCGAACTGTCGTCGGCGGTGGTCCAGTCACCGGCCATGGTCTGCCAGCCGCCCGCATGGTGCGCGACGTGCCGGACCAGTTGATCCTGCGCGTCATAGGCGAATTCCTGGGCGTTCGGCTGGCCAGCATTGATCGTCAGCAGGTTGCCGTTTGCGTCATAGGTCAACCCGCCGACGGGCGCCGATGCATACTCGTGCATGGCGCCCAGAACATAGGCGCCCGCGTCAGGACCGTTCGTGACGCCCGTCCGGTTGCCCGCGGCGTCGAGCGCGTAAAGAATGGTGCCTGAGCCGGGGATGCTGGTCGAGTCAGTCAGGCGCTGCAGGCCGTCGTACCCGTAGGTGGACGACAGATTTGCCAGCAGGTCGTTCCGACCGGTCTTATTGCGCACGCTGTCCCAGGCAAATCCCCATTTGTCGAGGTCTGCGCCGCTCTTGGCCGCGGTGACACTTTCAACATTCAGGGCGCTGTCGTAGGTGTACGCGGTCGTGACGCCGTTCGCCAGCAGTTTGGAGGCGAGGCGATGGGGCTTCTCGAAGCCATAGGTCACCAGCGGGCTGCCGCTTTCCAAGACACCCGTCAGCCGTTCCGCCGCATCATAGGCAAAGGACAGGGACCGGCCATGCGGATAGGTCTGCGTCTCCATGTTACCCGCAAGGTCATAGGTGTATCGTACGGCTTCGCCGTTGAGCGCCTCCGCGGTGAGATTGCCCAGGGCGTCATATTCCAGACTGACCCGCGAACCCGGCACGGTGGCGGACAGGAGCCGCGACATCCCGTCGTAGGCAAAGTTCGCCGTTTCGCTCAAGGCGCCCTTCGTCACTGTCCGCTTCGCCATCCGGTTGAGCGCGTCGTATTCAAAACTGGCCTTGGCACCACTGGGCGCAATGACCTCTTTCAGGCTGCCGCCTTCGGCACCGGAATAGTATTCATAGCTGCGGGCCGTGTTGTCCGCATAGGTGACCGCGCTGATGCGGTCCAGAACATCGTAATCGTACCGCGTCGTCTGGCTGTTGCCGTCGGTGCGGCTGGCCAAACGCGACTTGGCGTCCCAGGTTTGGCTTAAGGTCGCCTGATGGGTGGCATCAATTTGATGAACAGCCTCCACGAGCCGGTTCAGGCCGTCATAGCCAAACGTGGACGTCCGCCCGTCGGGCCCCGTCACAGAGGCCAGATTGGACCGCGCGTCATAGCCGTAGGTGGTTTGGTGGTTGGCGCTGTCCACCGCCGTGGCGAGGCGGTTCAGCGCGTCATAGGTGAAGCCCGTCGTGTACGGCACCCCGTCCAATCCCTTCCGGGTGGCGTACAGCACGTTGCCGTTCTTGTCATACTCGTAAGACGCCGACTCGCCCGCATCGTTTGACACCGATTCGAGGCGGCCCATCGTGTCATGAACGAAGGAGGCCTTGTGACCCTTTGGATTGATCAGGTCCGTGAGTTCAGACGCCCCGTTGTACTTTAGCTCTGTCTTGGCATTGCCGACCAGCCGTTCAATAAGGCGGTTCACGTCGTCATAGGTGTAGCTGGCGGCAAAAAGTCTCTTGCCCCCGCCATCACGCCGGTCCACGCCGGCAAGGTTTCCGTTCGCGTCATAGGCCAGCGAAGTCAGGTTGTCCAGGGGATCCTTCGCGCTTACCAGCTGATCATGGCTGTCATAGCTGTACTCATGGCGGCCTCCGCCATAAGTCACCGCGGTCACGTTGCCATTGCCGTCGTATTCATACGAAATCGTGATGTCTCCCCGGTGTATATCCGTGACCATGTTTCGCGCATTGTATTCGAAGGAGATCGGGGTCCCGCCCCCACCCGGGATGATGTCTGTCACATTTCGGTTCCCGTCATACTCGTACGTGGTCTCCAGTAATGCGTGGGAATCCGGGGTGCCGGAACTGCCGGACAGCGTGCTCCTCTTCAGATAGTTCAGAATTTCGTACTCATACGACGCCTCCTGCCACTCCCCCGTGCCCGTGTTGTCAAAACGCACCTTGGTGGCGTTGCCGTTTTCGTCGTACACAACGGATACCACGTTGGGATGGACGGCCGCCCCGGGCGACTCAATGCGCGTCACCCGGTCGTGGGCGTCGTATTCAAAGCTGTGGATATTCTGCTCCGCGTCCGTCATTGCAGTCACATTGCCGCGGGCGTCCCGCTCGAGGGAAACGGTCGCGTGGACACCATCCCTGTCCTGAATGACCGTGGTCACGTAGCCGCCGGTGTACTGAAATTCGTCCACACGGCCCCCCGGCCATGTGTGCGTTTCCACCTGCCCCCTGCCGTTGTAGGTGTAGGCTTCGTCGTCCACGCCTGCGCCTGCCGGCCGATGGACAAAAGTCAGGTTCCCATTTGCGTCGTAGTCATTTGTTGTCACCTTGCCGCGGCCGTCGGTGTACGCCTTGATGAAACTGGTCCCGCAACCGCATCCGGACAGCCCGGGAAGATAGGTGAACTGTTGGCAAATACCCCCCGTCCCGTTTAGGACACCCCTGGTGACCCTGGCGGGATTTATTTGATTGCTCAGGCTGTACTCGTACAGGGTCCGGTTTCCCCGGGGATACTGGATGGCGACAGGCATTCCCGTGTGATTGTAGGAATACGCCGTGACAATATGCCCCCCTTCCTTCTCCGTCTCGTCTTTCCTCGTCAGGAAGGCACCGCCGAAGCTCAAATCCATCGTGTTTCCATTGCGGTCTGTCACGGTGGTTTTTCGGCTGAGGCCGGACAGCAGTTCACCGGAACCATCGGGCAGGTAATCAAAAAGATCATACGAGAATCTTATGGTATCCCCCGGGTTGCCCCATTCCTGGGAGGCCACCTGGGAACGGCGCGCCCGGGACAAAAGAGGCGAACCATAGTGATTGGTCAGGTACGTGTTCCGGCGCGGATCGGTGATCGTCGTCAGATTGTTCGCGTTGTCATAGCCATAGGTCGTCGTCCCGCTGCCAAGCCCGATGGCTGATGTGAGGTTTCCGTCACCGTCGTACCAGTAGCGGACAGACCGGGGTGAATCCCCATATTCCTCATGGACGCCACGGATGCGGAGTGCTGTGCCGTGATCATACTCAATCCAGTATCGTCGGCCCAGCGTATCGGACACAGAGGTGAGGTGCCATTCAGAATCATAGTAGAAGCTCATTGTGTTGCCGTTTCGATCCCGAATGCATGTGAGCTTTCCGCCAGGCTCATCTGAATCAACAGCGAGCGGACTAAAATACTGTGTCGTGCCGTCCTGCATATGCAGAACCGCCGCTGAACCGCCCCCCCCGTAGTCAAACCTGTCCGTGCGTCCGCCGGCATGCCATTCGCCGTCCTGCTTCGATAGCGCAAAAATGTCAATTCTGCCATTTCCGTCATGGTACAGGAGGTGTTCGTCACCCAACCGTTCGACGTAGATGTTGTAGTTGAAGTCCCACCGGCTTCCTTGCACCGTGTCGTATCCGTTTCGCGAGGAGTACTTCCTAGCCCAGACAAAGTCCATGCCGGGGCTCTTGACGCGCAGGTCCTCCTCTTCCTGGTAGAACTCCCCTGAGTGCGGATAAACCGGGTCGCCCACCCAGGAGGTGATTCCGAGGCACTCAAGTTTCTTCGCGATGGCCGCTTTCACCTCACGCAGGTGCTGCGCAAGCAGTTCATCGACGAAGAACACGGTTATCACACCGCCGCTGTAGTACGCGCCGGGGCCAGCGGGTTCCGGAACGGAAAAGCTGGTGGTAAGCGGGTCCTCCCTGAGCCAGACGACATCCTCAGACTGGGTGCCACCGGGCAGGAAGGCCGTGATGCATTCATTTATGCCGAGACTGCGCTCCGCATACCCGGCCATAAAGAACACATAGTGCGCTTTCGGTTCCGGGTTCATTGTGAACTCGTAGCCGTGGGTCAGGCGAACTGTGAAGTCCTCGCTGCTGGTTATGGGTGCGTCCACAGAGTCTGACTCGCTCGAAATGGCCACGGTGCTGCTGCTCGAAACGATTTCAGGGTATATGCTTGGGTCCCTGTAAACCCCCACTTCCACAAAGTGGATCGCAAGTTCAACATCGTGTTTCCATACCGCGGTCACCGACTTTGTTTCATCCGGCACGGCGGGGGCGGGAGGGAAGGTGATGTCCGGCACCCACAGGAAACGTGGCTGGGCGTAACGCAGGTGGTCGTCGCCTCGCCAATAGTCGAATACATGCCCATTCTGGAAGAAGCACCCTTCCTCCACCGGGTCACCCCGGTCGTGTGGCTGTACCGGCTCCAGTTGAACGCCGAATCCATCGCCAATTTTGTCAATAAGTGCAGGATCCCCGGAGACATCCTTCTCTTTCCAGGCGCCCGAATCGGGAAACGGGTGCGGCGCAATTCGATATCTGTACTGGTAGGCTTTGTCACTGGGCTCATTGGCGACGGTGAGCTGGTTGTCGGCCTCTATGCGCTTCCACTTGTTTATGACTTGGAGATTGTACTGGAGGTGCTTGACCGTCCATTGTCCCGCCGGAAACGCGCCTTTGGGGCTCTTGGGAATAATGATTTCGCAATCTTGAAAAGCGAAGCCGCTGCGGTCATCCAGGTACGTTTCATATTCACCTTGGGGTAGTGAAATCACGGTGGGGGCAAGTGGATAATCTTCGTTGTAACGCCACCCCCCCATGGATCTCCACCTCTCTAATATGGTATCCCAGTAGGAGAAGTCATAGTTGTCAAACTCCCATTGCCCATAGTACTCCGGAGAGTGCCACCAGAAGGCGTAGTGGGGACCGAATTGTCCGGCGGGGTCAAGGTCCCCACCACTTACGCCCTGAATCAACTTGGCTCCAAGGGGCGCCCGGGCCACAATGTTGGTTTGGAATTCATCCAGCTCGTCATAAAACACACCATAGTCTCGGGGACAGTCTTGAGGGTTGCCATCCCAGTATTCAGCGTCACCACCGACACCACCGAGGGCCACAGGGGGATCGGTCACCGTGGTAACTTCGTAGACTGGGTAACAGTTCTGGGCATGCGCCGCAACTGCCCACAGAAGCACGGAAAAGCCAGCCAGTGCTGCGACCATGCCGCGACAAATGCATTGTGTCGGCGTCATATCGGGCAGTTCCCTTCTTTTGCGCAAGTCATCTTGGGTGACATGGAGGTTCAGGGTGCTCATGGTGTTCATGGTTGTCACGGCAGCGGCGGAGCGCATACGGCGCCCGTTTCAACAAATACCGCCCGCACGGTCCTGGGCGCGCTTACGGTAAACGTCAGCACGGGGTCAGCTCCCAGCACCGCGCTGTCCGAATCTTCCCAATGCGAGAATTGGGAGCCGTCGACGGGAGAGGCCGTAAAGGTGGCCTGGGTGAATTCGAGAAAGGTGTGCGTGCCCGCGAGGGGAACTGTGGCTCCAACGCCGCTCTTCTCAACGGTAATGGTGATCCGGGCCCCAAACACTGCGCGGAACGTCCTGTCGGCGTTCATTTCCACGTGCAGTTCTCTCTTGTCATGTTCGGCAATGACCTGGCCGCCGGCGCCGAGTTCTTCCCAACGCACAAAGCCACGGTCCGCGGTATCGGTAGCGCTCAGTGACACCGTCTTGCCCGCCTCATGGAAGGATGTGCCGGCCTGCGGCGATATTTGCCCGCCGTTGGGGCACTGAAGGTTAAGAACGCACACATTGTCCGGCCGCGATCCGGGCGCGCCTTCATCGGCGCCGATATCGAAAAAGGCATCACTTCCCGGCCGGTCATTCCCGTCAATGTCGTACGTTGGGGCGCCGTCAACCATACCGTGCCACAGGGCGCGCGAACCGTTGTCGATATGGTAATCGGGGATGACAACGTGCAGATTGGACGGTTGCCTGTCGGTAAAGTCGCCCATTACATCAATGGTGGTGTTCGTCTTTGCGACGATGAGCCCGGACTTTGCATAAAGTCCACCGTCATTGGAAAGGGCACTTATATAGTCGCCTGCCCTAACGCCCATTCCCAGCGTGCCGGTGGTCACCGTAAACCGGGTAAAGGCGCCCTCTTTCGCCATGCTGAGCGCTTTATACGGATTCTGTTGGACAGACGCTGGGACGTTGCCCCACCAGCCGACCTCTGTGGAAGGCTTGAAATGCGGGTCTCCGTCGACAGGAGCGGTTATCCCTGGCACTTCGGCAAGTTCCGCGGCGCCGCGCGCGGCCTTGAAGACGCCATCTTCGTACCCGCTGTAGTCATTGCAACTGTTATTGAAGAAGCAGTTCTTCAGTATCGGCGGAGGGGAACATCTGTGCTTTACCGCCTCGTCGCCCTCCGTTCCGGTGATAATGCAGTTGATGAGCGAAGGCGACTCCAAACCACTGGCCGCGACTGCGACGTTGGGATTGTCGCTGACCGTGCAGTTTGTGAACGCCGGAGCGGGACTGCCGCCGCACAGTATGCCCGCACCTTCGAGGTGGTAGTAGTCGCCATCCGTGTAAATGCGTCCATTGCCGGCTATATTGCAGTTTGAGAAGTCGGCCCGGGAATTGTCGGCGTACACGCCAACATAGTTCCCCTGAATCCGGCAACGCGAGAACTGGGGCGTGGTCGCCGCATCCTGGCACACGACGCCATACCCTTCCTTCCTGCGGTGGCTCTTCCACGGTGTTGTGCCGCTGACGCTGATCGCACAATCATCAAAGTTCGGCGCAAGGCTGTCCATCCCCTGCGTTGGCGGGCATTCATCATCAGGCCAATGCCTCACATACACATAAACCCCAGCCTCGGCGCAGCCAGCAATGCTGCATGACTGGAAAACCGGCGCCCCATCGCAGCCGCAACTGACCACAGATTTTAGGAAAGGCTCCCATACAGACCTAGTAATGTAGTCTGCGTTGCCCGATGGGTCCGCCTGCCGGGACAAGATGCTGCAGCGGGTAAAGGTTGGAATTGCGCCGGCAATGATATGGACGGCGCACCAGAACACCCCATCCACTTGGCAGTCCGTGAAAGTAGGCGCGCCTCCGCCCACGCTTATGCCACTGTATGCCCCGGTCATGGTGCATGGGCTGTCACCGGGGAAGAAGACGGTGCCGGTATCGCTGGTGATGGTGCAATTGGAAAATGTCGGCGAGGACTCGTTCATACTGACCGAGCCCCTTAAGACGTTCTTTATGATGCAGTTCTGAATTGTGTTGCTGCTGTTGCATTCAGAGAATTCGACACCCCGGCTAAAGGTGATTCCGTCCAGGAGCAGGTTGTGGGTTTGGTAGCACCATAATGACAACGGTGTGTCGTTGCCATAATAGTCCTTGCCCACCCAGTCAAAGTCCGTTCCAATCGTCGTGGGATGCGCGGCGGTATCGCGCGTGTTTCTGGCATTCCGGTCGCCGGGAGTCTCTGTGCCGGTGAATCCGCCGTAGATGGCAACATCCCCGCTCCTGAACATTCGCTGTTCTGTATAGTCGCCCTGCTTCATCCAAATTTCGCCTATTCTGTAGATGCGGGCGCGCTCAATCGCATTACTGAGCTTCTTGAAGGCGTGATTGGGTTCCCAGTCGCTGCCGGTCTTTTGGCGCCAATCGTTCTCCTCGACGGCGTCCAAAGCCACGCAAATGGGCGTTACACCGTCCCACGGCGCGACGACTTCACACATTGCATCGGGGAAGACAGGAGGATCTTCGACCGTGCCGTCCTGCGTGATGCCGGTTGTGTAGAATGTGTACATGCCGGCCTTCGTTCCGGTGGCATTGAGCCCCGTATCGCCTGCATTGAACGGTATGGGGGTTTCGCTTGGCAGGAAGCTTCCGTACAGTGTCGCCGGGCCACCGTTGAATTGGTACCAGAGCTTCACCTGCGTTACGGGGTTGGTGTCCGCTGAAAGCGCAACAAACCCCACGTTGAAGCTAAACCCGGCGACGATGCCTTCCACCATTCCCTGCAGTTCGGTCACCCGGGTGTATGGCCCCGGCGTGCCGACGACGTATTCCTCGGGGGGTTCGTATGCGCCGATGGAGACGTGCGCGCCTTCCCCGCTTG
Source organism: Candidatus Hydrogenedentota bacterium (assembly GCA_903902895.1). Classification (GTDB taxonomy): domain Bacteria; phylum Hydrogenedentota; class Hydrogenedentia; order Hydrogenedentales; family CAITNO01; genus CAITNO01. The sequence goes on along the minus strand of CAIUWO010000207.1, from coordinate 33,952 downwards.
GCCGCGGATTTCCTTCCGCATCCCTCTCCGGCGCCGAGCCGACATCGCCGCCGTCCACGGCCATCGAACTGTTTTGCAGGTGATAATCGACAACATGGAAGGAATCGCCCGGTTTTACTCCCTGAAAAATAGCGATGGCGTTTTCGCCGTCCATGGCCAGAACAAAGTTGCTTTCATTTGGAATCACGATGGTATTATGATCTGGAGGCGGATTACTGGGGCTGCGCAGAATCCTGATCTGACGCGCATACTTGTTGTTCGCAACCAGGAACCGGCCCGCCAAATCCCCGGCCTCCTCATACGGCGCTGCCGCTTCCAGTGCAGTTTCCGCACTGGAAACCGGATTGATACTGGCCCAGGTTCCACTCAGGCCCCGGACGAACTTCGGGTCGCCCCATATTGTCGAGGAAGATCCCGTCGTGTCGTTTATGCCGTCAACCCCGCAAACCCGAGTCACGCCCCCTTCACCTCCCTCATGCACGAGAAGATCGCCGCCGTCGTTTCCGTGAAACAGGCAGTTCGTAAGCAATGGCAACCCGTCTTTCAGAATCGGGTCGCCACCGGTAGCGCTGTTCACATCGAAATTACGGTAGCACGAAATGCCGGCGCTGCCGCTGCCATGATGCCCGCTGATGATGCAGTTCTGAAACTCCGGGCTGACATCCGGGTGGTAGGAATCCGGCGCGCCAATTTCGACAGCGGTTCCCGCGTTGTCTGCAATGGTGCAATTGACAAAGAGAGGGGAACACCCCCAGCACCGAATGGCACTGTCCTCGTTTGAGAGCCCATTTCCGGCGATAACGCAGTTCTTAAACGTTGCGGACGCACCTGACAAGCATGTGATTCCCGCCCCTGCGTTTCCCTGGATGGCGCAGTTTTGTATCAAGTTGTTGTCGTTGCTGCTGCTTATGCGCACAGCCAGTATTGAGTTGGCTATTTTGGCACATGCGGTATCCCTTGCCTCCACACACCCTCGGACTATGCAATCTGCAATCGTGCCAACAGATTGACCGCGCAAAATACATGTGCCAATGTTGGAGTCATTTATGCCAATCAAGGAACTGCCCCCAACGCTCACACGGGACTCCACGATGCAGTTGTTTAACACGGGCCCAGTTCCCTCGACACCAACGCCCAGCCCATAATTGCACCGTCCGTCCCAAATGCACTCATTCATGATCGGTGCGCTGGATCCGCTCGCTTCTATGCCGGTTTGGAATTGGTTGAACGCGCAGTTCTCCAACGTGGGAGAGGCGTCAGTACAACGGATGCCATATGTATGGTCAAACTGAAACGTCATCAGGTCGAACGTGAAGGCGCACCCGGCAAACACACAGTTGGAGATGCTGGTCGACGGCGCCGCATGATTTGTTCTAAGGGCAATGGCTAATTCGGACGGCGCGTTGTTTGTTCCATAGAGAAAGTATTCGGATGGATGTACGGTAAATCCAGACAACCCTGCATCAGACACCTGGTGATCACGGTCTGCTCCTGATAAGGTGACGGTTGGCGCTACAGTATCCCGCACTTGCAGCTGTGTCATGCTTTGGGGAATGGTCACCGACACCGCGCCCAACTGAGAGGGGAACATTTTTGTGTAAAGTTTAGGGTCCTGCGTTATGTTCCGTGTCTGCCCAGCGCCATCAGGAACATACCCCCCCTGAACTGTCACACCCGAAGGAATCGAAATCTTCTCGTAATAGGGCCCCCCGGTCACCGACACTTCTGATATCCCCCCCTTGAGTCGTGCGGCCAGAATGCCGTCCGAGACGGTCAGGAACGCGTTATCCCACGAGGTGCCGGTTCTCAAACCCGCCGCGGCTTGATTGTTCACATAAATATGGCCGTCTGGAAATGACCTTGCGATGGCTGTGCGGGCCTCAGCCAACGATTCAGATGTAACGGCTTCACCGTGGGCAACCAGGCAGAATTCATATGCCCCGTCAGCAATCGTCAAGGCGTTGAAGCAGACAGTGTCGCTGGGATTGGGTTCGACGGGAACGTCAAATGTGCCGCCTTGGTGCCAGTTCGTCTCTCTAATGCTTCTGTACCAGAGGTCAAGTGAGACCACTGGCGCAGAGCCTGGTTCGACAACGTATTCCATGCAGACTTGCCCCGTTACGGAAACGGCCGGCACGTTGACCAGGTAGGTCTGCGGTGGCGCCAGCCAGCTGGGGGGGGCTTCGTCCGCGCCAATGTCCACACCGCTTTCCTTAGACCGGTCATCGCCGTCGATGTCTTTGGGCGGCGACGCCGCGGATTTGTGACCGCGGCCAATGGCATTGGATCCGTTCTGCAGGTGATATCCGTCGGTTTCAAACCCGGTACCGACTGGCACGGCAAAGCGCACGTCATTTGCGCGCACTGTCACTGCACTGGGACTGTTTGAGATTATGCGTATCCAATCTTTGCGGGAAGTGTCTACTTTGACGCGATGGCCGGCAAGATTCTGGTTGGCAAACGCCGCGGAATCGGCCGCTGTCAGGACGAGATCATCTCCTTGGCGCGAGATGTGGGCCCATGTGCCGCTGATGGGCGGGGCAAAAGACGGATCTCCGTCGACATTGCCAGCCTCCTTGCCCAGGAAACCCGTAAGGCTTATCGCGCCAACGCATTGTCCCTCCGGCATGCCATCGTCATAGTCGAAACCGGTGTTAGAATAGAAAAGGCAAGACTCCGGTTCGGTATTTTCCCCATAGACATCCGTTACAATACCAGGTCCTCCATTGCTCGCGAGGATGCAGTTGACGACCTCCGCCGGGCACCCTCGACCGTATATTGCGTTAATTCCCGGTCCTGCGTTGTCACTAATCGTGCAGTTTGCGACCGTGCCCGACCCCAGATAGGCGCCATAGGCGTACCCTTGCGATATCACGCAGTTCGTAACCGCCACGTTGCCGGCGTCCCAGAGGTTCAGATTTCCCGTGGGAGGAAGTGGAAGATCCGGGTCGTCCGGAGCGGAATGTGCTTCTGAACCATTTCCGGAAATGAAGCTACCGCTTACACTTATGGCGCTCCGGTTTGAGCCGACTACTCCGTCAAGGCCATTCCTGCAAATCACGCAGTCTTCAATCTCCACGCCGCCATCATCGCCGGGATTCCACCCTGAGCCCAATGGAACGCCAGTCCCCCAGATCCCGCACCCGCCGTTCCCGCTTATTTGACAGCCCACAATGTGTGGATACGAGCCAAACCCCGACAATACGCCGTCAAAGGCGTTGTCACTTATGGTGCAACTTACAATCGTGGGAGAACCGTCGTTGTAAAGTTCGATGCCTCTACCGCCATTACCTGTCAGCGTGCAGTCTTCAAAGACGACATCCCCCGCGACAAGGCTGCAGTAGATGCCCGCGTATGCGGTGCACCCTGTGACCGTGAAACCGTTCAAGCGGGCGTTCTTGACTCCGTACGCGTTTACGACGACGGCGCAGTCACCACCGCCGGAAATGATGGACGGATGCGCCGCCAGATCCCTGTCAGACAGCGCGGTTTGTCCAGCCAGGAATCCGCCATGGATCGCGACATTGCTTTGAAGGGCAATGCCGGCGTACTCATTGGTCTCATACGTGCCCTGCGCTGCCCATATTTCGGGAATCTGCAGTTGGCTGGCAATTTCGAGGGCTTTGCGTAGACCGTCAGGCCCGCCGATGGCATCGTCCCAGCTCTTTCCTTTGCCACCGCTGTTGGCACCGCAGTCGACATAAATTCGGTTGTCCGGGTACTCTTGAACTACCCATACCTTGGCGTCCGCGGTCCGCAGGTCTTGCTCCGTTCTGCCATTCACGTCCGTGGCGATTGAATAGAACTCGTATGTGCCCTCGCCATCGACCGCGAGTGCGTCAAATGGCATTCGGAGGTCGGCGGGGTCATGAGGATGCGGTAGGCCTGGATACGGCGTCCATGGTCCTGTTACTTCATCTGCGTTCGTATACCGATACCACAGCACAACGCTGGTGATCTCCGCCGAAGAGCCGAGGACACGATAAGGCAGGTAGAACGACAGCGTTCTCATTTTGTCAGGCAGGTTGCAGATTTCTGTTTCGGGAAGTCCGCCATATGAAGAATTGGCCTCATCGGCCCCGATGTCCACAAGCTCATCATCGGGGCCAGGGCGCGGGTCTCCGTCGATATCCTCTGGCGGTGCCTTGGACGGATCGGCTTTGTCTATCGCGGCTGAACCATCGGTAATGTGGTAGTCGGCACAATCCAGAAACACAGAAGGAACTGGCTGCACAGAGCGAAGTGCGGCCGCCACAGGGCCGAGAACCTCGATTTCGGTGGCCGTGTTGGCAACGATGAGTGATTCCCCCGACTGACCCTCCAGGGGCGGCAATCTCAGGATTTTTCCAACCAGGGCGCCCGCCGTAAGTCCCGTGGCGGTAAACTTGGTTCTATTGGGATCGTTCTCGGGTTGCTCTCCCGCCAGTGCAAGCTGTGCGTTGATAACGGGTAAAAGGAATTTTGGGTCGCCGCCGGCGTTGAATGACTGCCACCCAAAATAGGCATCAATGGCCCCTGGACCTGTGAGTTCCGTGGTGCCCTTGGCGCGGTAGTCAATGGCATTTTGGAAGAAGAGGCAATTATCCAGTTGCGTTATGGCATCCGCCCGTGCCTCCCAAACACCGCATTCGCCATGGTTGGCAAAAATGGTATTGACGGCCTCGAATGCATAATTGACATCCGCGCAAAAAGGCTTGTCTGCCACAAAGATTCCCACTGGCTGGTTTGCAATCGTGCAGTTGACCACTTTGAGGTGACTATCACGCTGTTGGGCTAGGCCGGCCACAGCATCGCAGAAGGCGTAGAGATCGGCATAGTCTGCTTCCGGCCCGTAGGTTTTCACGCCATCGCGCGCCTGACGGACCCACGAATCAGTGGGCAGACCCGCAAAGCTCTCAAGAAACTCGTACCAGGAACTCTCGTTGTCAAAGGCGATGCCCTCGTATTCCGGGACTGGGAAGGCATCGTTGGGGAAGTAGATGGACAACCCATGGCTTCCATCCCAGTCATCGCCGTGCCGCTCGCGTATCACCGCTTTGTCCAGCGCCGTCATCAGTTCCGTGGCCTTTGCGGCACAGTTGCGCGGGTTGCTGCTCTCGTCGCGTGGAATGCAGCATCCAAGGGCCGTGATCCCCTCCACGACGGTGCCCATTTCCCTGAGGTCCACAGCGGACATTGTTTGGCTGCGGCCATAGGAATTGTAATAAGAATCAACGATGATGGCCCCTAATTGCGCCGGGCCCATCGCTGGCGATACCTTGAGTTGCGCAAACACGTCCGCGTACGGCCATCCGTTGCTCGGTTCCAGGTCTTCCGACGCAACCATTACGGAGGCCTGTGTCTGGCTCATCTCATAGGCGACTTCTGCCATCCCCATTAGGCAGGCATCGAACCCGATCAAACTGAATGGCTTTGTGAAAGTGGCAGCGCAAATGGCATCCTTCACGTCCGCCACGCTCAACACGGACCCGCTCGTGTAGTCATAGCAGATTTCCTTGAACGGGCGCGCCTGAAGCGTAAGACTCTTGCTCCAGCCTCCCCCGTGGTTCCACAGGATCAGGGCATACCGCGCCGCCGGATAGCTCGACATGCCCCACTGGCAAAAATCCGTCAGGGTTTGTTTGTTGCCCATGTTGACATCGCCGCCAACCGCCGTCCCCCATGCAAGGCCAGGCGTGTCCCCACTTCTCACCATTCCACGACGGGCGCCCGTCCAATTGTCATAGGCTGTGGCATAGTCTGGGGAGCGGTCAAACAGAACCACAATATTGAACTCGTCGCCTGAGCCAATCTCCGACATTTCCAGAAAGTCGGCAATGGCATATTCTTCAAGGTCATTGTCACCATCCATATAGACAAGAACGGTCCATTCCGCCTGTCCGGACTTCGTTAAGAGTCTGGTTGGATCGTTGATCGCCCCATCTTTGGCTGATAACGCGGCATCCAGTTCCTGCGGTGAATGCTCCTTCCTTGCCCAGTCGTTCGACGCGAAGCCGTTCGTTGGCCCTTGCCAAAGTCGGGAACCCGTTGTGCTTTGGGGCTTCAAGTTGTTGCTCTTGTCACAAAAGCCTGGCGGCGTATTGATTTCTATTCCGCATCTCGCGTTGCCGGTAATCAGGGTATTCTTGATGATAGCCTGCATACGGATGCCTGTGACACCACCACCATTGCCGCTCACAACGCAGTTGGAGAGTTCAACACGGCCGCCGTCGTCATAAATGGGGGCTCCAAGGAATACACCGTATCCCGCGTTACCCGCCAGGGTGCAATGGGAAATGGTGGCATTGACACCATCACCCGTGGCAACACCACAATCGCTGCTTCCGGTAACCGTGAGACCGTCAACAACCGCCATTTCCCCGTTAAGGAAAAGAATCGCGCCCCTATTATCAAAATAGAAGGGCTCTTTTCCGCTTCCGTCGAGAATCGTCGGGTGAGCCGCCGGATCGCGATCCTCAAGCGCTGTTTCGGTTCCGGAAAAGCCGCCGTACACCCAGGCATGGCCTTCATTGAACCCGCATTCGTGGATTGCAACGCTTTCGTTATAGACCCCCTGGGCTATCCATATTTCTGCGTCAGGATACAGGCCCAGTTGCTCCGCAGCATCGCCGATGCTTTCAAACGCGTCCGCCCAACCTGGGGCAAGTCCGTCCCTGGCCGTCCCCGGCGGAACGACATAGAGGCGCGCAAGCGTTTCGACAGCGTGAATCGTTCTGGTACAAGTGTTCGGCCCGAAGAGATTCTCAACAGTCAACGAGGCGGTGTAGACGCCTGGCACCGCATAGATGTGTTGGGGCGACTGTTCAGTGCTTGTTGCGCCGTCTCCAAAGTCCCAGTGTCTCCGCACAATGGGGGACGCGTTTTGCGAAACTGAAGTGTCCGTGAAGTGAACGGTTAAAGGCGCGAGCCCGCCCGATGGCGAAGCGACAAAAGAAGCCGTGGGTCTCGATTGCACGTAGATATAGCTCGTCTTCGTCAGGGTATTGCTTCCCGCTGCGGTGGTGACCTTCAACGACACGTCGTAAGTTCCGGAGGATTGGTACGCATGGGTTGGAGAAGCCGCGGTACTGGTGCCGCCGTCACCGAATTTCCATTCCCGCCTCAAGATGGGGGGCGTGTTTCCCGGAAGTGATGCATCCGTGAATGTAACGTCCAGAGGCGCAACACCGCTAAACGGCGCGGCGGTAAAGGATGCCGTGGGAAGCGATTGCGCGTGAATGTAGTGTTCCCGCACCAGGGTATCACTTCCAGCGTTGGACGTAACCTTCAACGACACGCTGTAGATTCCCGGGGACTGGTACACATGGGTTGGCGAAGCCGCGCTGTCAATATCCGTGCCGTCACCGAAGTTCCACTCCCAGGCGGTTGCTGGATGATCGCGCCATGAGGACTGGTCCGCGAACGCCACTGTAAGGGGAGGCAGGCCTACCCTGGGCAATGCCTTAAAGGCTGCCCTAAGCGTGCCTTGCACAAAGACAGCCTTTACTGAACAGTCATGGTTCATGGTTAGCTGCGGACTGTGGCCGGCCCCCTCCAGGTCGCCTTCCCAATGGTCCAGCATGTACCCTGCCGCTGGCGCGACGGAGAAAGAGGCGACATCTCCGCTGCTGTAGTAATGAGTGCCAACACCGGGCGTTGGGGTGCCGTCGCCCTCCACTTCTACGGTGAGAGTGTGGTCATAGGGCTTGAAGACCGCCTTGACGGTCTTGTCCGCATCCATGGAGACGGTGGCAGGGTTGACCGTTCCGGTCAGATCGCCCTCCCAATGGTCGAAGTACCACTTCGCGGGATTGGCCGGTGGTGTTGCGGTAAGGGTCACCTGGGTGCCCGGTCTCAGAGGCGATCCCGTCGGATTCTGTGTCACGAAGCCCTGGCCCTGAACTTCAACCATGAGTTTGTACCCACACGCATTGGAGGGATGCACGTCCACCCCCCGTGCCTGAAGTGCGGGGATATGCGTGCATTTGGACTGGTCGTTCAGCGGGTTTCCCTCAAGGTCCACGAAATCACCGGTGCCGATACCCGCGTTGTCCGCCAGCGGCTGGATGTCCACGAGCTCATTATTGCCCAAGGCAAGCCACTGCAGCATGGTCAGGTTGGCATCCCCCAGACTTTCGATGCCAATATCATCAAGAGCACACGAGGAAGCATATAGACAGTTTAGGCTTGTCATGCCTTCCAGGCCCGCAAGGCTTGCAAGATTGGGGTTCTGGTCTATGAGCAGAATGCCCAACTGGGTCAGTCCCGCAAGCGGCGTGAGGTCTGTAATCATGCATGAGGATGCCACCAATGCCTGCAAGCCTGTCAGGTTCGCCAATGGAGACAAATCTGTGATGGCGTTTTCTGGGGCATAAACCGTGTCGAGTAAAGAAAGACCGGAGAGCGGTTCCAGTGTGGTAATTCCTGTTTGGCCAATACCAAGTGCATGCAGGCTCGTCAGTGCCTCAATATGCTCCATTTCACTGTTGCCGACGGGATTACCGCTAACATCCAAGAGCTGCAGAGAATCCAGTCCAGGCAAGAAGTCCAGCGAGACAAGGCCACAATTATCTATATGCAGTTCCTGCAGTCCGCAAATCTGGGTAAGCGGCGCCGCGCTGGCGAGCGGGTTGCCGCCTAACTCCACATGCGTCAGTTCACCCAAAGCAGTGAGCGGGGACACATCGGTAATTTGGTTTTCGTAGATAAATACTTCCTGAAGCGCCCGGCAGTTCTGGATGCCCTCAAGACTGGTAATCCTGCTATTATATGCATCAAGGTATTGCAGGCAGACAACCTCCTTGAGATATAGAGGGTCGGTGGCCTGTGCGGAGTGGCGCCCTATGGCCGCAAATATGGCCAGTTTGAGATTTGGGTCTGCGATTGTAATCTCGTTGGCCGGAATTTCCTCCTGGGGAACCGCGATGAAGACTGCCGTTACAGTGACAGCCTGGTCCATGGTGAAGGTCTGCGCTTTGGCGCGGGGGCATGCCACGGTGCCTCCCTCCCAACGATCAAACACCCAGCCAGAATCGGCCTGGGCAAGGCACTCCACGGTCTGACCCGCCGGGTAAGAATACTGTCCCGGGGCCATGCCCACCGAGCCGTTGCCGGTGATCTGGAGCGTGAAGATGTGGGTGCATACTCCCTCGTGGAAAACGGTGACGTCGTTATCCTTCATTGTCTGCACGGCACCGCAAAGTGATGCTGGGCTGAGGGGGTTGCCTGAAAGGTCGACGATGTCGCCTGAACCCAAACCGGTGTTGCCGGCCAGCGGCGCGATCTCTTCAAGGCGGTTGTATGCCAGAGACAAGTTCCGTAACTGCGTGAGCCCCACGAGCGGTGTCAGTCCAGCGAGCGGGGCTTCGCTGGAGAATGCGGGGCCGGTGGCCGGCGCGGGCGCGGCATTTCGGGACAAGTCAAGAGCTTCCAGCAGAATCAGGCCCTGAAGCGGAACCAGGTCGCCAATCCGGTTCTGGGCAAGGTCAAGCTCTTTGAGTCCTGTCATGGTTGCCAGCGGGGCGATGTCGGTCAGGCCGCAATCGTGCAGCACCAGCTTTTCCACTGTGCCTAAACATGCCAGCGGGGCAACAGACGCGAAACGAACGTTCTGGAAAGACACCTCTCGCAGATTGTTGAGCGCCTCCAGAGGCGTCAGGTCGAGTGTTTCAGAGTCAAGCGTGGCATTGTTGACGGTCAACACAGCGAGGTCGTTCCAGTATTGGAGTCCCTGCAATGAGGTAATCTGACATCCTGTTGTGTCGAGTTCCGTGTGGCCGGTGAGGTCGCCAACGTAAATGGGGCCGGAAGGCTTGCCTATGGCCTGCCGAATAACCGACAACAAATTGCCATCGGCAAAATCGATGGAAAACACCGCCGTGACCGTCTTGGCCGTGTCCATGGTGACAGATGCGGGATTGGCTGTGTCTGCCAGATCACCCGTCCAATGGTCAAACATCCAACCTGGATAAGGAACAGCAGTCAATGACACAGTGGTACCGGTTGAGTAGTAGTGCGTGCCGACCGCAGGGTTGGTATCGCCAAACCCCTCCACGCCCACAGTAAGGGGAAGCTGGTCGCAAGCGGTAAATGTGGTCCACAGCGTGTAATCCGCGTCCATGATGATCATTGTGTCGGCGGCATTGTATTGGAAACCGCTCTGGCCTGACGGACCACCGGACCACCCGGTAAAACAGTAATCAGGGTCCGCCTCGGCGTGGAGCGGCACCTGCTGTCCAGCGGCACAATACATGAGCCCCAGCGGCGGCGTGATTGTGCCCGCACCGTTTTGCCCATACATGTAGAGCGTCCACTTGGCCGGCATAAAGATCGCCCGCACGGTGCGGTCGCCTGTCATGACCAGATCATAGTCATGGGTCGAGTCCACAACCGTATAGTCGGCATCGCACCAGCACAAGAAACCCCAACCGGGCTTGGCCTCGGCGCGCAAATGGCGCGTCTCGCCAAGCCGGCAGTTCCACTGGCCGGGTGCGGGCGTTACCACACCCGGCACATCCCGCTCGGTTCCGGGGACGCGTGCGCCCTGTGCATTCACTTCATAGGTCTTCGGGGCGAGCATGGTCAGCATGCCGTCGCCGTAAGGGATGAACACGGCACTCACGGACCGGTCCCCGGTCATGTACACCGCCGTGTTTCGACTTGCCGGGTCGGCGACTGGGCCGGTCCAGTGCGAGAAACAGTAGGCGGGGTTACTCTGCATTGCCTGGACCTGCACCACGGCGTTCGCAGCGTAGGGACGGCTCCCAACAAAGGGGGCGACGTCGCCGGCATTCAATGTCGGCGAGACGGTTGTGGTCAGCAGCTTCTGCGTTCCACAGGCAAAATCGCAGTCCACCGTGTTGCCCATTGCTTCAATGAGCTCAACATCGGTGCACGGAGCGCCGCCATTGTCAAATAGGTGGGGGTTGTTCCGCAGTATGAGTGCGCCGCCCAAGTCCTGGGTCCTCAGGGCGTTCAGGCTGGCAAGCTCTGTCACCTTGGTGTTGCCGAGAATAACGACGCCTAGGCTGGACAGTCCGGACAGGTCGGTGATATTGGCCAACTCGGCATTGTCTCCGCAGAGCAACCCCGTGAGATTGGCATAATCAACCAGCGGGGCCAGTGTGGTCAGGGCGGGATTGGCGCTCAGGCCTATGCCGCCCAGCCCCGGCAGTTTGGGTGTGCCGTTGTCGAGCAGCAGGCTGGCAAGGATCGTGTCGGTCATGCCCGTGTTCTGGACGCATAGTAGGTAGAGACTGTCCAAGGCCCCCACGGAGTCATAGTCGCGCACGGGATTACCGTCCGCCAACAGCACTTGCAGGGAGGTCATGGCGGAAACTGCGTCAAGGCTGGAGATGTTGTTGCCGCACAGGTCTAGAATGTTCAGATTATTGAGGCTCGACAGGGCGCTGATGCTGGTAATCTGGTTGGCCTCGCCCTGGGCGGCCCATCGGTCCCAGATGGACAGACTGTCCATGCCCCAGCCCAGATCAAGTATCACCAGGCCGGACAGACCGGCCAAGGGCGCCACATCAACTACCTGGTTGTGTCCGAGCATCAACATGCCCAGTCCGGTCAGCGCGGCCAGGGGTGTGATGTCGATGATCTGGTTGTCTCGCAAATCCAGATAGGTGAGTGAGGTCAGATAGTTGAGTCCATCCGTGCCGGCAATTCCCAGTCCCCGGGCATCAAGCCCGGTCAGCCCTTCCACGTCTGCCCAGAACACATCCCCGGTCAGCTTGTTCACCGCAACACGCACCGCCTGTTCCAAGTGCCTGTCACGAAATACGGTGTCGATCCTGGCGGTGGCGTCGGGTTTGGCGACGGCGCGCACGGCTATGTTGCCGTAGCACGGGGGCACCGTGAGCGCCTGGGTGGTCACGATGCTGGTAGAGCCGCCTTCGGGGGTCAGTTCCCAGTGGTCGAAAAGCCAGGAGGTGTCGGGCACGGCGGTCAGGTTGGTTCCGATGCCCTCGGCCAGGTCCAAGCGCCCCAGCGTCGGGCAGACAAGCTGCCCGCAAAGTTGAATATTCAGGGTATGAAACTGAGTCGCCGTGCTTTGCGCGTTGACAAAGTCCGCGCCCAGCATGGCACCGTAGGCGGTGGCAATCTCGTCAAAAGTCGGCGCAACGGGGCTGGTGGCAGCGGCGGCATGTTCCTGTGCGATGGTCCACTTGGCCGAATTGCAGTAAGCCGCGCCGGTGGCTGTGCCGTTAAAGTTGCCCTGTGCGCTAAAGGGCCAGGGCATGGGCGTGAACAGGCTGCGCTGCGCAGCCTCGTCGATGGGAACCCAGCCGATCAGCCCGCCCAAGGTCAGGCCCAACTGGACTGATGCGGTGTCCCCGAACATACACACACTCACAATCACCCGCCGCACACTCGCATACTGTTCCGCGGTAACGCCCTCGATCGAGCTGCCCTCTGCGGGAAAAGAGGCCCAAATGGCCTGCCAACGCGCCACGGCGGTTGTGTGGCTCGCCCCTCCGGAGAACTCAATACCCGGCGTTTTCAGCACCTGCTGAAGGATGAGTATCTGTGCCCTGTCGGGGATACCATCACCGGTGCCGAAGGATGCGGCGCCGTTTTCGTCCAGACCATAGGCATTGATGTCTGCGGTGTGGGGATCGCTGCCGGGACTGACCAAGGCAAGGAATGTGTCGTAGTCGGCAACAAGGTCAAAGGTGCTGAGGTCGGGCTCGCCCTCGCCGCTGTCCTTTTGCGCGGATGGCGATTTTTCTGACAGGCCAACCGCGTTCTTGATCCCCTGGTCGACAGCGAATGTCGTGATACCCACGGTCACATTCGACAGCGCATCCAGTTGAGTCCGAGTCCGGGCGTTGATCGCCAGGCCGGGAAAAGTCAGGCCAAGTTGTTCCACGCTGACCGCCGAAGCCGGGAGATGTACGGGCAGCACAGCGGGCGTGTCTGCAGTCACCACGGTTCCCGGCACCCTTGACGCAGCGTTGTCCACAGGCGGTGTTGCCAAGGCCTCGGCCCGAACCGTCTCGGGCGTTGGAGTCCCATGGGCCGCAGCCGTGTCGCGCCACCATTGCACCATCACTTGCCCCATACCGCTCTCCCCGGCGGAGCTTTCGGCAGGAATCACAGGAGCAACCGGCTTTCCCTCGCCCATGGGCTTCGCATTCACCGAAAGCACGGCGCACACCCCGCCTCCAGTGAGCGCCAGTGCCGCACACAGCAGGCACACTGACAACACCATGTTCGCGCGAACGATAGTTACACCTTTCCGCATGACTACCTCTCCTTAGTCTTACGGCTCCCCTCGCGGAAAGACTCTCACCCTTCGCACAAGAGTTAACCCTGAAAGTGCACCCAAAATACTCCTGCGATCCTAACCCATATTTCTTAACATATTTTGCACACGGTGTCAAGGAAAACCCTGTACTTCTAACCTTATATTATCTCCATATTGTTAATATTTTTAAAGTACCGATTTCTCGGTCTATGGCCTTTGGTCCTGTGTCGCTTTTAGCTTACAGAACTCTATGGCGAGAGCCACCCATTCCTGGACAAGGTCTTTGAACTTGTTGTGGTTTGCCAGTTGTTGCCTGACCGTGTTAAGGCGTTCCTGGGGGACGTATTCAGTACGGCCCTTTCCCAAGTGGGTGTAGCTTAACTGGCAGTACTGTCCGCCCCAGCTTCGAGTTTGCGTTGAGAGCGAACCCGGTCGCATGTCGCCCAGGTCCGCCAGCGCCTGCTTAATTTTCACAATCCTGCGCTCAATCTGCGCGCTCCGTTCCATTTCTTTCCGGGCCTCCATTTTCTTCTTGACATTATAGCGCAAGCATGTATCATTCCGATGCTACATGCTTGCGGCCGCGGATGCCAGGCCGCAAGGGGGGGCGGACTGGGTGCTGTTATGGCAAGAATGGTGGAGATGGGTAGCTCCGCGCAGCGGGGCATACGCCCGAAACCGGGTCTTTGTCGAAGAAACGATTCAGGAAGACCTTACACTCAAACTCTTCATCGCGGTTAGTCGCATTTATCGTCATTCTCCCATGCGACCTATTAATCAGAGCAGTTCACAGTTATCCCACAGGGATTTGAATAGGGGCTGATTCAAATTTCTATGGGATGACTGTGGACTATTTTCTGAACTTTGGAAGGTGACTGGACTTTCTTTTCGTTTCCTGGGGCAGGGGACTTTGTATTCAGACACCCATGTCGAGATGCTTTTGGAACCAGAAAACAGAAATGGCGGTGCGATTATTCTGTGCTCAGAGGGTCATGCCGTGCGGGGAGAGAAGCCTGAGCAATCACAACGTGGTGCGAGCCAAGACGGGGGGATAGGTGCACCCTAAAACCTGAGCCTATTAACAGGGAATCCGATTTTGATTGACAAATAGGCAATTGCAGATAAATGACTTACGGCATATATGGCATTTACACTGGAATCCTGGTGTTCTGGACGATTTCGGAGACAATGCGCTCGCGCTCTCGGGCAGACGCGGAAAGGTCGGCGCCGCGCGCGCGCACGAGAATGCGGTGGCCCAGCACGGGGGCGGCCAGCGCCTTCACATCGCCGGGAGTAACATAGTCGCGCCCATCAACCATCGCCCTTGCCTGGCTTGCCTCGTAGAGCCCCTGGCAGCCGCGGGGCGACGCGCCAAGGCGTATCTGCTCGTGGGCACGGGTGGCGCGCACAATTTGGAGCATGTACTGCTGGACGCTGTCATCCACCCGAACCTCGCTGACCAGACCCTGCAGGGCAATAAGTTCGGAGGCGGAAATTGCGGGCTGCAGATTGGCAATGGCATCCATTGGGTCATGGCGGCGCATGACCCGAAGTTCATCCTCCTCCGGCGGATAGCCCACCTCCACGCGGAGCATGAACCGGTCCAGTTGCGATTCCGGCAGGGTGTAGGTACCCTCATGCTCGATGGGGTTCTGGGTGGCGATGACCATGAACGGCCGGGGCAGTTCGTGGCTGATGCCGTCGATGGAGACGGTGTACTCGCTCATGGCCTCCAGCAGCGCGCTTTGTGTTTTGGGCGGGGTGCGGTTAACCTCGTCGGCCAAGACCACGCTGGCAAATATGGGCCCCCGGCGAAACTCGAACTCGGTGGTGCGGGGGTTGAGAATGGAGACGCCGAGGATGTCCGAAGGCAGCATGTCACTGGTGAACTGGATGCGCGTAAAGGAGCAGTCAATCGATTTGGCGATGCTCTGCGCGAGTGTGGTTTTTCCGATGCCGGGCACATCCTCAATGAGCAGATGGCCCCGGGCAAGCAGGCCGACCACGCACAGTTTCACGACCTCGTGCTTGCCGAAAACGACCTGCTCGACATTTCGGATGATACTGCCGATTTTTTCGATACTGTCTGCGTCCATGCCTGTCCACCTCTTCGGCCGCCATGGCCGGACTGTTATTGTACCCCCTTTGTGCCGCACCGGCCAACGGGCTGTCCGCCCACAGCCTGACGCGGACACTGAGGCGGCCGGTCTGCCTCAAAAAACCGGGGCGTCCACCGGCCACTCAGGCCCTGCGAACGCCCCGTTCTAAAGCATGCGTCAAGACTCGCGAGGGTTACTCGCCGCGACGGTACTTGAACCTGACTTTGTTGTTGTCCTTGGGATGCAAATAGTCCTGCATGGACTCGCCCCAGGCATCCGTCTCGTCCCCGGGATTCATGTCTTTGATGATCTGCTTCTGGCGGTCCGTCAGCGGAACGTCATCCTCGATAACGTTGCAGGTGATGAATATCAGCAAATCCTGCAGTTTCTGGGTCTGCTGGTTGGTCTTGAAGAAGAAGCCGGCCACCGGAATGTCACCCAGAATGGGAATCTTTTTGATTGACGTCGTGCCCGAGCCTTTCCGCAGGCCCCCGATAAAGATGGTCTGGCCGGTGGACATGCGCATGGTGGACGCGATCTGGCGCTTGTCCTCGATGGGCACACCCTTGAACTCGCCGTTCGTAAAGCTTTCCTTGCCCTCAAGTCTGGCGATAATGTGGTTGTCGTTGGTGACCTGGGGGGTGACGGTAAAGATGGTGCCGATGTCCTTGAAGCGGGTGCTGGTCTGCGAGCCGCCGTTGCTGGTCTGCGACAGGTCGGTGTAGGGGATTTCCTGCGATATGCTGATGGCCGCCTCTTTGTTTTCCACGGTCATGACCACCGGATTGGACAGGAGTCGCCCGTTCTGGTTGCGCACCTCGAGTTCTACAACGCCTTTCCAGTCAACATTGTTGGTAAGCAGGGCGTAGTTCAGCAACCCGGCGGCGGTGGGCAAAACACTGTTGTTCGATTCCAGGCCCAGCGCCTGCAGGTTGCCGATGTTGGGACCGCCCAAGGCCGCGTCGCGCGCGCTCTGGTGTCTTACCGCCGCCAACAGCCAGTCCACACCGGTGTCGGCCGCATCGGTCAGTGACACGTCGACAATCATGGTGTCAATCATGACCTGCTTGACCGGCTTGTCAAGCGTCTTGATCAGCTCCTTGACCTGCTCAATCACCACAGGCATGTCCGTGACCACCAGATGGCGCGACCGCTTGTCGCCCGTGACCTGGCCGATGCCCGGGGTCAGGGTCTTCTGAAGCGCCTTGACCATTTCTTCCGGCTCTGCATAGTTGAGCGAGATGGCCTCTGTAACGGTCGGCAACACGGGCTTGCTGACATCGAGCGCCTTGACAAGGGCGGTCAGTTCATCGATCCGCGCCTTCGGGGCGGACAGCAGGAGGACGTTGGGGCCCTTGTTGACGGTAACGCTGATGTTGGCCTTGTCCGGCCAGTTTGCCGAGAGCTCCTTCAGAACCTCTTTGACTTCCTCGCCCTTGGCGGTTTCCAGCTTTATCATCGCCGTGCGCGTGTTGGCGGCCACCGCCTCCTCGTACGACACCACGCGGTAGATGCGCTCTTCCTCGATCATGCCAAGGTTGTTCATGCGCAGGGCGGTTTCCATCGCCTGACGCAGCGTAACATTGCGAAGATTCGCGGTCACCGTGCCGCGCAGGTCTGTGCCGGCGATGACATTGATGTCGGCCTTCTGCGCGAGCAGGGCCACAACGTTGGTCAGTTCCATTTCACGGAAGTCGATGTTTACCACCTGGTTGAGTGGGTCGCCCTCGAATTTCTTGAGGGGCGCGGTCTTGGCCATGGGTATCGGCGCGGGATTCGGCGCGGCCGCGGGCGGCACCAGCGTGGGCACCGGTTGGGCGACAGGGGCGGCGGCGGATATGGTCGCCGTGGGAAGCACGGGCGGAGCGGCCATCTCGGCCGCATCGTCCGCGGCGGGCTTGGCGGCGGTTTGGCCGCCGCTGGTCACACCGCCCTTGGAGAGCGGGTCCGTGCCTTCCTCACTGCCGCGTATCAGCGCGCGGAGGTGCGTCGCCAGCGAGGCGTTTGCGTCGGTCGTGGCGGGCTGCGGCGCCGCGCGGGGCGCGGGCGGTTCGGGCGCCGGGTTTTCCACCGCCCCACCCTTGGCGTCGTCACCGCTCTTCACGTCTTTGGCGTCAGTGGCGGGCTTGGCCGGCGGCCCGGCCGCCTTGTCGCCACCTGGCGCCTTAAAGAGGGGCGCGTTGCCGTCGTCGGGCCTGGCCGGCGCGCCATCTGGCGGGGGCGCAGCCTGCGGCATGCCATTGTTGTCGGATGCCCCGGCGCTGGGCGGTTCAGATGTGTCAGCGATTGGTTCAAGGGAAATTTTCGGAAGGGGGTTGTCAGCATCCCCAAGCGCGGCGCTGACGCTCCCGGGGCTCTCCATGGAGGAAAGCGCCGTGGTCGTGCCTGATGACGGCACCCCCTCGGGAGAGGCCACCGCGGTCAGGGTCTCCCGCAGGACGCCCCTGCGGCCGGCACCGGACGCGGTGGCGGACGCGTTTGCATCTCCGGCCACGTCCTGTAATTGCCGGGTCAGTTGAGCGGCACGGTCCGCACCGCCGGTCTGGTCGGACGCACTACCGGCTTGCGCCGTGAATGCGGCCAGTGCCAGGCCGAACATCGCGGCCAACGCAATGCACCTGTGGCAAGACTGAGGCATGGTTCACTTTTCCTTCATTTCAACGGTGATAAGCGACTCATCGACCTTGAAGACCACACGGGAGGGTTCGATGGCGTGCACTTGTACCCCGTCGGGGTAGGTGTATCCCACGGAGACGATTTCATCATCCACAACGGCAACCGGGCTGCGCGCATCCCAGACAATGGCGGTGATGCGGTGACCCTGGGCGCTGATGATTCTCTGCTGTTTCGCGTCGGGCGGCGGTGGCGTGTCGCCCGCGCCGACCGGCGGTTCCGGCGGCGCGTTGGGGTCGGAAAGTCCCGCGCCCTTGGTCTGGTTCGCCACCTTGCCGACCAGGGGCTGCATGGGATCGCGCTGGATGCGCACATCTTTGTAATTGATGGGCTCCTGCTTGAGACTGGCCAGCAGCACCCGGACATCCACGTCGGTGTGCTCTAAGGTCAGGGGCTGTCCGGCGGTGCCCGCCGTTTCGGCGGTGCCCGGGAACGGCGCACCCGCGCCCGCCGGCGCCGCGGCAACGGCCGAGGCCGGACCGGCAGCGGGCGGCTTGGACCCACCGAGCAGGCCGAACTGGTAGATCAGCACGACCACCAGCACGATGCCGAGCACCACAGCAAAGATGGTTTGCTTTTTATTTTTCTCGTCCATTCGCCGCACTCTTCCCGGCGTTCTGAGCCGTGTTCTGCTGGTTCACGCCCTTGGCACCTCCGGTCTCGCCTTCCTTGTCCGGCAGGAATCGGAACGTGCTGAGCACAAAATTGGTCTCCGAGACGCCTTCCTTTTCCTCGCCTATGTCAATGTCCGACACCTTGAGGTACCGTTCGTCGCTTTCAAGCAAATTTATGAAGGCCACCACGTCATGAAACTTCCCCTTGGCCTTGACCTTGAAGGGAATCGTTTCGATGCGCCGGTCGATCTTGGTGTCCATGGGGACCATTTCCAGCCGCAGCCCAATCTCGCCGCCCATCTTCTCGAAGCGCTGCAGCAGGTTCGGAATTTCGCGCTCCTCCGGAAGCCGCTTCTGGAAATCGTCGAAGAGCTGGGCCATCAGCACTTTTTCATCGCGCAGGGCCGCGATGTTCTTTTCAATTTTGCGCGCGCTTTCCAGTTCCTGGCTGACGGTGCCCAGCTTCTGGTTGCACTCGACGACCTTGTTCTGCTCCGCCATGACGACGAACCAGTACAAGGCGCCGGCAATCACGACGGTGACCGCAATGATCGAGCCGACATAGACCCAGTCCTGCCTGGTCACCTTGCCTTTTAACATGTCCAGCATCAGTCTGCCTCTCGTTCCGACGGCGCGCCTAAAATGCGCCGCTCAACGGCCGAATCAGCCTCTCAATACCTCGTACTCGAACGTGAACGCGCGCACGGCGTACCCGTCAAAGTCGGTGTCCTCGATACGCGGACTCGACATGGTGAACTTCCTGCTAAACTCCTCGTCGTTGCGCGTGGATTCGGCAAGCGCCGCCGTGCTGCTCTGGCCGCTTTCGTCCTCCACCGCGTATCCCGACACTTCGAGGAACTGCTTGTCCACGGGAACCTTCTCGATAATGACGAGCCCCGTGGTCGCGTCGCGTTCGGGCTGCCCGTTCTTGCCCATCTTGGGCTGGTCCATCTGGACCTTGCGCGTTATCGTCTTGATGCGCTTGTACCAGATGTTCTCGGGGGTCAGCTTGGCCAGCTGGTGAATCCACTGCGACCAGAGGAGCCGGTCCTGCAGAATGGGCCGGATGGTTTCGACCTTGTCCTGCAGTTTTAGCTTTTCCTTGACCAGGCCGTTGTATTCCTCGACCACCGGCGCCAGATTGGTCAGCGCGGTGTTTGCCGCCGCGTATTTCTTGTTGACAGCCGCATACTCGCCGTGGACGCTCATGTACCAGCTTCCCATGAACGCGAGCATGGCGCCGAGCACCAGCACGCTCAGGATGTACGGCAGGGGAGTCCGCTGAATCGGCCTCAGATGATGGGGCAACAGGTTGATGCGTATCATGCTCGTCCGCCCTATCCGGAAATGTCGGCCATGCCGCGCGCCGCCAGGCCAATGGCCACCATGAACTGCGCCGGCTGTTCAAGAAGGTCCCGAACGGATTCGTCATCGCCAAACAGCAATGCGCTCTCGTCGGGCCGTGCACTCTCGATATCATCAACACCCAGCTCGTACTGGAGCGCCTCGCGCACCAGTCCCATCGTGGCGACGCCGCCCGACAGGATGATGCGCGTCACCGGCTGCTCGTAAAGCTGATGCTCGTAAAAGTCGAAGGAACGGCGGAATTCCGTGGCCATGCGCGTCAGTGACGGCGCGAGCACATCGGCCAGCTCGCGCTGCTGGATCGTCGCCTGCGCCGCGAACGGGTCCGCGCCGGCCGGCCGTTCCGACGGGCGGCGCCCTGTCGACGCCCCCCTTGTCATTTCAAAGGCCTCATCGTCAAGCGGGTCCAACAGCGAGGAGGCGGAGGCCGGTCTCACCGGCACTGCCGCCGGAATCTCCTGGGCCATGGGAATGTCGTCCGCATCCACGGCGACCGGAAGCGGGGGCGCCGTGTACTGGTATTCCTCCAACATGCGCACCGCGTCCTCGTAACTGCACCGGCGGTCTTTGGCAATCGCCTGAACCATCTCGCGCGCGCCCCAGTTGACCTCGCGAATGAAGTTCGAGACGCCGTCCTTGATAAAATGCACGCATGCGGCGCTCAGGCCGATGTTCACGATGGCCACCGTTTCGCCGACCCGCAGAAAGTCGCAGGCTTCGGCGGCGTCGGCCAGGGCCAGTGAATCGACACCCAGCACGCCGCACTGCACCTCAGCGGCGCTCAGCACCTGCATGCGCGAGTCGATCACCTCGTGTTTTGCCGCCACGAGCAGCACCTTAAGCTGCTGCGTGGTTGCCTCCCCCTTTACCTCATCCAGCAACGACCAGTCCAGAAACACATCGTTCAGGTCGTAGGGTATGTTGTGCGCCGCCTCGCGGGAAACCGCATTTTCCAGTTGGTCTTTGGGTACGTTCGTCAGGCGGGGGTAGCGGACCACCACGGACTGCCCCGCAAGCGCGGCCACCACGAGGCACTGGCCCGCAGGCATCGTTCGCACGGCCTCCCGGGTAGCCAGCGCCTGCGCGCCGACAGGGTCATTGTTGACCAGGCTGCGGTCAAGGTGGACGTGAAGAGCGCTTTCAACGCGCAACCGCCCCCCATAACGCGACATCAGCACGGCTTTCGCCGAATGTGTGCCGATGTCCAGACCAATCGCTTTCTTAGGCCTTGTGAAACCCAACGATTTCGTGCTCCATCAGGTTCAGAATCATCGCGCAGAATTCCATGCGCAATCCCCGCGCGACACGTTACGCCTGACTGTCTTCAGACTTCAAACCCTTCGGGTAAGCGTCTGATATCTTCCTTGTCAAGACAAAGAGTATCATAAATATGAGAATCTGTCAATACTTTATTTGGCGGCCCGGCCCTTGGTTTATCCCGCGCAAAATCCACATATGGCGTAAAACCTGTCCTTTTGGCTGGAAACAGCATTTAGAGACATCGTGGAGCGCGCGGTTCCTAGTTGACAGCGATGGTTCCAAACCCGCGACAGTGAACAATGGGCCTCCGCTTTTCAAAGGCACCTTCAAACCGACGCCACCACATCACTGACCGCACCATTCAATTGTCGTCATGAGGCCGACAAACCTTGGCGAGTTGCCGATAGCTGCCGAGCACATCGCCTGCCCATGCCCTATTCTAAGCATTCCTTACCGCCGCGTCAAGAGTTTATTCAACAGTCGGCAGAAACAGGGGCTGTTGTCCAATCCGCACGTTCATGCCCCCCCGCAACCCGCACGGAATCTTTCCAAAGACTCCCCTGCTTGCCCTGCGGGAAATGGGGCGGGACCGTTAATGTTTCAGATGACCGGGCACAAAGTTGAAATGGGCCGGGCCGGGTTCTAGAATGCGTGCGGTGTCATGACAAGCGAGGGATACACTCCATGAGCATGAAGTACTGTCTTGTTTGCGCGGTGGCTGCATTGATGCTGTGCGGGGCGAGTCTGGCGCAGAGTTCGGGCGCGGTTGCCGCCCCCGCCGATGCGGACAAAGGCGCCGCTCCCAAGGCGCATGTGCTCAAGGGGGGGGCGCTGAAGGAAGACGCCCCAGCCGCAGCCGATGAAAAGGGCAGCGGCGAAAAAGGGGAGGAAACGGCGCCTGCGGCGGCGGGCAAGGACAGCGCATCCACGTTTAAGATAGAGGGCGACACCGTTTCTCTGAAGAGCGGAAAAACTTTGCGCGGCGTAAAGGTGCTGCGCGTTACCCCGAGCATGGTTGAGGTTGAGTATGCCGCGGGCCAGCCGGTCATGAAAATCCCGCGCAAACTGGTGGCCGACATCAAATATGAGAATCCGGCCAATGCGCCTTCGGCAAAGACGGCGGAGCCTGACAAGGCGGCCGGCAGCGATGTGATGGTGGCCGAGGAAATCTCCGCCGAGTTTAACAAGAAGCTGACGGCGCCCATACCGGGCGCCCCGCTTGAGTTCAAAGACCAGGACGCGCTCACCGTTCTCAAGGACCTGGCCGACCGCGCGCAGGTCGTGCTTGCGGTGGACCCGGAGGCGCTGGTCATCCCGGAAGCGCAGCGCAAACTGACCATTGCCGTGCCCAAAGACGCCACACTGTCCACACTGTTGCGCGAAGGGTTCCGGTCGGCCGTTCCCGCGCTTAAATTCTCGCTGCAGTTTGACAAGATTCTGGTCGCGTCCACCGAGGCGGAGGCCCGCAAGGCCGCGGGCCCGGTACCGCCCGGACTCGACCCGAAGAACGGCGCGGCGGCCAAGTGAAACTGCGCGGCGGCCCCTCCGCCACGGTATAAACACAACGCCGCACGGAATCCCGCGGGAAACGGGACGCCGTGCGGCGTATTTGTTTCAGCGTCATCCAGCCGTTCCGGCGGCTAGATTTCCTCCTCGATCGGCATTTCGTCGCCGTCGAACTCCTCGATATCGTCGCCGATGGTGTCATCCACATCCACATCCTCGACCCCAACGATGTCCTCAACGACGACAAATTCGTCCACGCCGTCGACGACCTCCTCGACCTCCTCGACCTCCTCGGTCTCGGCCTCTTCCTCTTCCGACTCGACATCCTCGAAATCTTCGTCCTCGAGAGGCATGACAACCATGCCCTCATCCACGTCGAAATCCTCGCCGAGCGGCACGGGTGGTGTCTTCTTGCGCTTGACCCGTTTGAGTTTGGGCTTTTCAACCGCCTCAATGAGCACGGTCGAGTCCATAAGCTTGAGTTCTTCCTGCCCGCACTCCGCATCGGGGCACTTGAAACCCGACTTCTTGGCTCCCCATTCGACGAAACGCTTGTGGCACTTCGGACAATAGTACTTGATGGCCACGGTTATCCCTTTCCTTGATCGATTGAATTATTCAGCACACGTCATGCTGTCTCTAAAAACCGCGGGATTATAGCAGAACACCCCGTCAATATAAACAATGTCGTTTCCTCAAACCATTCGCCAAGTCTCAACACCCCTCCGGCAGGGCGCATTCCCCGCGTTTGGCGACAAATTTATGGCGTCGGGACCGCAACTGGCTGAATGCAGAGGTTGCGGTAGGCAACGGGACCGTGGTCGCCCTGGAGCATGAGCGGACCCAGGGGCTTTTCGTCTTCGAACAGGGAGGCGCGGGTGGGGCCGGTGACCTCCACGTTTTCATGGATTAGGACGCCGTTGTGCACCACCTTAACGAACACTGCGTTGGCGCTCTTCTTTCCCGACACATCAAAGCGGGGCGCCCGGAAAATGACGTCGAAGGACTGCCAGACGCCGGGTTTTCTTGCGGCGTTCACGAGAGGGGCCGCGCCCTCATAGCCGCGTTCACTGTCCCCGATGCCCGGCTCTTCGTGCCAGCGCTGATAAATGCCGCCGCAGTCGATGTACTTGGGATGCTCCACGCCCCAACTGTCGAACACCTGAATTTCATAGCGGCCCTGGAAATAGACGCCCGAGTTGGACCCCTTGGCCATCATGAACTCGATGTGCAGTTCCACGTCGCCGTATTCCGCCTTGGTGACCAAATGCGCGGTCTTGCCCTTAGGACCGTTCACCGCGGTGCCGATGCCGTTGGTCCAGTCCAGGCACGCAGGGTTGTCCCCCTTCGCGGCAACATCGCCGGCAAGGGTCCAATCGCCGAGCGGGTCGCGAAACGCGGCAAGGTTCTCCAGTGGGACAACTCCGGACGCTTTCATGTTCAGTGCCTGCCATGCCGCCATGGAGCGCTTGAGATTATCCGCGACGGAACCGCCAATGCCATAGGCCTGCAGACCGACGGGACCGGTGTATCCAATGTCGCTGAGCGTCTGCAGCAGCCCATTGAGATTGTAGGAACCCCTGTCGAGCGTCTGGATGAGTTTGTCCCAGCTGTCACCCGGTTCGGCCCCGCTCACGGTGACCATGGAAAGACGCGTGGCCAGTTTCTGCAGGAGCAGCGTCGGGTCGGTGAAGCCGCTGACCTTGAGGTAATGGCACAGATTGAAGGTTACGCCCACATTGGGCCGATCCACGGCTTCGGCGACGCGCAACGCGTCCTCGGCGCGTTCCAGCCAGCAGCCGCTGTGCGGGTAGAGTGCGATGCGCGCGCCCGCCCGCGCGGCCAAGTCGGCCATGGCGAGCAGTCCCCGCACGGCTGTTGCATCGCCGGCGGGGTCGGAGGGCTTCCATGCGTCGCTGGAGACAGGCACCCAGACGGTCACGTCACGCCCCTTGAGCAGGGGCAGCGCCTTCTCCATGCCCGCCTTGTCGTAATGAAATCCGTCTTGGTTGACCTTCCCCTCCACGTAGAGGGAAAACAGTTTTAGGCCCCGTGCGTCAAGCGCCTTCAGCAGCGGTTCCACATCGGCGAAACCGGTGCCGCCGTAACCGGCATAGCCGAGCGTCCTGACCAGTTCGGCCTGGGCGGCGAAGGTGGCGTGTTGGTCATCCTTCGTGCCCGTGTCCATGGCGAAGAAGGGGTTCACGGGCACGGCGCAAGCCGAGGCCGAGGCGATAAGCACAAGAACACCGGAAAAAATGTCGCGAAGGTTCATGATGGGCGCCTTTCCTTGAAAGAAATTTCTTTGCCCATTCTGAGGCACACGCGAAACACAGTGCAAACAAACCTGTGTGCCGCATTGCCCCGCCCACCCCGCGGTATATATGATTCGTGCCTGTTGAATCCCGCAATCCGCCTTAATGGAAAGGAATATGTGATGAAAGCCTTTTATTGCGCCGGCACGCACTGGGACCGGGAATGGTACGAACCGTTTCAGGAGTATCGCCGCTGGCTGGTGGAGTTGATTGACGAGTTGATCGACCTGATGGAGTCGGGTCCGGACTATCCCTGTTTTCATTTGGACGGGCAGACGGTGATGCTGGAGGACTATCTGGAAATCCGGCCGGAACGGCGGGAGCCGCTGCTCAAACTGCTCCGGGAGCGCCGCCTGCTCGCCGGACCGTGGTACAACCTGCCCGACGAATGGCTCATCTCGGGCGAGTCGTTTGTGCGCAACCTCATGCGGGGCGTGCGCATCTGCAGGAACATGGGGTTCCCCCACCTTGATTTCGCGTACACGCCGGACCAGTTCGGCCACATCGCCGCGCTGCCGATGATCATGCGCGGGTTTGGGCTGAGCGCGGGCATCTGCTGGCGCGGCACACAGGACGAAACCTTCCCGATGCACTTCGCCTGGGTCGGCCCGGACGGGGGCAAACTGGCCTATCATAAACTGACGGACAAGGGCAGCTATGCGCCGTTCCAGTTCGCCGTGCGCGACCACCTGCGCACCGACGGGTATACGGATGAAAGCCACGCCAAACACTTCGACCCCTATTTTGCGGAGGAGTCGGCCCGCACAGTCGCCCCCCTGCTGCTCATGCTGGATGCCATAGACCACACCCGGCCGGACCATGAGATGCCCAAGATTTTCCAGAAGCTGAAGGAGCGGCGGCCGGACATTGAATTCTGCTGGACCTCTTTGGAGGAGTATGGCCGTGAACTGGCCAGGCACGTGGACACGCTTCCGGAGCGCCGCGGCGAGCTGCGCGAGCCCTGCCGCGACCACACGCGCGTGGGCCAGTACCTCATCGTGCATGTCATCTCGTCGCGCTATGACCTCAAGCAGCGCAATGACCACAGCCAGGCCCTGCTGGAGAAGTGGGTCGAGCCGATGCTGGTCTATGAGGCGATGGCCGGCGGCGCGCCCGTGCCGGGCTTTCTGGACAAAGCGTGGCAGTACCTGCTGCGCAATCATCCCCACGACTCCATCTGCGGATGCAGCCAGGACCAGATTCACCGGGACATGCACTACCGCTTCGACCAGTGCGACCTCATCGCCGACGGCTGCGCGCGCGGGTCGATGGCGCGAATTGCAGGCGCGGCGGCGGGCCCGGAGGACTGGCGGCGCATTGCGGTGCACAATCCCCTGCCCCGGCCGCGCCGGGGCGTGTTTGACCTGTCCCTCTTCTTCCCCGCCGACCATGCGGAGAAGGCGGGCAAGTCGTACATTGACGGGCTCTCCGCAAGCGAGCGGTACAACAAGTTCCACCTGGTGCTGCCGGACGGCACGCATGCCCCGTACCAGCATGTGCGCGTGGAGCGCAGGCAGGAAACGCAGCAGCGACTCGACGCGACCGGCCGCCACACCTTCGGCTGCGGGGACCTGTACCACGTGGCGGTGGAACTGGAGCTTCCGGCCGCGGGCTACACCACGCTGCGCGTGGAACCCTGCGACGCGGCCACCCGCACTTTCGGCAGTCTTATGACGGGACCGCTCCGTGCGGCCAACGGCCTGATCGCCTTTGAACTTAAACCGGACGGCACTGGGCGCCTGACCCATCTCGCCGACGGGCGCGTGTTCGACGGGCTGTTCTGCTATGAGGACGCCGGCGAATGCGGCGACGGCTGGACGCGCGGCCAGCCGCTGAATGACATCGTCTACCGCGGTCCCGGCACGGCGGTCATGACGGCCATCGACGAGGACGGGCCGCTGCGCACCGTGTTCCGGGTCGAGCGTACCCTGGCACTGCCCCGCGAACTGGACCAGAAGACGGGGTACCGCTCGACGGACCGGGTGTCTGTCAGGGTTACTGATTTTATAACCATCGCCAAACACAGTCCCATCTTGCAGGTGCGCACCGTGGTGGACAACTGCGCCAAGGACCACCGCCTGCGGGTGCTCTTCCCGACACGCGCGCAAACCGACACATCCTTCGCTGACACGCCTTTTGCCATGGTGGAGCGCGAGATTGCCGTTCCGGTCGAAACCGCTGAATGGCAGGAACGAATCAATCCAGAAAAGGCGTTTACATCGGTTTGTGGCGTTCAGGATAGCATCGGCGGACTCGCCGTGTTGTGCCCGGAAGGCCTGCATGAGTACGCCGTGCTGGACACAGCCGAGCGCACCCTGGCCTTGACGCTCTTCCGTTCATTCCGCAAGACCGTGGCCCGGTCAGAAGAAACTGAGGGGCAATTGCAGGGATATTTGTCGTTTAGTTACGGTTTGTGTGTTTTTGCATCTTCTTTTAATGCCGCGTTGGCGTTTGGTCAATTGGCAGAATTGCAGACGCCCGTGCGCACTCATGATATCCGCGAGGATGCCCCGGCGACCCGGTCATTCCTGCGGGTGGATGCGGGAGCCACCGTGATGACGGCGATCAAGCCCGCCGAGGACGGACCGGGGGCGGTGATTCGCTTCTGGAATCCGGGCACGCAGGATGGCGATGCGCGGTTCCAGTTGGACCGTCCCGTTATCGAGGCAAGCCTGTGCAACCTGAATGAAGAAATGCTGGAGGCGCTCCCAGTGACACAGGAAGGCGCGGTGGCCGTTTCCGTGCCTGCGGGGGGATTAAGCACCGTGCGTTTCCGGTGGTAAGCGGCAGGAGACTGCTTCGAACAAACCACTTGAGCTAACGTAGTACGCGCCTCAGAAAACGCGGCCCTGGCAGCCAGAATGCCCTTCGACAATCTGGCTGCCAGAAGGCGCGGTTACTTCGTGACGTGCACTGTTATAAGCTGCGAGTCGCCGTTCCCCTCAACCGAGAAACTGGCGGTGGCTTCCGCGGTGAGCACCTTGCTGCGATCAACGGTCAGTTTAAGGGTTACCGACCCGTTCGAAACCAGGGTTGTGTCCGTGATGTCCACCGTGAGCCAATCGGGAAGGGTCAGTGGATCAATGGACACCACCAACTCACCCACGCCGGAATTGCGGACGGTCAGCGGCAGTTCCGTAAAGTTGTCGCCGAAATCGAGCGCGTGCGGTGACACCGCCAGACCGGGACCGTAACCGACGTAATACCTCAGGAAATAGGGGCCGTCGGTACCACTAATGCTCATTGTCCCGTAGCCACTCGGAGAGCCGTAGGTGTAGCTGACATACAGTGAGCCGCTGTACGGACCGGGAAGGTCTGTGGAACTGGGAAGGGGGGTAACATAAAGTTCCCCGGGCGTCTCCGTGGAATCAACCCGCCCACCGTCAATCGGGGTCAATCTGAACAGGCCCGGTTTTGTATCGACCACGGTTTGACTGCCCAAATCGGGAACCCAGTAGAGTCGCACGTCTGTCGGGGGATGGGCGCCGCCAAGGTTGTAGACGTCCAGCTTGAAGGACGCTTCACCGGCGGGCAGGTCCAGAACGGGCACGAGTTCGATTGAACCATCTATGGAGGTTCTGATGAAGCCCCGGTCGGGCACAATGCTCTTCAGGGCCAGTCGCGGCAGCGAAGGGGCCCGGAACGGGTTGTCATCGACCGTTATGGTGTCAGGGCAGGTGAAGTACTTGCCGTCGGCGTCGAAACCGATGACCGGGTCAACCACGCTGAGACGCACCTTGAAGGGGTGGACCGCGCCGCTCACACGCACTTCGACCAGTTCGCCGTAATCGCCATAGGAGAAAAGGCGACCGGTCGGGGCTACAAAGGAAATCTGGGTGCCCGAATCGCTTCTCGCCCAGTCGGCGACGAGGCCACCGTTCTCCTCGGGCGTGACCACCACCTCGTAGCTTAGTGCGTCCAGATTGTCGATGCTTTCGGCGCTCAACTGGAGCGTCAACCGGCCGAGATTGCGCGGGGCGTAATCCATATAGACGAACACGGAGGTCGCGCCGGCGGGGTTAATGCCTTCGGTGCGCATGCCAATCTGGCCCAGACGCACGTCATTGGCATACAGCGCCATGGGCACCGCGCCGATGGTGACCCCCCCGCTGACGGACGGCGTCGTGTCAAGCACCTCGACACGGGCTTCCAGATTGATGCTCTCCGCCTCGTTGAGCGAGGGGTAGGAAATGGACACATGGGAGCGCAGGTCGCGCGGCAGCGACTGCGCGGCGGCATTGCCCGGTTCTGTCCGGCACCAGTTGAGCAGTTCGGACAACTGGGGCACGTCCACGCCTTCGGTGTTCTTCCTGGTCTGCGGCGAATAGTAGTGGCCGCCGGACCCGGAGGACAGCGTGATGAGCGTGTTTGCCTGGACCGTCTGCCCCCAGCCGATTGGGAAGAAGCGCACGCGCTTGGCCTCCAACTCGTCTTTCACGGGCGGCAATTCGCCCGGCGGGGTGGTTCTGCGCCCGTCGGTCACCGCGACCAGGATCGATTCTTCAGCGGTGTCGAACGGAATCAGGTTGGCGCTGTTGTCAATGCCCGCAAGGGTGAGCGCTCCGGCGGTGACGGCGGGCAGCAGCTGCGTGGCGCCGTTGTCCTGCACGTCCATGCTGTTGAGCCGGTATTGCAGGACATCCTTGTCTTGAACGAAAGCATCATCGGCCAACTGCGGATGGGCGGCATCGGCGCCGTAGATAATGCGCAGGATGGAATCCAGGCCGTAACGGCGCTCGTTGAAAACGGCCAGCGCGATGCGGTAATGGGCCGGGAACTCGGCCAGCATGGGGGAAATGCACTGCAGGTAGAGCGCGTTCAGGGGGTCGCCGCCGGCGGGCAGTTGCCCGTCATCGACCAGCGCCTGCGCCGCGGCGCGCATGCTGCCGGAGAAGTCAAGCATGACGAGCACATCGAAGCGAAGATTCTCGTTTTTCTTGACAAACACATTGGTTTCATCCACGTCGATGTTCTGGGCATCCTCCAGGAAGGTTGCCAGGACATTGGGCACATTGTAGAAAGTGCGCGTGTCGCTGAAATTGTCCTCCAGCGACGGGAAGGGGCGGTAGGCCTGGTCACGCAGGAGCACGTTCATGCGCACCAGCGAAGGCGGCCGCAGATTCATGCGGGCGGTTTCTATGGTGAGCTTTGCCAGGTCGACCGAAACCTCGACCTCGACCGGTGCCACCGGGAGGGCATCCTCGGGCACATCAACCGCCTCGATAATGAGCCTGGCCACACCGCCCTGGCCCGTAACACGCGACCGGTCGATGGCCACGCTTATGGACTGCCAGTCCTTGCCCTGCAGGCCCGATCTTCCGATGCTGCGGCCTGTGGGCGGCTCGACAAAGAGCCAGTCGGGCTGGGACGAGGTGACCTTGAAATTAAGGTACTCGCCGGCATCGCCAAAATTGGCCACATCCAAAAACGCCGTGTTCGCGAAGCGGCCAAAGGCAATGCTTTCGGGCTTCAGGCCGATAATAATCGAGTAGGGCACACGAATCTGAATGTCGATGACCGTGAGGGAACGGGACGGATCATTGGAAACGAGGGGCAGCCGGAACGTGGCGCCTGCCCGGGAGAGCGAACTGCGGTCCACCGTCACGCGCACCGTCTGCTGCCGGCCCGGGTTTACCGTGCCCTGCAACGGCGAAATGGAGACTATCCACACGGGCAACACCGTGCCCGGCTGGATGTTCCAGGTGAGCACGCCCTCGCCGGCGTTCACAATGACAAAGTCCTGCGTGTCCTCGGCGATGTCTAGGCGCACATAGGGCACGCCAAAGGCGTCGACACCCTCGCCGACCACGCCGAACTCGGGCAACTGCGGCGCGCTGGCACGCACGGTCACGGGCGCGGGCACGGTGGAATCGCCCGAGGCGGCAACGTTGAAGGTGAAGTCAAACACGGTCAGGGCGGGCGGGGCCAGACTGCGGTTCACGCTGACTGTGACGGTGTCGGTTATGTCGCCGCTGACGGTGCCCGAGGCCACGCCCGCGCCGTTCACGGGGGAGATGGACAGCCATGCCGGGAATCCGGCGGTGTCGATGCTCCAGTTGATGGTGCCCAGGCCGTCATTCCAGATGCCCACGGTGGTTTCGGTGCGGGTGACACCAAAATCCATGTCCTGCGGCGCGACCTTGAGGGCGGCCGGCTTGGGCCGCGACATGCTCACTGCCACCGTGTCCTGGCCGCCATCAAAGGTGAAGGTGATTTGCGAGACATACTGGCCGGGGTCCACGGTGCCGGGCGCCGCGGTGACATTGACAGTCTGCGTCGCCGTGAGGGTGCCGGAGGTGGCGCTCAGCGTAATCCAGGGGGTATTGGCCGGAATTGCGGCGGTCCACTGGATGGGGGCGGCGCCCAGATTGGTCAGGGTGAGGGGCAGAGTCGCCGGGCTGCTGATGACGCCAAAGGCGAGTTCCGCAGGGGCGACGGTGAAGCCGGGCACGGAAAGCGTGACGGGGACGACCTGGCTGTAGGCCAGGGCGGGGGCCTCCACTTTGATGCTTCCGGTGTAGTTGCCTGGGGCCAGTCCGGTGCCATTGGCCGTGGCGACGATCTGGAGGGGACCGGGCGCGGGCAGCGTCGGTGCCGCGTTGTCCACGGCAAGCCAGTTTCCGCCGGTATCGGTGATTGCTGTGACCGCCAGCACCACGGGAAGGGTTCCGTTGTTTTCGACGGTGAGCGACTGCGACTTGACACCCTCGGTCCGTCCGAAATCGACTTTGCCGGGCTGCACGGTAAAGGACGGCACGCCCATGCTGACGGCGACACTGGCATCGCCGCCGTTGGAGGCGATGCTGAGCGCCGCGGTGTAGGGATCGGCCTGAGCGGAAATGCCGGTGCGGCTGACATTGACCGTCACCACGGTCTGCTTGCCGAAACTTTCGAGCACACCGCTGCGCGGCTGGGCTGTGAGCCATGGGGCCGTGCCCGGAACGGCCAAGGTCCATTCCAACTGGGCGTTGCCGCCGTTGGTGATGGTGAACTGCTCCGTCTGCCCGGAGAGGCCGAAATCGATGCTTGTGCGCGACACCTGCAAGACCGGCTCGCCGGACTGGGTCGCGGAAACGATGACGGTCTGGTCGCCCGCATTGGAGGTGACTGATATCTCGCCGCGCGCCACGCCCTGCGCGGGCAGGGCCGCACGGTTCAGCAGCACCTGAATGAAGGCCACTTCAGTGGAGATGGAGCCTTCGACCGCCCCGCCCTGTTTGCCGCCGGACTCGGCCGCGATTTCAATCCAGGGCAGGTCCTCGCTGACCTTGTAGGTCAGTGTTCCGCCGCCGGCATTTTCGATGCGGAAATTGGCGGAGGTCGCCTTGCCGCCAAGCGCGATGGTCAGCGGCGACACCAAAAGCTGCGGTATAAAAGGACAGCCCGTCAGCAATGCCAACGCCAGACTCACGCCGGTCCAGGCCACGCAACGTCTTGTGAACGACATACCTTCTGTCCTCTCGGCGACGCGGGCCCCCGGGGCCGCCGCGCGCATCAGTTGACGGTCAGCGGATGCTCGCCGCGATCGGCGTGCGTTCCGTGCCAAAAACGTCGGTGTTAATCAGCAAATTCGCCTCGTAATCCCCGGTGGCCAGTCCGGCCGCATTGAGGGTGAGGCCAATGCTTGTCTGCGCTCCCGGAGCCAGTTCCGCCAGCGCTCCGGCCAAATTGATTGCGATGCGACCGGCCAGGCTGCCCACCGATGAGGGAATGGCCTGCACGCCGGCGGTCCACGCAAAGGTGTCGAGGCGGTTGTTGCGCAGGGTCACGGTGGCCGCGCCGGATGACAGGTTGATGGAGGCGGGTATGGTCAGCAGTCCGGGACGGGTCTTGTCGTCGGGATAGGGATCCTGGAAGTCGGCCAGCCCGTCGCCGTCGTGGTCCCACGCGCCCGACGCTTCAGGATTGATCCCCGGCAACGCCAGGTCGTAAATGGTCCGGGCGGCGGGGGCGGTGTCGGATATTTCCGAGACCAGCAGGGGCCGGTCCAGGCAGGACGGTCCGGAGGGATAGAGGAAGAACACTGTGCGCGAAGGTCCCTGGGGCGTTGCCGGCGCGAGGTAAATCTCGTTGTCGGCGCGCATGTCGAGGGCGAAGACGGGGTCCGCACCCGCGGCGAGACAGGCCTCCGCGTAGTCATACAGGCCGGTAAAGCGGATGCGCAGCAGATTTCCCGACGCCCCGTACCCGAGCGTGTTTTCCTGGTCCGTGAGCAGGGTGTAGATGTTGTCCTGCTCCGCCACCAGACGCCAGGACGAGGCAAAGGGGTCCGTCGAAACCAGCAACCCGTCGGGCGCGAGTTCAACGCTCATCTTCACGTTCGAGAAGGCGGCGGCCGCGGATTCGGGGACCTCTGGTCCCATGGCCGGGATGAAGCGCACACGGAAGCGGTTGACGCCGCGGGGCACGTAGTCGGCGCGCAGATAGACTTCGGCGCGCACCGCCTCGTCGAGTGTCGGCGAGGTGATGTCGGCGACAATTCCGCTGGTGGTCATGGACAACTGACCCGCCCGGACATCTCCCGCGTACAGCAGGCCGTCATTTTCCCACGAACCGGTGATGACCTTTCCGTTGGGCTGGGTGTAGTTGACCCGGATATTGTAAGTGAAATCCGTCTGGGTCGGACTGACATAGGAGAGCACCAACTGGTTGCCCAAGTCGGACCAAATGAGGCCAGGATCGTCGTGCAGGGTGGAGGAAAGGCCCGTGATCGCCGTGTTGGTGTTGTCCAGTGTCATGTAGACGACCGCGGCACCCTCGCCGCTGTCCGAATGCACGAGCAGGACACCGCCCACCTCGTGCAGCGGGGGCGCGCCGGCCGCGGCGGGATTGACCGTCACGGTGACGCGGGTGCGGGCGCCGGGCGCCGTGGAGCCGGCGTTGGGC
>CAIUWO010000206.1 GCA_903902895.1 Candidatus Hydrogenedentota bacterium | reverse complement strand
GGGTGCCGCCCCCGCATTTTCCTTTGTCACGGTGGTTTCCGGACTGCCCCGTTCAGGGACGTCCATGCTTATGCGCATGCTTGCCGCGGGCGGGATGCCGGTCTTGACGGACGAGACGCGGGCCGCGGACGACGACAATCCGCGGGGCTATTATGAGTTTGAGCGCGTCAAGCGCCTGGCCGGCGACAAAGAATGGGTTGGTCTTGCCGAGGGCAAGGCCGTGAAGGTGATCTCCTTCCTGCTGGGTGAACTGCCCCCGGACCATGCGTACCGTGTAATCCTCATCCGCCGCGCGCTGTCCGAGGTGCTTGCGTCGCAGCGCGCCATGCTGACGCGCCGGGACATCGCCGTGGCCGACCCGGCGGCCGATGACCGGCGCATGGGGGCGATTTACCGCAAGCATTTGTGGCAGGTGGAGGGTTGGCTGGCGGTGCAGCCCAACATCCGCGCGCTCTACGTGGACCACCGGGACGCCATCGCCCGCCCCGCCGGCACGGCGCGGGCCGTGGCGGAGTTTCTTGGCGGCGGTCTGGACCTTGCCGCGATGGCCGCCGCGGTGGACCCGGGCCTGCACCGGCAGCGGGGCGGCTGACGCGGCGCGAATATAGAGATTTTTTTCCTTAAAGTTGAAATAAGGAAATATTTCCTGTTATACTTCCGGCGACCGACCCGAGAACAGGGCGGGCGCGGCGCCGGTGTCCTCTTATGACCCCGCCGCGCCCGCCGCATTTTTTTGGGCGCGCACAACCCGTCCGGGATATCTGAACATGACCGACGCGC
This sequence comes from Candidatus Hydrogenedentota bacterium, assembly GCA_903902895.1. Lineage (GTDB taxonomy): Bacteria > Hydrogenedentota > Hydrogenedentia > Hydrogenedentales > CAITNO01 > CAITNO01. Next base: position 763 of record CAIUWO010000206.1, on the reverse strand, counting down.
ATTCTTGGAAAAGCCGTTTGACATCGACGGTGATGATGGAGCTGGCGGCCGCCCTTTCGGGTCTGGTCATGGTGCTGTTCATCGCCGGGCACCTGGGCGGCAACCTGCTGCTCTTTCTCGGCCCCGACGCGTTCAATGCCTACGCCGCGCGCCTGCAGGCGCTGGGACCGCTGCTGGCCGTGGTGCGGTTGGCGATGCTTTCGGCGCTGCTGGCCCATGTCACGATGACGGTGTGGCTCAAACTGCTCGGCCTGGGGGCCGCGCGGCCGGGCCGCTACGCCGTCACCGCGCGCCGCGCGCGCCGGGGCCTGGGCACGCGCACCATGATCTACACGGGGCTGCTCATCCTGTGCTTTATCGCGCTCCATGTCTATGACTTCACCTTTGCCGACAAGACCGGGGCCCGCTCGATGGTCGGCGGCCAGAGCCTGGGGCTGTACGGGGTGGTGTTCAACGGGTTTGCGGACCCGGTGCATGCGGTTCTCTACATGCTCGCGATGTGGGCAGTGGGGCTCCATTTCAGCCATCTATTGGCAAGCCTCTGGGTCACGCTGGGCGTGCTGGCGGACCGCGCGACACCGGGGGCCGATTTCACGGCGCGCGTGCTGGGCGCGCTGGTGGCGCTGGGGTTCACGTCGATTCCCCTGTATGTGCTGCTCAAGGCCCATCTTCTGTCCTGACCTTTACGGGAGCAAAGCAATGCTGCTCAATGCGAAAACACCCGGCGGCCCGCTCGCCGAAAAATGGACCCGCCACCAGCACG
>CAIUWO010000205.1 GCA_903902895.1 Candidatus Hydrogenedentota bacterium | reverse complement strand
TCTCTGAGCGCCTGCGCGAGTTGGGGATCGAAGTCAAGGGCATGGGGCCTCCGTTGACCGGAATGCTCAAGGAGGGCTGGAAGGTGCTCACGTTCTAACCACCGGCCATCGCCAATATTCAAAACATAGTCAATCATGAAAAAAGAATTCAATAAATACTCGATGTCGATATGCCGTTTGGCCTCGCTTTGGCTGGGTGGCTTGCTTATTCCTTTCACGACGTGCGGGACTATCGCAGGAGAGTCTGTTAACTCAGGCACAGAATCACCCTATCGAGTGAGGGTCGATGGCCGTCCGGTTGTCCTCTACCAGGCGCACACCTGGGAACCCGGCTATGTGCCTTCCTACGGCGGGCCCTATTGGTTTTGTTCCTTTGATATGAGCGGCCCGGTAAAGGTTGAGGTTTCCACACTGCGTCCGCTGGACAAATTGCTGCTGCTGCCGGAATCCCGTGGAGTTGCGGCCAAGGTAACCGGCACGAACGCGGTCATGCAACTCACGCAGCCGGGACAGATCGTCTTCGAACCGGACGGCAAAAAGGGGCCACTGTTGCTGTTTGCGAATCCGCCTGAGGCAACACCACCGGACAGGAACGACCCGAACGTCATATTCTTCAGGTCGGGCGAACATGATGCGGGCGCCATTCAACTGACCAACAACCAAACGCTCTACCTCGCGGCTGGCGCGGTGGTTCATGGCGGAATTCACGCCAGCGGCACAAACATCACCATTCGTGGGCGCGGCATCCTTGATGGCTATTGTTATCTACGCTTCAAGGGTCCAACCCGTTATCCCGTACTGCTGGAGAATTGCCGGGACGTGACAGTGGAAGGCATCGTCATCAAGGACGGCTGGAGTTGGACGTTCGTGCCAGGAGGGTGTGACCGGGTACGCATCGAGAACGTGAAGCTTCTCTCGGCGCGGGTGGAGAATGGGGACGGCTTCGACGTCGTCAACTCGCGAAACGTCACCATCGCAAACTGCTTTGTTCGATCGGATGATGACTGCGTGACGCCGAAAGGGATGGGGGCGCGCTGGCAGGGCTTCTATGGCGATGCCGGCGCCGGGGATTCCAGCGCGAGCCCAGCCCAGGGATGGCCTGTGGAGAACCTGCGGGTCGAGAAATGCATCCTCTGGAGTGACCGCGCCCATGTCTGGCGGATTGGTTGCGAGTCGCAGGCGGAAGCCTTTCGCAATCTCGTCTTTCGGAACATCGATGTCGTGCATTTTCCTGACCTTTGGACTCCCGATGAGGTGCCGTTCTGTATCAGTCTGGAACCCTCGGAAGATATGGCGCAGGAGAACATTCTTTTCGAAGACATTCGCATCCGCACCACTGGTCAGAGGGGCTTCATTGATGTGCGGCCGAAGGTCACCCAATGGGCGCGCCGCCCCGTGCCGGGTCGCATTCAGAACGTCATCTTCCGCAATATTTTATTTAACGGCCCGGCGGGAAAAGATCCCGGCCGAATTCGCGTCAGCGGCCCGGGGCCACAGCACGATGTTGCGAATGTTCGCTTTGAGAATGTCACCCGCAACGGCGAATCCCTGACGGCGACAGCCCCGGGCGTCGAGTTACTCGGCTTCGTGCATGGCGTCTCGTTTGGAAGCTCCGCCGCGAATGCCGAACCGGCCAAGGGACCCGCCCAGGGCCAAACCCGACGGCATGCGCCGATTGTCTTGATTGAAGCGCGTCAGGCCCGCGCCGTTATCGCGGCGCCGGGTGGCGCAACCGGAACCTACCAGGCAGCGGTGGCACGTTTGCAGGAGGGCTTGAAACAGGCGACCGGAACAACGCTTCCGATTGTCGAAGAGGCGAAACCCGGTCCGGTTGTGATTCTGGGTAATTCGCCACAGGCAGCGGCTGAAGGGTTGAAGGCCGACCAGGTTCCCGCCGGAGGATTCGAGATCCGCACCCTCAAGGAATGCGTCTTGATCGTCGGCGATGCCGCAGGAGTGCTTCGAGGGGTGGACGTTTTTCTCGCCAACGCACTCGACTATGTTCCGAAAGGCTCAACCGAC
>CAIUWO010000204.1 GCA_903902895.1 Candidatus Hydrogenedentota bacterium | reverse complement strand
TTCTCATTGCATATCACCAACACAGCAACTGGTATTTCCAGGGTTATGGCTGATCACTTCTACGTGATGCCTCTTGAGACTGTCATCGAGGGAACAGTTGGGGTGCAGGGTGGAACGCTCTATGACGCATGGGACGAAATGAGCTTGATAATCGCACCAGGGACGGTACAGGCCGAGACAGTGTTTCGCGTCATGCGTGGGCTTGGTGAAGACGGCGATACATACTCACTTCAGACTGAGCCAGATAACATTGAGCTTGCATTCGCCCCTAGCCTGACCCTGGCCGGTTCTTCCAACCGTGAGGCGACGTTGCAGGAGACTCAGTTACAAACGAAAGCTGACGGGGGATGGTCTGAATGGACCGGGCCGACATATGCCACATTTTTGGAATTTCGCATGGACCTTAACCTATATGCTCTCAACCGGATACCGGCGGGCAAAGATGCTAGCCTAAACATACTGCAACATCTTGTTGTCAAGTATAGAAAGGAAACGGCATCAGCCCTCTATTCTCTTTGCGGAAATAGTGACTCGTTTCCGACTTCCACATGCGCAGGGCGTACGCCGGTGCTCTTTGTCCACGGTTTTGAGCGAGATAGCACTAACTTCGGGGGAGGCAAGGACACATGGGGCGATTTTCCCGAATTACTTCATGCCGCGGGCTATGCGGTATTTGAGTTTCGGTACAAGTCAGCCGCCCGATTTGAAGACATCGCCGGTGATTTGGGCGTGGCCATTACACAAATACAGCAGGCAACGAACGACAAAGTCCACGTAATTGCTCATTCTTTCGGTGGGGTCGTTGCACGGACATATATTCAAGACTATGGAACAGTACCCTATAACGATAACATTGCAAGCCTTGTAACACTGGGAACCCCCCACTCGGGCATTTTTGGAAGTCCGGGCACACGACATGACATTTTTTTCCCCAAAGGAACGGATACGACGTTCCCTGGAATTAGTGGAGGGCTCTTTATAAACAGCGGCTTCGTCACTCAACTCAGCGTGCATGAGGCCGGTGGAAATATTGGGGACTACATCGACAAGCTTGATTTTAGAGGCCTTTCCATCGAAAAATTTTTCGGTGTCTCTGTCAAACCAGGAGAGTCCATTGCCAACTTGGCAGACACGATGTCATCCTATCCATCCACGGTGCCTACTTTGGCCCTCATTGGGCTCAAGGCAAACGGAAGTACATATACGAATGGAGATGGCCTAATCAGTTATGCCGGACAACGCTTTGACCCTGGACTCAGCGTGCGCAACAACGCTGAATCCCCCGTCCTTCTCTCTGACCGGCACATGGATAGCGCTTCGGGAAATCAGCTCGCACCAACAATTTATGAGAAGATTTTGTACTTTCCCCAGTATGCCCTTCCGGGCCAGACTGTTCCAGGCGCCTACGCTGGGCATTCAGGTTATGGCCATATTGGTTTACTTGGCGGCACTTTTCCCGAGGCGTTCGTTGCGGCGGCTAATGCCGCACCCAGTACTGTCGCACAGCCGACGCCGGAGGCCGGCAAGAAATACCATCATGGCTACCTTGAGGTCCGCAATTGGCTGGCAGCCCATGCGACCGCATCGGTGCCTTCATCATTGGTCAGTGTGAGAGTCCATGTGCTTGACGCGGCGACATCGCTTGGAATTGAGGGTGTCTCGGTGCAGGCCTTTGTCGCCGACACTCCGATAGGACCGCTCGGGCAGACCAATGACAATGGATACGCCACGCTGGATGTCCCATTTATCTCCAACTCGGTGTATGCCATAACCTTCCTGGCAAATGGTTACAAGACCCTCAGCAAGGAGCGGGCTATCGTCACGCAGAGTACCAACGCTGGAACTGTTATCGAGTTGGGTGATTCTTTCATGCAGCCTCAATTGCCCGGACGCGGTTCGTTAGTCGGTGCCGTTGTGGATCGGACCGCAGGTACCGCACTTGCGGACGCGCAGTGCACATTGAGCAACGGAGTGCGAACCTTCAACACCTATTCAGCCGCCGACGGACGCTATCAGATAGAGGATATTTCAGCCGGAACATGGTCGCTAATTGTGTCCTTGAACGGATATCGCAATGCGGAGCAGGCAGTAGTCATCCGCTCTGGCGAGATGGCAGAGGCGGTGGTGAAAATGACTCTGCAGACGCAGACCATCTCCGCGCCAACGGTAAAGAACTACGATCCGGACTATTATGGATGGGTCGGCAACACTTCCGCGTACATGTTTGGCCGCATTTTAAACGATGGTGGGGACGACATCTCTGGCGCGTTCATCGGGTACGGTCGAGAGTATGACGGTAGTGATTGGAAATGGCACAAGGTCATGGATCCTTACAACGATTACCAAATTATGATATCTAAGTTAGAATATGGTGTGACATATTACTGTCAAACGGCTGCGAACAACTTGTCGTTACCAAGCACTTGGGGCTACGGCACAAAGTACTCTTTCAACACAGACAGTACCAGGAATATGGCCGATCTCGTACCCCGAATCTCTCGCTTCACTCCATCTGGGGTGCTTTTTGCCGGTTCGACCTATCGGCTTTCGAAGTCAATTGTAAATCTCGGGGATATTAAAGCCGACGCGAGCTGCGCCAGGAGCTACCTTTCCACGGATAACGACTGGGATGTGTCGGGTGATTATTACCTGGGAGAGTTTGCCGTGAATGCTTTGGGGCCCGGGGAGGAGACGTGGATACAGCATGACTTTGTCATGCCTGCCTTGAAGACGGGGACTTATGATCTTTGGCTGGTTACGGTTGTCGACGTCTATGAGGCCATTCCAGAATTGCGGGAAAGCAACACCTATAAAACCATGTCGGACGAACCCTTTCGCGCTTCGGAAAATCCTGCATCGAAGGTCAATCCTATCGCTGAAAGTAAAACCAATGCACGCTGTTTTGAAATATGCCCATTGGCACGGTAGCTTGCGCTGCGGGCGCCAGGAAATTTATGTATTAAACTATGGAGCCCCGGATTTGGTTCCGTGGAGTTGGTTCAGTTCATGCAATCTGCATGAATGCTGAAGCAGATGTGATCTTGTTATTCACAGCGGAATACGTTGTGCTGATGGTGTGATAAGTCTGTGGGTTTCTCTGGTAAAAGGTGATTGACTAAGTAGTCTTAAGCAATGGCGAAAGGAGATGCAGCCATGTCCAATTCCCTTAGGTTCGTGTTTGGAGTATCACTGTTCTGTGCGTTGTGTGTGTGCGGTTGTATTACACAACCGCCTCCGCCCCCTCCGCTGCCCGCACAGACTGAACAGCCCCAAGATGCGAAGAGCGGTACTACCTACGGCACGATAACAACAAAGGTGGTCAAAGGAAAGACGACGCAAACTGAGCTCTTGGAGTATTTTGGTGGTCCAAATATTTCCACTACTGATGCTGACGGCACAGAGACTTGGGTTTATGAGTCCAAATCCAGCAGCAGCACCACCCAAAACCAAGGGGCTGCATCGGCACGTGTGGATGCCATGTCCCTCTTCTTTGGAATTGGAGGCTTGTCACAGGGCACTGGTCAGGGACAGTATCAAAATTCGGGCACAACTACCACATCATCAAAGAACCTTACGTTTATCGTGAAGTTTAATCCTGACAAAACGGTGAAGGACTACTCAGTCCGTCAATCCTCGTTCTAACAAAAGCAAAAGGAAGCAGAAATGATGCATTATAAACTGTGCATGGTGCTCGTAGTTCTTGCGACCTGTGCCGTGTCTCTGGTTGCATGCGAGTCGTCAGGCAGTGCGAAATACATGATCCCATACATTGGGCCTGTGCTCGCCATAAATGACCAAGTAAGTAATGAGCAGAAGATGAAGCTGTCTCAGAAGATGATGAAGGACCCCGACCTGCAGGAATGGAGGGAGGCGCGCGAGAAGATTAGCATGGCCGAAGGTGATCGGGTGTTTGAGGGTAGTGTTGATAGCATTTACAAAGCTATCATTACCGCCGTGTCGTCAATGGAGGTAGACGTCGAGAGTGCCGAAAAGGACTCCGGATTCATTGCTGGACAGGGCAAAGTTTTACCCCCGGATCGTGCGTCACAATTGCGAAAAGAGCGGATGGTGGAGTATGCGAAAGCTAACGGTATGAGCCCAAAATCAGCAGATCCCGGCCCGTTCTTCGACCCCGACACCATGGCGGCGGTTATGGAATCTCAGACCGGCTTGACCATTACAGTCGGTGAACACGGCCAAGGAAAGACCAAAGTGAAGGCGCGTTTTAGCAAAATATACTATCCCCCGGAGTTGCAGGAATGTTACGCGCTCCTGTGGCAGTCCATTGACAAGCAGGGTTTCTTGAACAAAGCGCTTGATGCTCCTGAATCCAAATGATTCCGTGTGTCACAACGTTCAACCAAACGCAGGAGGACTAGGTATGATGTTTGTAAAGTCCAGGATACATATCGCCGTACTGGCATTACTATGCGTGGTCACACTGTCCGGATGCGTGAACAAGAACACGATTGTGGGTTCCTACAATATGGGGGGTGATGCCGCTCCTGGCATCATGATTTTCTCCCCGGACGGATCGGTGCACTGGTCTCAACCCCTGTTAGGTAAATCAGGTGAGGGAACGTGGGAGTTAGAGGACAACTATCTGACAATTAGGTTGGGGCGCTATTTGTGGGCAGCGTACAAAGGTGACGTTGAGGGCAGTTTTCTCAGATTTTCGGTTTATGGACCCATAAACCAGTATGATACTGAAGGAAACTATCTATACACCGAGGAGGGTTCCGTGATCTTCTCGCGCCGCCCGTTTGGACTTTTCAACGCGCTTCTCCAAAGCGGTAAGAACGTGAAGTTAAAGAATGAGGCCGGCATGGATTCAATCCTTTCAAACATCAAGTAGGGTCTATTGCGGGAACTCCAGCGATCCAAAGACGGAACTGGAGAGGCCTGGGTTTGCCATTTATTCGCGCCGCGCCGGAGTTCCGGTGCGGCGCGGTTGTCTTGGGGGCGGGATGGACGGCTTGTTGTGACGGGGGGGAGGGCGTAGAATCTGGGTAGTTTCAACTATGGACAAGAGCTCCCCGTGTTCCCTATCCTATTGGCCGTTCCTGTGCGCGCGTGCCAGACCGGGTGCCGGGCGCTCCAGAAATAAGGCGTGTTGTATTGAAAAAGGATACGGCAAATCAGTCCGCACGGGGTGCCGCCCCCGCATTTTCCTTTGTCACGGTGGTTTCCGGACTGCCCCGTTCAGGGACGTCCATGCTTATGCGCATGCTTGCCGCGGGCGGGATGCCGGTCCTGACGGACGAGATGCGGGCCGCGGACGACGACAATCCACGGGGCTATTATGAGTTCGAGCGCGTCAAGCTCCTGGCCGATGACAAAGAATGGGTCGATCTTGCCGAGGGCAAGGCCGTGAAGGTGATCTCCTTCCTGCTGGCCGAGTTGCCCCCGGACCATGCGTACCGCGTGATCTTTATACGTCGCGCGCTGTCCGAGGTGCTCGCGTCGCAGCGCGCCATGCTGACGCGGCGGGACATCGCCGTGGCCGACCCGGCGGCCGATGACCGGCGCATGGGCGCGATTTACCGCAAGCACCTGTGGCAGGTGGAGGGCTGGCTGGCGGTCCGGCCCAACATCCGCGCGCTTTATGTGGACCACCGGGGCACCATAGCCCGCCCCGCCGACACGGCGCGGGCCGTGGCGGAGTTTCTGGGCGGCGGGCTTGACGTTGAGGCGATGACCGCCGCGGTGGACCCGGGCCTGCACCGGCAGCGGGGCGGGTGACGCGCCGCGGCGCGAGAATAGAGAAATATTTCCTTAAAGTTGAAATCAGGATTTTTTTCCTGTTATACTTTCGGCGACCGACCCGAGAACAGGGCGGGCGCGGCGCCGGCGTCCTCTTATGACCCCGCCGCGCCCGCCGCATTTTTTTGGGCGCGCACAACCCGTCCGGGATATCTGAACATGACCGACGCGCATTCTTGGAAAAGCCGTTTGACATCGACGGTGATGA
>CAIUWO010000203.1 GCA_903902895.1 Candidatus Hydrogenedentota bacterium | reverse complement strand
TCGCCCATCCCAAGGTCGGTTGACCCTTCCGGGAGCTCACCCAATACGTACACGTGACCGCCGGTCTGTGCAAACTCCACCAAGGTTCTAGCCGTATGAATCGGCAATACGAGCAGCGGCGGAAGCACGATGGCCTTGAAGATGAACTCGCCACGAAGCAGTCGTCCGTTCTGCACCTGCATTTGACGCATGTAGTGACGGTCGGCGATCAAGTATTCGATACGGTGTGCGGTCAATTGCCGTATCGCGTCACTGTATGTCTCGTCAATCCGTTGGGCTTTTCGATCGAATAGGCCTTGAAGCAGTCGGACATCGCCCTTTTCGGGACCCCAAGCGGCAGCACCCGGACCGAGTATAGTCCAGATGCTTTCGATGGGGTTAATCAACAAGACATCGGGTACCACCCGCCCGTTCGAATTCACGTATGAAACACGCCGGACAAAATCTGCCCACAGGTGCATATAGGGCCACATTGGATTCTCGTCGTACCAGTCGGGAACCCACACGTTTCCATCCAACCGGCGCGACATGAAAACAGCATGATGGCTAAAATGACTCACGCCCCACGCGGCCGCCGCATTGGCATTTTCTTTCATGGTAATTGGATTAAAGGTTCTCCATCCACCAGCACCGAGTATTTCACACAGGTAGCGGCGTCCTTCGAATTCGGCAACGGATTGCGTTTCCTTGAAGTCGTGAACGTCATAGGCCCTGAGTTCGAGACTATCCATTCCGGGCATCGACCAGCCTCGTTGCACCTTCATGAAGTCGCTGACGCAACAGGTTTGACTGAGCAAGCTATCTTCCCAAGTATGTCCAGTGTGGTACATGCCCAATTTCGCCAACCAACGTGAGATGTCAGAGAAGTAACCGGCATAGAGATCAGATACGGCGTCAAACCAATCGAATCGCGCACGGGCGTAACGGCCCTCGCGGTCAGTGTCCAGCATCAGTGGCATCCAAAGCCGGAGGTCACGTCCCGTATTCGCGAGATAACGGGGGGGCAGGGAATCGGACCAGGCAAGTCCGCCACCGTAACTTCCCTCCGTATCGCAGAAGACCCCCGGTATTGTGCGCCCCATTTGCGGTCCGAAACGGTCGGCATAAGGTTTATGGGCGATATCGATGAAGGCGGCGGCCAAACGGTCATCGATGCAGTTGACATCGCCACCCACAGATTTGCGGAACGTGTAGACCCGCCATCTTTCATGTGCAGGGGCCGTCCAGGAAAAACTATCACCCTCGCCGATCAGGCGCAGTGTATCGCTCAATACCACAGCGTTTCGGTAGGGTCCCCGTGCGGCTGCTAAATTCCAGGGAGCACCGCCCGCCGGCCCGAATTCCTTGGCCTACGCCCATCCGGTGTCATCAAAACGGGGAGCGAGCCATCCTTCCTCTCTTTCCGACGTGGTGCGCCAAGTCTTGTCGCTGCGTACCGCTATGGTTTGACCTGCGGGGAGCCCGACTTCGAGATCCAGAAGCAAGGCGTCGAGTCCACCTTCGCCGCCTCCCTCTACTGCCACAACATTTTGTCCGGGGACAAGAAGTGTGGCAACGTCGTACGTTCCCGGTTTTGACCAGTCTGTACCTTCGCCCACACGCGAGCCATTGAGAAAGAGTGCGTAGCGATTATCGGCGGTTACCCTGATGCGTGCGTGCAGCGCCGATGCAGGAAGATCGAAGGACTTGCGGAAATATCGGGTATTTGCTGCTTGAACTGTCTGGGGGTGCCAAATCCATTGTCCCTGCATAAGGTCTGGCCGGGAAAGGTACGCCATACGGAGGTAGCGTGCGCCGTCGACAGGTTTTCCATCTGTGTACGCTCTTCCTCCCGCATACGCCTCTGCTGGCTTGGACCACCAGCCCAATTCATCCCTTGTCAGGCCTTCACCAGGAATTATGCCCACGTATAACACGGTTCCGACCG
>CAIUWO010000202.1 GCA_903902895.1 Candidatus Hydrogenedentota bacterium | reverse complement strand
TAGGTGGTGCTGAAATGCTGCGGAAACGCTTTGTCAAACCCGTATCCGCCAAAGGAATCATGGAAGACGAAAACGCTCGGGGCGTTTGCCCGTTTCGCGTTTTCGTAAAGGATTACGCCCTTGTTCTTCTTGTCCAGCGCGCTTCTCTTCACGCGCATGGTCTGGCCGGCCGAAATCCGCTCCTCCGTGAGCACGTTGTCGATGGCCAGAAACTCCGCGGAAGCCCCCGCCCGGCCGGATGCCTGCGTGAACACCGGTTCATCCACCGGGAAAGAACCCGCAAGGCCAAGCGTCTCGAAGGTCTTTTCAGCAATGCGTTCCGCGCCGTAGTAGGCCCCGGCCCCGTTCCAGTGGCCGTCGGTCTTGTTGAAGACCCGCGTCGCACTCTTGCCCGCGCATAGCGCGTCCAGCAGGGAAAGACACTGAATGCCCGGGGCCTCCGCCAGTCGCGGCATAAGCTGGTCAAGACGCGAGGTCTCCTGAATCGGATAGAGCCAGTCCGGAAGATACTCGGGATACACCTCCCCGGAGGCCGGGACAAAGGCCAAGAGAAAAGGAATGCCCCGGACCGCCGCCCAGTCGCTCCGGCTGGCAAAGAAGGACACTATCTCGTCGAGTTGCGCCCCATCGAAGGACTTGGTCCGGCGGACGGTGTCCAGGGTGAGTCCGCCCCCGAAGAACCACCCGTCTTTCCCAATGACAACGCCGGTATGCTGGTCGATGTCGTTGCCCGTGTTGAAGAGACGGTACTTCCACCATCCCTGCGTGCGGATGAGCAGGTCCCGCAGGCCAAAACTGTCCGCGTAGTAGGCGGAAAACGCCGCCGGAAAATCCGGAAGCGCCGCAATCGTTGTCGGCAGCGGCGGCAGGGCGGCCGCGGCCCGCTTTTCCTTTATGGGGGCGGCGAGTGTAAGACCCGACAGCGTCACCAGGGTCGGCGTCCACAGGACCAGAACAAACAGCGCGCACAGGGCCAGCATGACCGGCCTTCGCAATGAGGCGCATAACCTTGACAGATGGCTCATGGGCTAGAACCTAAAATAGATGAAGGGGTTGTGGGTTTGGGCCGCCAGCAGCGACAGGCTTGCCGCGAAGGCGACAATGGCAAGCACCGTCATCGCCAGTGCGTACCCATGCCGCGAAACCGCGGCGCCCAGACCTCCGCGCTGGCCGAGCTGGTCCACGAAAAGGCGGCGCAGCGCGGGCAGGACGGGAAATGAAAAGCACGCGCCCCACAGGATGGCCGCAATCACGAGGTTGTTCACGTACATTTGGAACGGGTGCGCAAAGGAGCCGGGGCGAAACACGTTGAACATGCATCCGACATACGCAAGCGCGCCCGAAAAACTCTCCGAGCGGAAAAACACCCAGCCGATCATGAAGACCAGCATCACATACAGCCGCTGCAGAATCCCGGGGCAGCTCTTCAGCCAGCGGCCGAAGCGGCTTCTTTCCAGCACCAGGAAGGCCCCATGGTAAAAGCCCCAAAAGACGAAGGTCCAGCTCGCCCCGTGCCACAGGCCGCACAGAAAGAACACTGCAATCAGGTTGAAATGGGTCCGGGCCGCCCCGCCGCGGTCCCCTCCAAGGGGGATGTACAGATAGTCGCGAAACCAGGTGGACAGGGAAATGTGCCAGCGGCGCCAAAACTCGCGTATCGAAAGCGAGGAATAGGGCCACTGAAAATTCTCCTTGAACTGGAAACCGAACATGCGGCCCATGCCGATCGCCATGTCCGAGTATCCCGAAAAATCGTAGTAGATTTGCAGCGAATAGCACACAATTCCAAGCCAGGCCAGCGGAAGGCTCAGTTCGCCCGGCGCGATGGCGAATATCTTGTCCGCCGGAAGCGCGAGCGTGTTCGCGATCAGCACTTTCTTGCTC
>CAIUWO010000201.1 GCA_903902895.1 Candidatus Hydrogenedentota bacterium | reverse complement strand
GCGTTCTATGCGCATTTGGACGCGGCAGTGGCGAGGGTGAGGGCAGGGGTGAGTGCGGGCCATTAGCAGCACCGTTATCACGAACGAAGGATCATGGTTGGGGGCGATTCGCGGCAGCAAGGCAGTCTCGTGTATTTCGAGATAGAGCCCTTCTCCCTAGCAATGTTATGCTGTGGTGTATGAAACTGGGGCTGCAATGAAGTAGTATTCATCTCTTGACTATTGCATGAAGAAGGCTTCATTACATGCAGAAAGGAGGAACTGCTTAATGTGGGGCGTTGAAATGCTTCATCGCGCGACCAGAAGAATTAAACCAATTAGAGCGTCGCTGTGTATAGCGGCCGATTGTGAAAGCACCAAGGACAGTCTAACCGCAGTGTTGTTGAAGTCCAGGGTGGCCTATCGGTCGCAGGACATAAAGGCGATAGAATTGGGTAAAAAGCACTTTATATTAAGGACACGCGGTTTCTTCCGTTACGCAATTGAATGCCGTGAGATGGACGACAAAACCATTCTGACGGTCTTCAGCCAAATCATTTGGATTCAATTCGCGCCATTGCTTGTTCTCGTGGCTGCTGCGGTTTTTTATCTTACCGTTTTTGGCCAAGGCACTGGGATGCCTTATTGGCGCATAATTCTGCCCGCCTTGTTTCTCTATTCCTTGATCGCAGAATTACGGAAAAGGGAACGGTCTATGGACAGAATTGTGTCTTGCGTAACGGACCGGTTTGGAGGCGCTGTCAAATACGAGTAAGAGGTGTCTCTGGATTTGTAGGAGTGCTGTTTGGAACCGCGGGAGCCATGAAATGACAAAGTATGCCTTTCTCAAAGGCATTGTTGCAGGTCGCATTGAGATTCGCTCAGACCACGACTACGACCACGAAAAGGCATTGCCTCTTCTTCAGGAGGCGGTTGAGAAGAAGTTTCAACCAACTTACACTCAGCGAACGGAAATGCTCAATGGGGCCTTGCGAATCATTTTCGGAAATATGCGTCCAGAGAGAGATGCGGTGCTGGAGTTGGACGTCTTTAAGGTGCAAGAGGGAACGGCCGCGCTCAGGTTAACCGGATATTGCCGAATAGGTTTTCATGTGGTGAGCACAGTCCTAATTGCCGCGATCTGTGTTGTGGTCATCTTGGCTCAAGCAGAGCGGTTTTCTGTGGTTCCCTGCGTTATCATTGCAATTGGAAACACTGCCTCCAATGGTTGGAGTGTCTATCGAAATTGCCGTCGTCTGCATCACGCCATTAGCACGTTATCTATCGCGGATATGCGCGGCATGCGGGTCACGGGTAGCTTATCTCGACCATTTCTTCCTTGATCGAAGGCGGTATTGGCTCGTTGTGCTGGCGGAGACTTTCCAAGCAGCCTTCTATGGCGTCCTTGATATTGGCGAGGGCCTCCGTGCGGGTGGTTCCCTGGCTCACGCACCCGGGGAGCGAGGGGCACTCGGCCACGAAAACGCTGTCTTCGTCCTGTTCAACAATCACCCGGAATTGCATGTCATGCTCCTTGGAAGGTGCCCAGGCGGTGATTTTGCCATACCCACATTCAACCCCCGTTGGGGGTTGGGGGGGCGCGAACCCGGTCCCGGAGGTTCCCTTCGGTCACCTCCGGCTATTCACATTGGTCCCTGCGGGACCGGAAGAGAAAGACTATCTCTCCAGCCTTTCCTCGTGTTCGCCGCTCACCACCAGGTCATGCTCGTCGGTGAAGTTGATGTAGTAGACGGTTGTGCCTTCGGGGATTTCGGCTGAGGCGCGGTTGGTTTTGGCGTCCAGCGTGGCGGGGGCGCATTCCCAGAGCCGATCCTGCCATTTGCCGGTGGCCTTGGTGTAGTGCAGTTCGGCTTTGGTGACGGGGGTCTTCGCGGCGTATTCCACCCAGGCGGTGTTGCCGTTGCGGCCCTGTTTGGCAATGGTGGCCAGCGGCGTGCCGCCGGTGAGGATGTTGTCGGCGAAGGCGTGGATTTCTTCGGGGTTTTCGCCGGCGACGCCGTGGCCGTGGGGCATGCGCGGGCGTATGGCGAGCGTGTGCGGGGCCTTGGGGAGGCGGTAGGATTTCTGCAGCGAGTCCATGGGGTAGGCGAAGTCGTTGGTGCCGGTGACCCAGAGCATGGGCATTGCGGCGCGCGGCAGGTAGACGGACGGGTCCCACAGTTGCAGCCACTTGGCGGCCTTTTCCGGGCCCATGCTTTTGAACGCGTCGAGCCAGGCCGAATTGTCGCCCAGGAAGCCGCAGCCGTATACGGGCACGGCGAGTTTGAAGCGGTTGTCGACGCCCGCCGTGATGCAGGTCAGGTAGCCGCCCCAGGAGATGCCCGTGATGCCGGTGCGGTCCGCGTCGACTTCCGGGAAGGAACGAATGAGCGAGTGGGCTAGCACCACGTCGGCCACGGCGTGACGGGACCACTGGTCGGTGGCGGGCAGGTCCACATTGTCGAAATCGCCCCAGCCGGCCGGGCCGCCCTGCGCATCGCGCTCCCACTTGCCGTATTCGCCGCGCGGCACGCAGCCGCAGGTGTCCATCGCGATGGCGGCATAGCCGCGGCTGTTCCACAGGCGCACCCATGTGGCAAAGGCCGTGCCGCCGCCGCCGTGCACGAGCACCATGGCGGGCACCTTCCCGCCCGGTTCCGTTTTGGGAAGGCCGTACCAAGCGAAGACGCGCGTGGGCGCGCCCTTGTAGGGAACGCCGTCATAGAAGAGGGCGGAGACGCCCTCTTCGGTGAAGCCCTCGGCGGGGGCGCTCTTGGGCGCTTTGGACAACGCGTCCAAGTCCCAGGGTGTCGCGGCCGGTTCGGCCGCGGGGGCCATCACGCAGAGCGTCAGCAGGGCGAGAGAGACCACGGCGAGCGCGGCACGGGAGAGGATGCTTCCGTTATTCATATGCAAGACTTTTCGGTTAGTTTGTTGCAACTCGCGGTTGCCCGCTTTGTAGCGCCCGCCCTTGTGGCGGGCGTGGAAGCCTGCCTGCGCGGGCACGACATATACGGCGGGCGCTACGGGAACCGGCCCGCAGTTGCGGGATGTTCGCCCCCTTCGGGGACGTCGCCGTTTCTGTCTGTCAACCACGGGTTCCCTTCGGTCACCCGTGGCTACTATTGTGCGGCCCCTTCGGGGCCGGGAACAAACCGTCATTGTCTTTCTCGTTCCCAAATTGTATTTGGGAACGCGCTTGTCCGCGAAGTTGCACTTCGCATGCGGATCGCCGCCAACGGCGGTCCGAGGCGCGCAATGACGAACAAGTCGCCGGTGACAAAAACCGTTCTGCCCAGCTACACCGCCAACCGCTGCGATGCGACGATCTTCACCGGTCCCAAGAGACCGGAGGGGACCAGCGGCGAGTCTTTCTTCCAGAGACGCCATGTGGTGAAGGTGTGGCGGCCTGCCGGGCTGGGTTTCCCGTCGAGCAGCCACTGCGGCCAGGTCTTGAGGGATCCGTCCTCGTTTCGTTCGCTGTCTTCGGGCAACTGCTCGTCGCCGATGAGCCGGTTGACCCACAGGTTGACCACCTCGACCTCCAGGAGGTTGTCGCCGAGTTTTGCCGTGTCCGTGATGTCTACGCGGAAGGGCGGCTTCCAGAGGATGCCGAGGTCCTTGCCGTTGAGTTTCACGCGCGCCATGACCTGCACGTCACCGAGGTCGAGATAGAGGCGCGCGTCCGCGTCGGGAAAACTCGCGGGCAGCGTGAAGGTCTTGGTGTAGATGGCGGCGCCGGAGAAGTGTTTTATGGCATCGTCGCCGCTGTCGCTCCAGGATGTGAGATTGTCGAAAATCGTCCTCGCCGGGGCGTCCATGCCGGGTTGGAATGCAAGTTCCCAAGGCCCCGTGATCTCAAACGGCGCGGGCTGTGACGCCACATGACAGTTCAGCGTTTTGCCCGAGGCCGTTTTCAGTGCATGCACCCCCGACTGCCAAGCCTCAAGAATGAGCCGGCCCTTTTCGTCGTACCAAAGTTGACCGACGGGATCCTTTTCGACCACGGGCGGCGTGGCCAGCGTGATTGCGTCCGAATCGTTGCCTCTGGCCGTGGCGGGCTTGCCGTCGAGGGT
>CAIUWO010000200.1 GCA_903902895.1 Candidatus Hydrogenedentota bacterium | reverse complement strand
TGCCCAATCCTGTTGACTTAGCACCTAACGAGGCGAGGCACTCAGCCCCCACAATTGTTCCCGATTTGGATTTATGATTGTTGATTCTGCCGTACATGCGTGAATCGAGCTACCTGAGTCGTAACCAAAAATCAGCAATTCTTAATCGTCAATCAGAGGAGAGGAGCGCACCACAGCAATCCGACTGACTCGCCACGACTTTGGGTGATAAGGGTCTCCAGCGAAGAAAGCGTCATTGAGGTGCTAAGTCAACAGTATTGGGCAGGATGCCCGCGCCACCGTGGAGCGGGCACCCTGCCCGGCTTCCAATGGGCTCATGCAATTTCCCTAACCAAGCCCGTTTCCCGGCACGGGTCAGGGTGCCTGATGTTTGAGGCCGGAATTTTCCGGGATTTTCATCGGTTCCGCATGGGTCGCGGGGTTTTGCTTTTCAAGCGGGCCGGCAGTCCCCACAGTGCCCGCTTTCACACCCATGTCTGACAACCGAAAACCGTTCCCCTTCAGCGACTTCGAACCCGCCTGGCAGGCCCGCTGGGAAACCGAAAAAACCTTCCGCACGCCAGGCCCCGGTGATGCGGGTTTCGATCCCGCCAAGCCGAAATACTATGTGCTCGATATGTTCCCTTACCCTAGCGGTTCGGGCCTCCACGTGGGTCACCCGGAAGGCTACACTGCCACCGACATCATCGGTCGTTACAAACGCATGAGGGGCTTCAATGTGCTCCATCCGATGGGTTACGATTCCTTCGGCCTGCCCGCCGAACAATATGCCATCAAGACCGGCCAGCACCCTGCCATTACCACCGCGGCCAACATCACCACCTTCCGCAGGCAACTCAAGGCGCTCGGGTTTGCCTACGATTGGGACCGCGAAATCGCCACCACCGACCCCGCATACGTCCGCTGGACCCAGTGGATCTTCCTCCAACTCTATGGGTCTTACTTCTGCGCAACGAGCAAGCAGGCCAGACCCGTCTCCGAACTCGAAGCGCAGGGCTGGACCCGCGAGCAAATTGATGAAGTCCGCTTCGCCTACGTCGCCAATACCCCGGTCTGGTGGTCCCCGGACCTCGGTACCGTGCTGGCCAACGAGGAAGTCGAAGAGTGGAAATCCAAGGGCCACACCGTCGAACGCCGCCCCTTGCGCCAGTGGATGCTGCGCATCACGAAATACGCCCAGCGCCTCATCGATGAACTCGATGCCCTCGAGTGGCCGGAAGGAATCAAACTGCTCCAGAAAAACTGGATCGGCCGCAGCGAAGGGGCGGAGGTGGATTTCACCCTTAACGGCCACACCTTGAGCGTCTTCACGACGCGTCCGGATACCTTGTTTGGGGCGACCTACATGGTGATCGCGCCCGAGCACCCGTTCGTCGCGGAAATCACCACCGCCGAGCAGCAAGATGCGGTGCTAGCCTATCAGAAGTCCTGCGCCTCCAAGTCCGACATGGACCGTGGTGATCTCAACAAAGACAAATCCGGCGTTTTCACCGGCGCATTTGCCACCAACCCGGTCAACGGCGCACAAATCCCGGTCTGGATCGCCGACTACGTCATGATGGGCTACGGCACCGG
>CAIUWO010000199.1 GCA_903902895.1 Candidatus Hydrogenedentota bacterium | reverse complement strand
CGCGGTGCCGAAAGCCTCTGTCGTGGCCCGCCCCGAAGCAGGCCCCTCCCCCAGCATCCACGCCCATGAAAACAAAAACAAGGCACCTGTTTGGGTCAACAGGTGCCGCGCGTAAAGGGTCTTTTCTTCCTAGCCGAGAACGGTGTCCCCGGCGTCGGCCGGGCGGGGGTTGTCGGCGCAGAACAGGTCAAAGCGGTGCGCCTCGCCCTCGGAGCGGGCCTTCAGGGTGACTCGGCTGCCGAGGAAGACCGGGCCCTTTCCGGTGTTAACGCCATGGCTTGGGTCTACCTGAACCTCTTCACAAAGCCGATGAGGAGGTCTAGATAGCCGAGTTGTTCAAGAAGGGTGTGACGAATCCCGGGTTTAGGTAACGATGAGTTCTTAGAATTTTTCGGAAGACAAGTTCCCTTTCGAGACCGGACCACGCCTTTTCGCATGCCGCCTTCAGATTCACAATGTCCTCCTTGCCCCGTTGCATGAATCGCGCAAGTGCCTTTTCCCGTACGCCATTGTCCTCCGATGACATTTGAGTAACAAGCCCCTCGAGAATCTCTTGATACTCGGGAATTGTGACCGCAAACGAGGCCGGTGTTGGGTCCAACTGAAACCGTTCATCAATCGCGCGGACTTCAATCCTGTGGTCTCCGGATTCCAATCCCCCGATGGTGATTGGTGACGTGACCGCCTCTTGCCATTCACCCTGGTCGCGCCGCCAGGTGAACCATACCTTTGTTTCACCTTTGGCGGAGGCCTGTACCAGGGGGATGTCCGGTTCTTGGGGAAACGCCATGGTAGCTTCCGTCTCCGGGAGGGGCCTGTCCGGATGCAGCAGCAACGGGTTTCCCCCTATCGGGCCTATCCACACGTCACCTCCAGGCTCCTGCATCGCCTGGAACATCTTTACCCCCTGAACGAACGGTGTCTGCTCTTCCTTGTCAACGACGCAAAGGCACAGACCGTAACCTGCCCTGTACAGGGCCGTGCCGTACTGGATCCACCAAAGACCAAGATAGTCCGTGGAAACCCTGTCCGGATTTGCGGGCGCATAGCGCGGTGCATACGCGCCACTTTCATAATAGTTCATGAATGGCGGGCATTCGATCTTGCCCGATTCCTGACCCGGCACGGGATGCCACTGGCTCTCTTTGCTGTAGCGGTACAGGCCTCTTCCCGAAGAGTATAGGAGGTCGCCTGACGCCCGGTCGATCCATGCCTGCCGCATCCCGTAACCATCTTCTCTGCCGACTATGCCGCTTGCCGACCAATCGGACCACTGGGTTTCGTGGTAATAATAGACCCGGTACCCATCGGTAAAAGCGAGGGTTTCATTGGGACCTTTGCTTATCACAAACGCCGGAAACTGGTTGCACTTTTCCACGCACTTGATTTGTATTCCGGCCGGGTATTCCCCAAGTACGGCCGCCATGTAGTTCTTAGATTGTGTCACGAATACCAAATTTCTGACGGAAGTCTACGATTGGGAATCAGACTCCGTTTGCTTCGCAAGTCGCTGACCTGGAATAGGTTAGAAATTACTGACTGAGAGGCTCTGGTCCGTCTTCTGTCCTGCCGTTCCGAGGGGCTTCATCGCTGGGTACTGGCATATTGGTTGAACCTATGTGGGCCATCACAGGTGCTGACTGACGCGTCCGTCATCGTTCATGTGGCCCACCAGCCGCTATAAGGGCCAGCCGTCAGCCGAAATGGAATGCCGGAGTCCACTATGGCCCCCGGCATTTTCTTGGATGTATTGAAGCGGTTCGCCACGGAAGATGGTTACTCAAGAAGGCCTCGCTCCCTCAAGAACTGCTCCGCCGCCGCGATCTCCCGCGCCCGCCGTTCTTCAGTGTGCGTCCTCGCGCGCGGGCGGACAGCCTGCCTTGACTCCTGTTTTCGGTCAAGGTTGGCCCGGCTCGTTTCCGCCAATGCCCGGCCAAACTCAAGTACCGCCTCCTCGGTCGTATACCACTGGCGGCCCACCCTATACGCTTCAAGCCTATGTCCCTGGACGCCCTTCAGACACCAGCGCCAGATCGTTCCCAGCGACGGACGGTTGGGCGTTCCCAGCACCCCTGGTACTTCACTCAAAGGGATCAGAATGCTCATTATTGATTGCCTCCACATTGTTGTGTACATACCCCTGGACCGACTATGCGGCCCTACAAAGAAGGTGGAACGAGATGACAACCGGGGAGGGCGGAGCTCGTGTCCAGGATCGGTCCAATGTGAGCGTCTTCCGGGATGCTGGCGACGCGTGAAGTAACGGTGTGCCCAACTGAATGCCCTCCGCATACATTGCCCCCGCTCGGGCCAGCTAGCCTGAATCTTCTAGGAGGTTATATCACCCGCACTCGCCGCGTGCAGGTGAAAGAGCGCTGTTCTGTACGTAATCCCCATGTTCTGACGGTCGAGTATTCACCGGAAGAAATGGCACTCTACAAAGCAATTCTGGGCTTGGTGCGCAAGCGCTGTAGACTTGATAGTCGACCCTTCCATGTCTTTCAGGCTCTAGGCCTCCAGCTTCGCGCCGCCAGTTGTCTACCAGCACTGGTGGGTGAGATCAGGGAAGGGCGTTTTGGTGATCCCGCGGAATTGGTGGGTGAAGCGATTGGTGAGGAGGTCTGTGAAGACCTCTTTGAGGACCCAATTCAGGAGGAGCCGGAAGGCGGGGAGCTGAGTGCTCTCATCGGATATGACTTCGAGCACAACGACAGCAAGTACCGAGAATTACGCCGGATGTTAAGAGAGCAGGTCGTGGATGAAAAGGTTGTTATTTTTGCCTACTATCGAAAGACGCTTGACTACCTGCTCCGACGTCTCCGCGAAGATGGTGTCACCGTGACGGCGATTCACGGTGGAGTACCACACGAACAGAGATGGAATGAATTGAACCTTTTCCGCGATCCAGAGGGTCCGCGTGTGCTTCTATCATCCGAAGTCGGCAGCGAAGGTATAGATCTGCAATTCTGTCGTATAGTTGTCAATTACGATTTGCCATGGAATCCACTGCGTGTTGAACTACGCATTGGCCGTATCGATCGAGTTGGCCAGCAGGCCGACAAGCTGATTATCATTAATTTCAAAGTGACTGGGACCGTTGAAGAACGCCTCTACGACAGATTACATGAGAAACTGACCCGTTTCGCAAACAGTCTGGGGGATCTGGAGTCCGTAATTGGGGTCGAAATACAGCAGCTTACCGTCGATATTCTGAGCAAAGACCTCACACCTGAACAAGAGCGGGTAAGGATGGACAGGACTGAACTCGTCCTTGAGAAGCGCCTGATTGAAATTGCAGCACTGGAAGAGTCCGGGGACGCGCTTCTTGCCCTGTCCGACTATTTGCAGCGCCAGATAGAAGAGGTGCAGGGGAAAGG
>CAIUWO010000198.1 GCA_903902895.1 Candidatus Hydrogenedentota bacterium | reverse complement strand
TGTGCCTGCGGGCAAACGCAGAACCGAAGGAAATCATCCTGCGGGCTGAGAGCCTCACCCAACCGAAGGTCTCCATGCGGTTGGGGGGCGAATTGGGCCGTCGTATTCAGGCGGACATTACGGAGTGGATTTTACCCGCCCCCATGGCCAACCCCGGACTGATTGAGATGTTCCACCTGCGCGACCGTCAACCGGCATATCCCGACCCCCTCCCTTGGGCCGGGGAATTCGCCGGAAAATACCTCATCGGGGCGGTGCAAGCCCTGCGCCAATCAGATTCACCTGAGTTGCGCGGCACCGTGGAGCGCTTGGTGGCGGCGTTGAAGGCGGCCCAAGCCGAGGATGGTTATCTGGGCCCCTTCCGCCAGAAAGATCGGCTGCTTGGCCAATGGGATCTGTGGGGACACTACCACGTCATGCTGGGCCTCTACACGTGGTACAAAGACTCAGGCGACGAGGAGGCACTGAAGACCGCCCTGCGCGCGGCAGACCTCATCTGCAGCGTCTACCTCGGGACGGGGCGCAAGGTGCTTGATGCGGGCTGGCCTGAAATGAACATGGCAATCATCCACATCATGGGCATGCTCTACCGCGAAACCGGCAACGAACGCTACGCGGAACTCGTTCGGCAAATTGAGAAGGAATGGGAATTGCCGGGGGCGGGCGACTATTTCCGGCAGGGGCTTGCCGGTGTTGATTTCTTTCGCACGCCCAAGCCGCGCTGGGAAAGTCTGCATGCCGTGCAGGGCTTGAGCGAGTTGTACCGCATGTCCGGCGACACCCGCTATCGCGACGCCTTGGTATCCATATGGTCAAGCATCAGCCGCCTCGATATCCACAATTCCGGCAGCTTCTCGACGAACGAGGGTGCCGTGGGTAATCCGTTCAAATCAGGTTCCATCGAAACGTGCTGCACCGTGGCGTGGACGGCGCTGAGTATTGATGTGCTGGAGTTCACGCGGGACTCCAAGGTGGCCGACCGCCTCGAGCAGGCCCTGTACAACGCCATCCTGGGTTATCAACATCCCAGTGGTCGCTGGTCAACCTATCACACGCCCATGGACGGCAAACGGGAGGCGAGCGCACACACCATCGTGTTCCAATCCCGTGCGGGCACCCCCGAATTCAATTGCTGCTCGGCAAATGCGCCGCGTGGAACGGGCATGGTGTCCGAGTGGGGCGTGATGACGGACAAGGACCAGGTCTACCTCAATTTCTACGGGCCGGGCCTCATCCGGTTCACGGATGCGAACGGCGTGGCGTGGCAGTTGGATCAAGCAACGGCCTATCCGGCCGACGGGGCGGCAAAAATCGCCGTACGAACTTCACAGCCGGTGGAAGCTACCCTGCAATTCCGCATTCCCGCATGGTCGACTTCCACCTCCATCCAAGTAAACGGTGCGGAAACGGCCCAAGTGCAGGGCGGTGCCTATCATCCGATTCGGCGCGTCTGGCAGACGGGCGATTCCGTAAAAATTGCCTTCAACATGGCCCCGCACTTTCTTGCCGGGGACGCCCATGTGAAAAACCGGGGCTCGGTTTATCTCGGTCCCTTATTGATGGCCTATGACCAGCAGCTGAACGACTTTGAACCGGAACAGATACCGGAATTGGACGCGGCGGCGTTCAGTATTGCCCCAACCGACCCCGGACGCATGTATTTCAAGCCTATGGTGACGATACAGGTCACGCCAGCCTCCGGTCCCCCGGTCAAGCTGTGTGACTTTGCCACGGCGGGCTCTTCCGGCACGTATTATCAGACGTGGTTGCCCATGAAGAATCTCGCCCCCTCATTTTTCGAACTGAGCAGTCCAAGAACCGGAAAACGGGTGCCCGACGCCCCCATCACGTTCCGCTGGACCAGCGCGGGTGCCGATGCGGTATACCGGCTAATAGTCAGCACGGAAGCTGGTCCCGACGCCGCTCCCGTATTTGAGGCGGGCGACCTTCGCGAGCCGCAGTATACCATTCCCCAATCCTTGCCGAAGGATGTGCCGCTGTATTGGCGGGTAACCGCCGTGAACCCCAGAGGAACTGCGGCATGCGCCAACGGCCCTTGGCGGTTTAACGTGGACACTTCGCTCAAACCCACACAGGACGCCATCCTGCTCCAGTCGGCGCTGGACGGCTCGGGAACGGCCGCCCGTGGCACTTTACTTTCCCAGACCGGCATATCCCCTGCTGAGGATCGCCATGCAACGCCCAGCGCCGCAGTGTCCTTCGATGGCGTTGGCGGCAAGGTCA
>CAIUWO010000197.1 GCA_903902895.1 Candidatus Hydrogenedentota bacterium | reverse complement strand
GTGCCGTTCTTACCCCCGTCTCGGTGTGGTCATACTTGGAAATGTACAACACCACATCCGCACCTACCTCTTTTGCCTTCTTTATGATTTGCGATTCTGTTGGTGCTCCTGACCAATTGAAATCCGATGTGCCGACCGCCAAGAATCCTTCTCTGCGCAGGCGGTTCCCGTCCTCGACAAAATTCGATGCTGCAATCACTCTCGGGTTCGGGGATGCAGTCTCGAAAATTGTAGCGATTGCTTCTGGAGGATAACCCGCAGACGTGTAATACGTGTTCAATGGATTAGGGGTTACACATCCCGAGAGAAAGAACGGCAGGACGACTGTGAGCGCCACATAAGCAAGCGAGAAGGCCCACTTCATAATAGTACCCCATATTGTGCAACAACGCATTAGGCAGCTAACAGGAAGTATTATAGAAGTGCGGCAGAGGTGTGTCAAAAATCTAATCTGACGATTTTTTTCGGAAAACGTTTATATTTCCTGAGAATAGCATCGTAGTTGAATTCTTACTAATTGTAATCGCTTGTGTAAGGAGAACGTCTATGTTATCTTTGCGCAAGAGGTGTATGAACAATGAAAGGGTGAGTCATGTCTTGTCGCAAGAATGTTTTCTTGGCTCTGACCATCGGGGTATGTGCTATCTATGGTTTTGCAGAACCGCCCGGCAACACCGTCCAAGTCAATATCAGCGAATTAACAAGAAAGGCACGAGAAGGAGATATCAAGGCACAGAACAGACTCGGGTGCGCCTACATGGCAGGTGACGGTGTTACGAAGGACACCGCCAAGGCTGTAAAGTGGATGCGAAAAGCCGCGGAAAAAGGATTTGCTGGCGCTCAGTGCAATCTAGGAGTTGCATACATTTTGGGCGAAGGTGTAACGAAGGATGCCGCTAAGGCGTTCGAGTGGTTCATGAAAGCGGCAGAACAAGGTCATGCTGGCGCTCAATTTCACACCGGTTTTCTATATCTCAATGGAGAGGGGGTCGCAAAGGACGCTATTCAGGCGGTGGTATGGTATCGGAAGGCGGCCGAGCAGGGCAGCGCAGGGGCACAATGCGGTCTTGGTCGCTGTTACTTGCGCGGCGAAGGTGTCGGAAAAGATCTTGCCAAGGCAACAGAGTGCTGGAAGAGGGCGGCCGAACAGGGAGATGCCGAGGGGCAGTATTATCTTGGGGGCTCCTATTTCATCGACAAAGTCGATGTTACAGACGAAGAAGAACAAGAAGGAGTGGCTTGGATAAGAAAGTCCGCAGAGCAGGGGTATTCAACCGCGCAGTACTTCCTGGGAATGGCCTACTACGAGGGGACGGGCATTAGTCAAGATGACGTACAGGCCTATAAGTGGCTTAGTCTTGCCGCTACGACGAACCAGGATGCGGCCAAAGTTCGGGATTCCCTTGCGCAAGAGTTGACGCCTGCACAAATAGCCGAAGCTCAGCGTCTGTTACCGTCGTCTGTTTCAAAGTCTTTGGCCACAATGCCTAAACCGACAAAAACAACAGAACCTGTTTCCAAAGAGAAGGACGCCGTTCCCAGACTCGGCAATACTCCGGGCGCAAATATTCGATGGTGGTGAGAGACGTTATTTCCACGCAAGGGAAAGCCGATGCCCTCCGCAGTCCTTCATGGTCCAAACCTTTTCTCGGGGCCTCAGTTCGGCGCCACCCCTGGGCCCCAGCGGCCAGTTTGACAACAACATAGAATAGGATTGCCAAAAATTGGGTGGCTGTGCCCGAACTGATCGTGTGCAGCTCGTTCTCGAAGAATTTCGGCCTCTACCGCGAACGCTGCGGCGCGTTTACCCTTGTGGCGGGCGATGCCGACGCGGCCGAGAAGGCCTTCAGCCAGGTGGAAAAGGCCATCCGCACCAACTACTCCAACCCCCCGGCCCACGGCGGGCTGATTATCACCACCATCCTGTCCGACCCGGCGCTGCGCGCCCAGTGGGAGCAGGAAGTGGCCGGCATGCGCGCCCGCATCAACGGCATGCGCAAGCTGTTCGTGGACACGCTCAAGGCCAAGGGCGTGGACCGCGACTTCTCCTTCATCACGCGCCAGAAGGGCATGTTCTCCTTCTCCGGCCTGACCAAGGACCAGGTCAACGCACTGCGTGAGAAATACGCCCTCTACATCGTCGGTTCGGGCCGCATCAACGTGGCCGGCATGACCGAGGCCAACATGGACAGCCTCTGCACCGCCATCGCCGAGGTGCTCAAGGGATAATCAGAACCGGACAGACAAAACCGCCGTCCCGGACAGCCGGGGCGGCGGTTTCTTGCTGTTGTGAAGAGTGTTCTGCAGAGCGCCTATGCCGCAGGATTAATGCGCTGGCCCTCCCGTCGCGCTATTTCAATAATCGCACGCGACGTGTCCGATTCCCATTGTGCCTCCCCGCAGGGAACCGGTTCGATGCGGCAGTCCGTGCGCGCGGCAACGCGCCAGAGCAGGTTCACGTCATCCTGGAGCACGCCCCCGTCAAACCGGGGCGAAACGACCACCAGATCTATGTCACTCCATTTGCCGGCCTCACCGCGCGCCTGCGACCCGTAGAGGACGGCGAAACAGATCGGGAGTCCCTTGTCGCTCAAAACCCGTAGATACTGCCGGGTACTTTCTATGATTGCTGCGTCAACCATTCTATAGCTTCCTTGGTGCGTGCCATGAAGGCCCGCGATTTTTCGGCGGTTGGCGGCGAGGCCATCTCTTCAGGATAACGCCCCTGAAGATTGAATTGATTCATGTCCGCGAGCGTGTCCTGTTGCTCTTGTGTCGGATCGAGCTTGGCCAGTGCGGCCAACTGAACCAGATTGTGGAGACGGGGGGCGAGATCGCGCGTTTCCTGGCATACCTTCGCCTTGAGAAACTTCTCGAGTGCAAGGTGCGCCATAAAGAGGCCCTGTCTGTGGTGGCCATGTTCAATCAACGAACACGCCGCAAGCCAGTCTTCGTGGCCTCCTGCCAGCCAATGTCGAATCTGTGTGTTAATGTCCACCATGACATTTCGCCCGTGTTTCCAAAACCGTTCTATTATGGCACGAACCGGCTCTCTGCTGTCCATTTCCGCAACGCCACGGTTCGCGATCTTCATCATGACAGCGTGAACCCCGCGGTTCTCCCCCCAAGTCAGGCCCCAAGTTGAGCCTCGAATTGGGTCTCTTTCCGGACCTTTCGATTCGACTTGGACTTCTGCCGTTCGGATATCCCAACGGGATTGTGGAGCAAAGCCCGGGGTTGGCCGAAGTCACGCGCCAGCGTGACGCGGCCTACCCCGGGTAACCGGTGCCTTCTCTCTGCTCTTCTACTCTGAAAGAGTTTGTCTTATCCACCCTGCAAGGGTGGTTCTCCGTCCGGCGCAGCAACGCTTTCAGCGTAGGAACGCGTGAGAGATGCCCCTTACCGGGGTAGGCGTCCGGCTCCGCGTTGCTCCGCCTCCCGCCAACCCTGGGCTGTGCTCCATAACGCCTTCGGTGTATCGAAGCACCGGTCTTCATCGGGTTTACTGTGAAGGGACCATCGCTTATCCTGACTATGGGCATACAAACTCAGCCGACGGGACAGAAGCCCATGAGATGTTCGGCTTTTTTGTGGGAAGGGCGGAAGACCGTTTCCGTCCTACGCCCCCGCCGCCGGATTGAGCACGACGTAGAAGAGGATGGCGAAGAAGTGGGCCACCGTGCCCGCGAGGACGAAACCGTGCCAGATGGCGTGGTTGTAGGGGATGCGGTTGCAGGCGTAGAAGAACACGCCGCCGGTGTAGGCGGCGCCGCCGATGGCCATGAGCACCATGGCGCCGGGCGGCACCATCTCCAGGGCGGGCTTGAGCGCCACCACAATCATCCAGCCCATGGCCACGTAAAGGGCCGTGGACAGTTTGTCGAACTTGCCGGTGTGGAAGGCCTTGAAGGCGCAGCCCAGCACGGCGATGCCCCACATGACAACCAATAGTGACCAGCCCCAAGGACCGCGCATGGACACGAGCAGGAAGGGGGTGTAGGTGCCCGCGATGAGCAGGTAGATGGCGCAGTGGTCGAAGACGCGCATGACCGACTTCACCGACGGCCAGGGCAGGGCATGATACAGGGTGGAGGCCAGGTAGAGGATGATCATCGAGGCGCCAAAGATGGACGCGCTGACGATGCGCCACGGATCCGCCGCGCTGACGGCCAGATTCACCAGCACGACCAAGCCCACGATGCTGAACACAATGCCCAGCCCGTGGGTGATGCTGCTGGCAATTTCCTCTTTGACGGTGTAGCGCTGCTCAGTCATTTCAATATTTCCTTACAACATGAGGAACACGCATTTCCTGCGGGAAATGCCGGGACCAGTGTAGTGGTTCCACCACCTGTAAGACAAGGAAATTTGGGCAGAATTCGCATATTGGGGGGGTGGATTCCCGGGGCCAGTGTGGTGAACTATAAATAGGCCGAAAATCAAAAGTTCGTCATTGCGCGCCTCAGACCGCCTGCGGCGGCGATTCGCGGCAGAAAGTTGGTTCGGGCATGTAGGACAGCCGCCCTCGGCTGTCGGCCTGTGGTCAGCGACCCGGAACGACAGGCGAGGGCGCTTGTCCTACACTTTCTTAGCAGCGAAGCGAAGCAATCTCTTGCATCCACAGTCTGACGCGAGCAAGAGATTGCTTCGCTTCGCTCGCAATGACGGTATTGCGTTGGCTCTGGCGGCCCAAACATAAGACTCAATCAGCATCACCCCCCACACTGGCGAAAGAAGTGTGGCCGGGCCTGCGCGCCACAGGGGGGGGTTGTGCGCAAAAGGCCGGGTGGCCTACAATGCGGGTCCCATGGAGATGCGTGTTTCGAGAAAGCCCCGGATGCTGGGTGCCCTGTGCGCGGCGGCGGTGTTTGCCGGCGCGGCGGGGATGGCATGGGCACAGTCCGCGGATTATGTGTTCGTTCCGCCAAGCGCGAAGGCCACGGGGACCCTCGACGCGGCGCGCTATCCGCTGCCGCACGCGGAGGCGCGGCGTCTGCTGGCCCTGCCGATGCCGGAGCGGGCGTACACCTTCTTTGCCGGGCAGACGGATGTTTTGAAGGCCCAGGAGCCGGAAAGTCCGGCGCTGGAGGTGGCGGAGGGCCGGCAGATTGATTTGGACGCGGCGGCGCTGTTCGGGGCGCCTGTTCGGGAAAACAGCGGATACCGGTGGCTGGCGCGGGTCAGCTCCCACGACGCGCTGGCCCTGCGGCTGCGCGCCGACCTGAGCGGTTTTGCGGCGGGACAATCGCTTTACCTCATCGGCGCGGAAGGCGGGCGCAGTTTTGGCCCGTTCACCCGGGCGCAGGCCCGCGACCGGGGTGTGTGGCTGCCGACCACACTGGGCGGATCGGTGACGCTGGTGCTGGAATCGCCCGACACCGTTTTGCCGCCGCTGCGGATTGAGGCGGTGTCCCACTTCTACCGTCTTTTCAGCGAGGATTCAGAAAAGGACGCCGCACTCTGCCCCGAACCGGCTGCCTGCGAGGGCCTTGAGGCGGCGCGGCAGGTGTCGACCAGCGTGGGCATGCTCATTGTGCCCAAAGGACTGGGCCAGGTGCAGTGCTCGGGCACGCTGCTCAACCGCGCGGGCGCCCCCACCTTCGACCCGCTGCTGATCACGGCACACCACTGTTTCAGCGGCAACGTGCATCCCGAAGACGTCGAAGTAATATGGGACTACCGCAAGGACGTGTGCACCCTGGACCCGGTAACCATGGATTTCGACACCATGCCGCGCAGCAGGGGCAGTGAGATGCTCGCCAAGAGCACCCGCCTTGACGGCCAGTTTCTGCGGCTGGACCAGGCGCCGGTGGGCGTGTACGGCCGGGCCTGGTCCGGCTGGGACGCGCGCACGCCCGCGGTGGGCGACCTGGTGCAGGGTTTTCACCTGCCCGCGGGCACCTCCATGAAGACCTGCCGCGGCGCGGTGATCGAAATCGAGCAGACTGAATGCCTGGACGCGCTGTGCGCCACCCGCTACGAGATGCAGACGACGGTGCGCTGGAACGAGGGCATCACCGAGGGCGGGTCGTCCGGCTCGGGCATGTTTTACCGCGACCTGAACTGGCGGCTGGGCGGCATGCTCAGCAACGGCACCATCCACACCTGCGGCAAGCCGGCGAACAACCGGGACGATTTTGCCTCGTTCAAGGAGTTCTACCCGCTCATCGCCTGTTACCTGTCGGACGGCGCGGAATGCGCCCCGCAGGAGAAGTCGGGCTGCCTGATCAGCAGGCTTTTCGGCGCGAAGAGCGCGACAACCGGAGCCTTGCGCGAGTTTCGCGACCAATGGCTGGGCGCGACCCCCTGGGGCCGGGCGCTGAGCCGGGCCTATTACAAGCTGTCCCCGCCGCCGGCGCGGCGGAGCGGCGCGCGGCAGGATTAGTTTTCCGGTTCGGCGCAACGGATTGCGCGCCCTCGGGTTCCTTTGCTATACTTATCAATCCGGTCCGGGCGTTTCCACGCCCGGTGTTTTTAGGATTCAACAGGGAGACGGCATCCATGTCCGGACATTCCAAATGGAGCACCATCAAGCGCAAAAAGGGTGCGGCTGACGCCAAGCGCGGCAAGATTTTCTCCGGCCTGGCGAAGGAAATCACCATTTCGGCGCGCATCGGCGGCGCTGACCCGGGCGGCAACCCGCGCCTGCGCTCGGTGTTGATTGCCTGCCGCGCGAACAACATGCCCCGCGAAAACATCGAACGGGCCATCAAGAAGGGCACGGGCGAGATCGAGGGCGTGGTGTACGAGGAGATACGCTACGAGGGCTACGGCCCCGGCGGCGTGGGCATCCTCGTGGATGTGCTGACGGACAACAAGAACCGCACCATCGCCGAAGTGCGCCACATGATCACCAAGGCGGGCGGCACCATGGCCGCGGCCAACGCGGTGGCGTGGAACTTCGACCCGCGCGGCATCATCACGGTCCCCAAAGAGGGCATGAGCGACGATGACATGCTGGAGAAGGCGATTGAGGCCGGCGCGGACGACGTGGACAGCTCGGGCGACGTGCACGAGATTGCCACGGAGCCGGGGCAGCTTCACGTGGTCGCCGAGGCGCTGGAGAAGATGGGCGTGAAGGCGGAGGAGATCGCGCTGAAGATGATCCCCAAGACCACGCACACGGTGGAAAAGAAGGCTGTGGCGAACCTGCTCAAGCTGATCGACGCGCTGGAGGAGAACGAGGACGTGCAGAACGTGTTCTCGAACGCCGACATCAGCGACGAGGACATGGAGGAGGCGATGGCCGACTAGCCATGCGCGCACTCGGCTTCGATCCCGGCACGGCCACGACGGGTTACGGCGTGGTGGAAAGCCGCGGCAGCCGGCTGACGCACGTGGCGCACGGCGTCATACTGACCCCGTCCAAATGGGATTTTTCGGACAGGCTGAAATTCATCTTCGAGGAGGCTTCGCGCCTCCTCGAACTGTTTAAGCCCGAGGCCGTGGCCGTGGAGCGGCTCTTCTTCGTGCAAAACGTGACCAACGGCATCCAGGTGGCGCAGGCGCGGGGGGTGCTGGTGCTGGCCGCGGCGCTGGCGGGGCTGCCCGTGGGCGAGTTCAGCCCCACCGAGGCCAAGACGGCCGTGGTCGGCTATGGCCACGCCGACAAACGG
>CAIUWO010000196.1 GCA_903902895.1 Candidatus Hydrogenedentota bacterium | reverse complement strand
GCGCGGAAATGATCATGATCCGCGGCCGTGCCGCCGATATCGAGGCCCTCGCCAACGAGCTGCGCCGCCACAAGGGCGTGCTCCACGCCGACGTCTCCATCGGCTCCTCCGGCAAGCCGCTCCAGGAAAAGCCCGGCCCGCACCGGCACCGCGCGCTTCGGCATCCGCATCCGCACTGAAACCGCGGTGCGGGCAACTGGCGCGTACGGGTGAAGCGGAATTGTGAAAGTGCAAGCTAAAGGCCCGCCCCGGGTTTCAATCTTGCCGGGGCGGGCCATGTTGCTTCGTTTGCGACCAATGGATGGCCGTGTGCTACGGCTTCCGTCCCTTGACCGCCAGCAGCGCGAGCAGCGCCAGACCTGCCAGCAAGGTGTCGCCAAACTGCTTTTTCAGATCATCCAGCGTTAGCGCGCCCTTCCCCGCCTGGCACCCGGCGCACCCGCCTGCGGGGCCAGTGGATACGGTCAGCGTGACGTCGCTTCCGAGCGTCACATTGGTGCCGCCCACCGGGTTCTGGGCGATTACCTCGCCGGGCGGGACCGTCTCACTGACCTCCTCCACCACGGTGAAGGTCAGGCCCGCATCGGTAATCGCCGTTTCCGCGTCGGCGGAGGCCAAACCGACCACATCCGGGACCGCAACGGTGGGTGCCGTCGCGCCGTATTCAAAGGCGCCCATGTCATAGCCCGCCCCTGCGGGGCGCGAAAGGCCCAGCAGGTCCGTGGCCGGCGCGCCGGACGCGGTTCCCGTGTCAATGCAGGGTGAACCCGCCTGCAGCGTGGCAAATCCGGAAACGAAGAGCGGGTTTGTCGAGATATTCCCCGTGCCGGTGTGTCCGCCCTGCACGCAGGAATAGGTCACCGTTGCCGCGGCGCCGGTGATTTCAGCCACCGTGTCGCCCCAGGCGATGCAGTTCTTCAGCGTCGGTCCGGCGATGTTGCCGTAAATGGCGCTTCCGCCCGCGCTCGCGATGTTGCCCGTGAATGTGCAGTTCGTAAAGAGGACCGCCGAGTTGTCGTTGTTGGCGGCACTGCCCTTTACCGCCGTGTTGTCGGTGATTTGGCAGTTCGTGAAAGTGGGCGCGCCCCCCGTGTTGTGCAGGGCGCCGCCGTCGAATTTCGCGGTGTTGCCGGAAAACACGCAGCCCGACACCGTCGGCGAGCCCAGGTAGGTGCCAATCGCGCCGCCATAGCCGTTCAGCGCCTCATTGTCCACGAAGTCGCAGTTAATCACTGTGGGGGAGGCCGAATTGTTTGCTATTCCCCCACCGTCGGAGTAGGCCCTGTTGTTGCTGAAAATACAGTTCGCCACAACGGGCGCCGTGCCGGCGTTGTACATGCCGCCGCCGCTGAAGGCCGAGTACCCGCGGGTGATGGTGAATCCGTCCAGCGTGGAATTGTTGGCGCCCGTGGCGCCTTGGGAAGTGTTCTCACCGTCAATAATGGTGAGGTTCGCGGCCCAGCTGCGCTGGCCGCGCGACGTTTCCGAGCCCGCGAAACCGCCGTAGATATGGACGTTTTCCGCCATGCTCACGGCCATTCTACTGGAGGTGGGGTTTGTGTAGGTGCCCCTGGCCACCCATACCTCCCCGCCGCCGGCCTGGTCTGCGGCGTTCACGCCGTCCTGAATGTCCTGAAACGCGCTGGCCCACGACAATCCCGTGGGTGCGCCGGCCGCAGAGGCCGCATTGACGCGGAAGGTGCCCGCCGCCATGGCGGATGACATGAACAGCAGCAGGGCAAGCGCCATAACCGGCAATATATTGCTCCCTGCGAAGACTAAACGGCCTCGGCTCAAGTTTTTTGCGCGCAGCATAACCGTACTCCTCTTGGTAATGTCTCCAAACATCATTGATTGGACCAACAGGCAGGGGTCCGGCAAAATTCCCGCCAGTGGCCTATTCCGCTTGGAATAGTAAGTCCGGCCGGGATGTGCGCCCTCAAGATTCATTAATGAAATTGGGGGTTGCGCCGCGCGTATTTCGGGACTTCCGACAGGCATGCCAGCGGACGCCGCGCAAGCGGGGCGTTTCGACTGAACGCAACGGGATTGATTCCCGGCCCTGCCGGTTGCTATACTCCCGGTTCCTTCGCGGAATGCGTCCCGCGTTTCGTTGGAAGGATAAACCGGTAACCCCCCAACCGGCGCGGCCCGCGAAACCAGCTGCGCTGAATCTTATCCGAGGGGAGGTCGAGCAAGTGACCAAGGTTCGCGTAAAGGCTGACGAGCCCTTTGAAAAGGCCCTTCGGCGCTTCAAAAAGAAGTGCAACAAGGAAGGCCTGATGCAGCGGCTCAAAGAGATCAAATACTACGAGAAACCGTCCGAGCGGCGCCGTCGCAAGCTGGCGAAAGCCATCTCCCGCGCGGTGCTGGACGAAGTCTGATCCGGACTGGATTCGTTTTTCAAACCCTGTTTAATCAGCGGAGTCTCCATCTTGGGGGCTCCGTTTCGTTTTTTTTTGTCCGCTGAAACGGCGGCCAAGTCCGCCGGGTCAGAAGGGGTGCGGGCGCGGGTCTTTCCGGTTACATAGGCTGCAAGGAGTGACTGCATGAATAGGTGTCTTGCCGGTGTGATGATGTTGGCCCTGCTGGCGGTGCCTGCGGCCATGGGCCAGGACACGCCGGTGCGCGTGGGGGTGTTTCCCCAGGAGATTGCGCGCGGTTACACCACCGAGGACGGGCTGCCGTCCAATGACGTGACCGCAGTGTGGTTTGACGGCGAAACGCTGCTGGCCGTGGCGGGCGGACAGACGGTGAAGCTGGACGGTGGCCGCTGGGCGGCGGCGGAGGCGGAACGGGTGCGCCAGGTGCTTGAGCCCACCGAGGGCGGATACCGGCTGGTCCCGCGGCAGGAGGGG
>CAIUWO010000195.1 GCA_903902895.1 Candidatus Hydrogenedentota bacterium | reverse complement strand
CCGCGGAACCAGGCCGACTCTTGGACTCGTCCGCCACCATAAAGAGCAACACGTTTGAAAGGAAGCGACCATGAAAGTCACCGACATACTAAAAGAAGAGCACAAAGTGGTGCTCGCCGTCTTGAGCCAAGCCGAGTGTGAAGCGCGGGAAATACAACGAAAGGGCGTAGTTGACGCAGAGAAGCTCCGAAAGTTCGCGGATTTCTTTCGCAACTTTGTAGACAAGTGCCACCATGGGAAAGAGGAAAGACACCTTTTCCCGAAACTGGAGGAGCGCGGAATCCCGAACGAGGGCGGGCCAGTGGGCATGATGCTGATTGAACACACCCAGGGCCGGGCTTGCGTTGCGGCCATCGCCGGCCTTATCGAGAAGGCCGAACAGGGGGACCGGCATGCGGTTGACGCGCTTGCGAAAGAAGTCCTGGCGTTTGGGGTCCTTTTGCGGGGGCACATCGACAAGGAGAACGACTGTCTTTTTGCCATGGCGGACTCTGCGTTCAGCGAGAATGACCAAGAGGACCTATGCAGGGCGTTTGCCGCGTTCGAGTCAGCGGAAATGGGCGAAGGCGTTCACGCGCGATACCACAAAATGGCCCACGAACTGGCCGGGGACCACGGCCCGTCCTGCTCGCACTCAGCTTGACGGCATGGCTGACTTTCGGAGGAGCGAAGCAGGAATACGGGAAGTCTTATGGAGAATTGACAAGGAAGCGTGTGGATTCCCGGAACGGGCCTTAGCGCCGCGTCCGACAGTGTCAGTGTGCGTCAAGGCCATGCAGCATGAAAATGGCATGCTCCAGCGTCTTCACTATCTCCCCCATATACTCATCGACCGCCTTCACGCTTCCTGGAAGTGTGTATACGAGCGTCTGTTTGAGGACGGCCGCCACGGAACGGCTGAGAAGCGCGCCGGTTTTTTTCGCTCCGAATGTGAGGCGGATGTGCTCCATGATCCCCGGAACGAGTTTGTCGGCCAGTGAAACCACGACGTCCGGTGTGATGTCCCGCGGTCCGATGCCGGTGCCGCCGGTGGTAATCACCACATCCACACCGCCGTCACGCGCTGAGAGAAGTGACTCCTTTAGACGTTTCGCGTCATCGGGCAGCACTAGGATGTCTACCTGCGGCTGCCAACGCTTCGCCGCACAGAAAGCCTCCACGTGGTGCAATACACGGGGCCCGCTCAGGTCGGTGTAGACACCCTGGCTGGCCCGGTCGCTCAGGGTGATCACCAGAACGC
This sequence comes from Candidatus Hydrogenedentota bacterium, assembly GCA_903902895.1. Taxonomy (GTDB): domain Bacteria; phylum Hydrogenedentota; class Hydrogenedentia; order Hydrogenedentales; family CAITNO01; genus CAITNO01. Next base: position 5,569 of record CAIUWO010000195.1, on the reverse strand, counting down.
GAAGAGGTCGGGGGACATGGACAATCCCATCCCCCGCCTTGACGGTGCCCTCCCGAATTACCCGGCAAAATACCCCCTCCTTGGGCATGACACACTGTCCGACTTCCTGAAAGATCGCGCATCCGCCACCGTGGCATTTTTTGCCCAGCTGGGTGACTTCGAGTTCAACAGCGCCGATGGTGAACCGGTCAAGCACCGCAACCCCAAGAAGATCGATGCCGGAAGTGGTGATGTTCTCTGCGAAATCGCCGCATGCAAAAGCCCGCCCCGAGGCTGCGGCTGAAAAGCGGTCAATGCTCTCCATGGCGAGTAGGCTCACCTGCCGGTGCCATGCGCCTGCATGCGCGTCGTTCTGGACGCCGAGACCGGTTATTGTTATCTTGGGAACCGGCTTCTTGGTGGTCCCCTTTTCCGCTGAGATATTGACGGAAATGACCTGGCCAACAGTTGGGGTGTTGTTGTTCACGGCTTGTCACCTTGTTTTGTCTTCTCGTTTTGAATAGCACGGAGTGTGTCTTTGCAATGCCTTGGCCCGTGGACTAATCAGGCGCTGCATTCAGGTCCTCTTTGGTTTTTTCCAACAGGACAATGTTTCTAATGATCATCCCCTTATCAACGGCTTTGCACATGTCGTAGACTGTCAACAGCGCGACACTGACGGCGGTCAGCGCCTCCATTTCCACACCGGTGGGGCCGATACTCGACACCTCACCGGTCACGGTCACACCGTCGCCGTCGAGTTTCGCATCGACCTTGATGCCGCTCACGCGCACGTCATGGCACAGCGGAATCAGGTCACAGGTTTTTTTGGCAGCCTGGATGCCGGCGATCTCCGCCACGGCAAGAACGTCACCCTTCTTGATGCTGTTCTCCGCCACCAGCGCCACGGTCGCGGGCGCCAGGAGAATCTTCCCAGACGCGCGGGCGACACGGCGCTGGTCGGGCTTGTGGCCGACATCCACCATGCGTGCGCGGCCCGCAGTATCGACATGTGAAAGGGACGGCATACTCATCCTCCTATTGTGTGGAACATTGCGCTGCTTATTCTGCCGCGGGCGGGCTTGGCCTCAACCGCCTGTCGGACCGCCTCTTCCGGGCCCAACTCGCGGACGCTGAAGGTCATGTCGTTGAAAAGGCAGGGGCGCACCTGTCCGTCGCAGGAGAGACGCAAACGGTTGCAGCGCGCACAGTCGCCGCCGGTTCCGCCGATGACCACGGAGAAACGCCCCTGGGACAGGCTCATCTGCCGGATGAACCGCACCTCAAGTCCCTCGTCTCGCCCAAAAGCCGACACAGCGCTCGCATCCGGCTCTTCCGGCGACTGCTCAATGACACAGTTCAGCTTTATCGGAGACAGTCCCGCGGCCCTTGCCGCGCTGATTCCAGCGAACACGTCGCGCACGTCACCCCCGCGCGTGATCTCGGCATAGCGTGCGGGGTGCACTGTGTCCAGACTGACGTTCACGCGGTGCAGTCCCGCGGCGGCCAGTTCGCCCGCATGAGAAGCCAGCCGGGTTCCGTTGGTCGTCATGGCAAGGTCCCGAATGCCCTCGATCTCCGCCAGCATGCCGACCAGCGTCACAACATTGCGCCGCACGAGGGGCTCTCCCCCCGTAACGCGAACTTTGATGACACCCATTTTAACTGCGGCCTTGGCCACCTCCGCAATCTCCTCGAAGGACAGCACATCCTCGTGGCGCATCAGGGGCACCCCGTGGGCGGGCATGCAATAGACACAGCGCAAATTGCATTTGTCCGTGACGGAGATGCGCAGATAATTGATGGAGCGCTCAAATTGGTCGTACACGGACAATTGTTCCCTTCTCGATCACGGATGTTCCCAGGGGGACACAAATGAGTCCGCATGCGTTGCAGAGCGCGCATACGTGCGCGGAGCCGTGGTGCGCGCACGGCCGAACTGCACCCTCCGCGACGTACTCCACAGGAGACCACTCCTCGCGGTCCGCCCGTTTTCTCTGGAATGTTTCCGACAGTGTCAGCCAGGAATGGGGCGGCCGGTACTGGTGTCCCATTAGGGCATAAAGAAACGGCTTGACGAGAAGTTCACACTGCACAAAGGTTGCGACGGGATTCCCGGGCAGTCCAAAACAATAGACGGACGGCCCCACGCCGAACGTGGTGGGCTTGCCTGGCTTTACGGCAATGGCGTCAAACAGGACCTTGATGTTGTTCTTCTTCAAAACCAAAGGGACAAAATCAAAGTCCCCCTTAGAAACACCGGCGGAAACCAGCACGACATCATTCTCCGACAGCGCCTTTTTTAGGAGGGCCTCCACCGCGGCCTCGCTGTCCCGCGAAATGCCGTAGCAGGTGGCCACCGCGCCTGTTGCCTCTATCTGGACGCGCAATTGGTGGCTGTTGCTGCTGCGTATCTGTCCGGGACCCGGCACAGCTTCCGGTTCGACGAGTTCGTCCCCCGTCGCGATTATGCCGACGCGCGGTCTTCGGCTGACAAACGGTTTGGTGCATCCCACCGACGCCAGGACGGCGACATGCTGGGCCTGAATGCGGTCTCCTTTGCGCAGGACCACTTCACCCGCCCGGAAATCCTCCCCTCTTGGGCAAATGTTCTTCCCTGTGGCCTTTTCCGCAAACCGCACGGTGTTCTCGGAAATCTGTTCCGTGTGTTCGAGCATGATTACGCAATCCGCAGCCTCGGGGACCTTCGCCCCGGTCATGATGCGGCAGCATTGGTTCCTGCCGACCGGTTTGGTAGGCAGATATCCGGCCTGAACAGACTCGATCACGGTCAGCACACCGGGTAGGTCTTCGCGGCGGCAGGCGAATCCGTCCATGGCGGACTTGTCGAACGGCGGCATGTCCATGTCGGAAAGCACATCCTCGGCCAGGATTCGGTTGGAGGCCGCGTCCAGGGGTACACGTTCCGATTCCAGCACGCGGGCCTGGCGCATCACAATATCAAAAGCTTCGTTGAAGGATATCATGGGCTCTTCTGGCTCCGGGTTTGTTGCGAGACGAAATCCTCGTAGTCCTGGGGAGTGTTGAGGTTGTGGCCCAACTGTTTCGGACTTATTGGCACGCGCTTCACCGCACAGCGGGCAAAGACCTTCCAGGCGCTCCTCTCGCCAACACGGAGGGTCTCCTCGATGGCCGGTGCGGCGCTTTTGCGCCACGCCGCAAAAAGTGGTTCGGCCGGGCCTTCGCCGGCCACCGCCGCGGCAATATCGCATCCCTTCGCGGCACGCAGCATTGCCCTGACGCCGCGCATGTCAAAGTCTGGCATGTCGCATGCAACCACAAAATTACGGTCGTACCGCGATGCCTCCAGGGCCGATGCAATGCCCACCAGCGGCCCCATGCCGGGAACCCGGTCAGGTACAACGGCAATGTCCGGATACGTGAAGTCGTGCGCGTGGCGTGAACTAATCAAGATCTGTCTGAAATTGGGTGCCAGCCGCAAACAAATGTGCTCAATCAGAGGGAGGTCCTGGATGCACAGCCGGCTCTTGTCCTGAGACATTCGGGTGCTGTTGCCACCGGCCAGAATGATGGCGGTGGCCTCCTCGCGAAGGGTCCAAATGCCTTGGGCAAAACCCAGGTCGTCCAGCGCCAAATTAAAACAAATATCGTTGCAGACAACGTTTCGGTCGGCATACTGCGTCACGCGTTGTGCTGATGCCGTCAGGGCCTTTGCCTCTTGTCGCCGAAACATGAGAAACAGGGCCGGGTCCACAACCGTCCGCAGACTGTTGGACAGGCAGACGACCGGCCCGGAAGCGCCCATCGCGTCGAACAGGGCCTGTGCGCCCTCTTCCAGGCGGTCCTCCCGCACACGAAGGTGCCAGACGCTTTGCGCGCCCGACGCCAGAAGGCGTGACGTATTCGAGTCTTCGCTTGCGCATCGTTCTTCCGTAATCACATAAGCCGGATGGCGCGGCTCGAATCCGGCAGAACCGTTCCCGACCCGCACGCGAACAGAGGTGACCGTGGCGGCAGTGAGGGGGCGGCGCAGACTTGCCTTTCTGACAAGGGAGCACGCAAAGACCGCCTCGCCGGCATCCCGCCCGCCTGAACCCAGAAGCAGCATCTGCGGCGCGTCAATCATGGCAGTCGCCGGCAAACCGGGCCTCATTGGGAAGCGGTGCGGGGATGCTGCGGGATTCCATGGCCCGCATGCGATATTGCAGGGTGCTCAATACGGCGCCGACCGCCATGCCCAGCAGGAAACCGTAGGCCGGAACAAAGGCCGCAATGGACCCGACGACCAGCGCAATCATCAGGTCTGCCCGGTTGGCGGTGACCTCCCGCAGGCGCGCCATGAGCGTCAGCGACTCAAAAAAGAGAATGACACCCAGCATCGGCAAGGGAAACAGCAGCGCGGGGTTTTGGAAACCCATGCCGCACAATAGGCTGAGCACCACGTAGAACAGGCCATAGATGGCAACAGAACCACCCGTCCGCGCCCCGAATGTGTAATGGCCCGCCATGCCGCCGGAACCATGACAGACTGGAATGCCGCCCAGCAGGGCCGCCGCGATGTTGAAAAGCGAATAGGTGGTGGCGATTTTGCGCAGCGTGATCCTTCGTTCCGGAAACCAGTCATCCGCCAGCTGTTTGGTGGCAAGCAGGGAGTTTCCAAGAGACAGGGGCACCTGGGGCAATGCCAGCAGCACAAGTCCCATCCAGATTTCGCCGGCACCCGGAAGGGAAAGAGAGGGTTGCGGCAACGAGACCACGCCTGTCCCCGCAAGGTCCACGCCGCGAACGAGCGCATAGGCGAGGCCCACGCCGAGCACAACGACGGATGCCGGGAGTCGGCGCTGGGACAGGAGCAGGATTGCCAGAATCGCGCAGACACCCGCCAGAAGGCACCCGGGGACGCCGTCAGACAGTATGTAGTCGCCAAGGGCCAACATACCCAGTTTGACACCCAAACCAAACTGAATGCCGCGCACGACGGGCTTGGAAATAAGCCGGGCAAGGCCGTCCACGGCACCCGTGACTGTAAGCAGGAGCATAATGGCGGCGATGGCAAGCGCACCGCCGGCAATGACGGGCGCGCCCACATGCTGCGCAATGACCAGCACGGCAACCGCTTTCAGAGGCTGCACCGGCATGGGTATGCCGTAGATAACGGCGGAGGCGATTTGCAGCAGGCCGAAAAAAAGGAAGGCCCATCCGGCATTCATTCCGCTGGCGAGCACCATGCCGGCGAGCAGAGGCAAATCGGTGCCCAGGTCGCCAAACGCTCCCGAAAGCTCCTGCCGGTCGAGGCGAAGGCGACTGGGGGAGAACCAGGAGTGAAACAAGTTAGAGAAGTACATAATCTGACCCTGGACGCGGCCAAGGGCGCTAAATTTTCTCCCTAAAATCGCCATCAACCGCCCCTTTCCATCCAGGAGGTAAAGGCTTTTTCGAGTTCCCGTTCAACGGCCGCCTGCAGGCGGCCGAATTCACGGGTCCACATCCTGCCATCCTCGGTCAGGCACATCTCCCCGCCAACGCTGCCCCCGCGCCGCCGCTCAACGAGTTTGACACCTAGAAACGCCTCCGCAGTGCGCAGGTCGCCCCACGCCTTGCGGTAGCT
>CAIUWO010000194.1 GCA_903902895.1 Candidatus Hydrogenedentota bacterium | reverse complement strand
TCGCCCATCAGGTCCTCCACCGTCCGCTGCATGCTCCCGGCCCATTCACTGGAGACGAGCATTTCCGTGTCGTCCACAAAGGTGCCGTGCGCCGTGTAGTTCACGAATACCGCCAGCGGCTTGCCGTCCGCCCTGTCAAAGCGCAGCGCGGTCAGTTGGTCATCCACGCATTTCGCCTCACGCCGGTTGTGGTTCATGTTCGGCAGCGGCACCATGCCCGACCCGGCGGTCACCGGCTGGAGCGCGGCGTTGGCGGCGATGAGCGCCTTGGCCAGCCGGTCGGTGACGAAATTCAGCATCGGCTCGGAGAAGATGCCGATGTTCGGGTTGTCCGCGATGTTGCGCCGGTCCAGCGAAAAGCCTTCCAGCCCGGTGTGGCTGTGGCTGGCGCAGACCATCGTGCGCGCGATGTCCAGACCCTCGATGTGGGCTTTGGTGAGCGTCTCGGCCACCATCCCCACGGGCACGCTGCACGTGTCCACCGTGACCAGCGCCGATTTCTGGCCGTTATACTCCAGCACGAGCACCTTTCCATAGATGGTGTCCAGTGTGCCCTCCGCGGGTCTGCCCTCCCGCGCACCGTAGCCGCCGAGCTGCGTGGGGATTTTGGCCTCCAAGGGGTTGATGCTTTCCCGCGCAACGCCCGCCCGAAGCTGGGCCGTGGCGGATAGACTGAAACACACCAGAACTAGCGCCATTATCCGCATGGTGGGAACTCCTATCGTTTTGAACCGGTTCACAGACTATGCCAAGGCCCGGGAAGGTTTCAATTGCGGGGTGATGGGAATTTTGGGAAGTATGGGATTGTATGGGAGTTATGGGGTTTGTAGACGTCGGAAGACGGCCTGTTTTAAATCCCCCTTCGAAGGGGGTGCCGCGCAGCGGCGGGGGATGTTGTCTTAGCTCCCCGTTCGCGCCGCGAAGTAAAAAGTACCGCCCGGGGATGAAGTTATGGCTCTGGTTTGTTCTTCCTGCTGACTGCGGAAACGCCCGCCGGCTTTAGCCACCGGGTTCATGTAGAATGCAAAGGAGCATTGCGATGATGACTTTTGATGAAATCCTAACCGCGCGGCGCTCGGTGCGCGCCTTCGACCCGGAACGACCCGTGCCGCCGGAGCATGTCCTGGCCATGTGCGAGGCTGCACAGTTGGCGCCGTCGGCCTGCGACACGCAAATCGCGCGCTTCATCGCCGTGACCGATCCGGAACTGCGCCGCCAGGTTTGCGGGCAGGGCATGGGGTCCGTCGTGCGGAACAAGTTTTCAGCCAAGGCGCCGCTGATCCTGGTGGGTTGCGCCGATATCGATGTCGCCGCCAACAGGGTCGCGGGCAAGATCATCGGCCTTGAGTATTACCAGTTGGACATGGGCATCGCGATGGAGCACATCGTCCTCAAGGCCACTGAACTGGGCCTGGGCACCTGCTGGCTGGGCTGGAACAACGAGGAGACGCTGCGCACCATCCTGGGCATCCCCAGTCGCGCGCGGGTGATGGCGCTGATTGCCGTCGGCTATTCCACCCGGACCACCGCGCCCAAGCGGCGGCGGACGCCGCTGAGCAGGGTTCTGTTTGGCGACCAGTGGGGGGGGACGTTTCCCTGACCGTCGCGCGCTTGCCCCAATCCCCCTTCGAAGACGGCAGGCACAAAAGTCGGCTTTGGGATGCATTTCATCAGGACCTGACCGCGCGCATGCACAAAGTCCCCCTTCGAAGACGGCAGGCACAAAAGTCGGCTTTGGGATGCATTTCATCAAGATTTGACCGCGCGCTTGCCCCAATCCCCCTTCGAAGACGGCAGGCACAAAAGTCGGCTTTGGGATGCATTTCATCAAGACTTGACCGCGCGCATGCACAAAGTCCCCCTTCCGAAGGGGGCAGCCGCGAAGCGGCGGGGGATGTAGCCCACCGCGCCATGTACCAACCGTCCATTTTGTCCCTGCTGTCTTCGAGGGGGCTTGTCAGCCTTTGGCGGGGCTTGTCCGCCTCTGGCGGGGTGGCCCGAAGGGCCGGGGGATGTTGACAATCCTCCTTGCGTCTTCGCGCCTTTGCGTCTTCGCGTGAACCCTGTCTTATCCCCTCCATACCGTTCATCCCTGTCAATCTGCCCTTTTCCGTGTAATTCCGTGCGGTTCCGTGGTCAAAATGCTTCCTTTTCTTCTGGTGTTGCACCCGCACCGCGCGGTGCCAGTCCATACAATCTGTGGATACCGCCTCCTCCCATTCCCTTCCATCTTCCCTGCGTCTTCGCGCCTTTGCGGCTTTGCGTTAATACCGCCTTATCCGCTCCATCCCGTTCATCTCTGTTAATCTGTCCTCTGCCCCTTTCCGAGTAATCCCATGCGGCTCCGTGGTCAAAATGCTTTTCTGCTTCTTTGGGTTGCGGCACTGCCGCCCGTAGGTTACACTCATTGCCATTCAGCAGCCCGTGAGGAGTCCCAGCGCATGACCTTGGACGAGATTATCTCCGCCCGCCATTCGGTCCGCGCGTTTGATCCGGACCGTCCGGTGACACAGGAACAGGTGTCGGCCATGTGCGAGGCGGCCCGGTTGGCCCCGTCGGCGTGCAACAGCCAGGTGTGGCGCTTTATCGCCGTCACCGACCCAGAACAGCGGCGACGGATCTGCGCGCGGGGCATGGGTCCCATCCTGCGCAACAAGTTCATGCGCGCCGCGCCGCTGATCATCGTGGGCTGCGCCGAACTGGATATCATCGCCAACAAGATCGGCACGAAGTTCACGGGCATCGAGTATTACCAGTTGGACATGGGCATCGCCATGGAGCATATCGTGCTCAAGGCCACCGAACTGGGCCTGGGCACCTGCTGGGTCGGCTGGATCAACGAGGATAATCTTCGCGAGATTCTGGGCATACCCGGGCACGTGCGCGTGATGGCGCTCCTCGCCGTCGGCTACTCCACCGAAACCGTTTCCCCCAAGCGCACCCGCAAGCCGCTCCGCAAGATCGTGTTCCGTGACGGGTGGGGCGCACCGTTCCCGGAGTGAGGCGAAAGGGGCGCGGATCACACGACCCTCCCCCGCTTTCCTGTCTTGAAAGCGATCGCCCTGTCAGTCCACCAGTTCCCGTTCGATTTCTTCCAGCGTCTTGCCCTTGGTCTCGGGAAGCTTGAGGAACACGTACACCAGCCCGAAAAGGCAGACAGCGGCATAGAGCAGGAAGGTTCCCGCCGCGCCCAGGGTGGCGTTCAGGATGGGGAATGTGTAGGTGAGGATGAAGCAGGCGACCCACAGCGCCGCCACCGCCACGGCCATCGCCGCGCCGCGGATGCGGTTGGGGAAAATCTCCGAAATGACCACCCAGGTCACCGGCGCCAGGGACATGGAATAGCACGCGATGGCGCTCAGCACCAGCAGCAGCATGGGCAGGCCCTGCACGCCGAGGAAGTAGCAGGCGCCCATGACCACATAAATGGCGGCCAGTCCGGCAAAGCCGAAGAGCATGAGCGGGCGCCGTCCCCGCCGGTCCACCAGTCCAAGCGCGACGAAGGTGAACGCCAGGTTGACCGATCCGGTCCAGGCGATGTTCTTCAGCACGCTGGAAATGTCGTACCCGGCGGCCTTGAAGATTTCCTCCGCGTAGTTGAAGATGACGTTGATGCCGCACCACTGCTGCAGCACCGCCAGCACCACGCCCAGCATCAGCACCTTGCGCATGCGCGGGTCGAGCAGGTCCCGGTAGTTCACCGTGCCCACCTCGTTCACCAGCGTGCTCTGTATGTCCGCAATCGCGTCGTTCGCGTAGGCGTCGCCGCCGATGCGCGACAGGATGGCCCGCGCGCGGTCGTTCTTGCCCTTCTTGGCCAGCCAGCGGGGGCTCTCGGGCACCAGCACCATGCCCGCGAAGAACAGCATGGCCGGCAGCGCGGTCAGGCCGAACATCCAGCGCCAGCCCTGCTGGCCGAACCAGGAATTGCGGATGAACTCGTCCGTCGCGCCCTGCGGCAGATGGCGCACGAGGAACCAGTTGATGTATTGCGCCAGCAGGATGCCGATGACGATGGTGAGCTGGTTGATCGCCACGAGCCGGCCCCGCACCCCGGCCGGGGCCACTTCGGCGATGTACATGGGCGACAGGTTGGACGCAAGGCCGATGGCCACGCCGCCCAGCATGCGCCACGCCACAAAGACGCTGAAATTGGTGGCCAGGCCGTTGCCGATGGAGGTGACCACGAACAGGCACGCCGACAGCATGAGCAGCCGCTTGCGCCCGAAACGGTCGCTCAGCGCGCCCGCCAGCAGCGCGCCAAACAGGCAGCCGATGAGCGCGCAGCTGTTGGCCCAGCCCTTGACCGCCTCGCTGGTCAGCTCAAAATAGCGCTCAAAGAACGGCTTGGCGCCGCCGATGACCACCCAGTCCCAGCCGAAGAGCAGCCCGCCCAGCGCCGCGACCACGCAGATGGTCCAGACATAGCCCATCCGGTACTGCACCGTGTCCGGCGTCGCCGGACCACCGTTCGAAGCGCCTGCCAGCATGATCGACCCTTTCCGGGCTCAGGCCGTTTTGGACTATTTGGCCGGCAGACCGAGGAAATTGCCGTAGCCCACGATGATGGTGGACAGGACCAGCACGGTGATGCCCGTGGCGATGACAAGATGGGTCTTCTTTTTCGTGCCGTGCCACTCCTTGAGCGCGATGCCCCAAAGGTTGCCGAACACGATGATGAAGGCCATGTGCAGCGTCCAGCTGGAGAAGTCGTACGACCCCATCTTGGTGGTGCCCATGCCGTAGAAGAAGAACTGGAGATACCAGGTGACGCCGGCGATGGCGCTGAACAGGTAGTTCAGGCTGATGGAGACGCCCGCGGGCGCGCTCACGTAATCCTTAAAACTGCGGTTCTTGAAGTTAAGGAACATGCACCACAGGAAGTTGGTGGTGAACCCGCCCAGCAGGATGATGATCAGCACCGGCGTGTTGCTGAAGGTCTTGTTGGTGCCCAACGCGGTGGCGGCCTCGGAAATCGGCTTGCCCGCCGCAAAGGCATAGGCCATGGAGGCGCTCATGATGCCCGAGAAAATGGCAATCCAGACGCCCTTGACGAAGTGGAAGTCCTCCTTCATCGCGGCCCGCTGCTCCTCGCTCTGCTCGCTCTCGCGCCGGACACCGGCGCGCCCGCAGACGCCGATGCCGCCCAGGCAGACCAGCACGCCGGCAAACACAACCATGCCCGACGGCTTGCTCAGCATGACGGTGAGGTCCGTGTCGGACATCTTGGGCAGGAAGCTGGTCATAGAGGCCAGCACGCCCCCCGCATTCTGCATCGTGTTGACGATGGGCGGAATCATGGTGCCAAAAGCGGCGCAGAAACCCAGTGTGACCGCAATGCCCAGCGACAGGCCCAGATAGCGCATGGTCAGGCCGTAGGTCAGCCCGCCGATACCCCACATGGCGCCGAAGAAATAGGTCCAGAACAGCACCTGCGGCGTTACCTGCTCCCCGCCGTACACCTGGGCCAGGTGCCCCCAGTTGAAGATAAGCGCGAAGAATATCGGCGCCAGAATCCAGGAGAAAAAGCCGCCGGCAAGCCAGTAGCTTTCCCACGACCAGCCCCGCACTTTCTTGTACGGCAGGTAAAACGTGCCCGCGGCGAAGCCGCCGATTGCGTGGTAGATTACGCCAAGAAACGGATTTGCGCCCATGCTCAGTTTCTCCTTGTGTGGGTCCTTGGGAGCGCAAATCATAGCACAGACCGCCCGGTAAAAAGGAAGGCCCGCGACGGGGCCTGATTGGGGACGCTGGAGGGGGCCATTTATCTCTTGACAAATCCGCCCAATAGTCCTAGCATAAAGCCATACGGGTAGCGCTTGGACCCCATGGGGAGAATTCGGTGATGGTGTATTATGACTATCGGGCCGTCAATGAGGCGGGAAGGTCCGTCTCCGGGACCGTTGAGGCTGAATCCACTGCGGACGCTCTGTGCATTCTCAAGGAACAGGGACTGCGCGAGGTGTACGTGGGCCGGATGGCGAACAGGGCGGACTCGTCCCTGCCGGAAGCGGCCGCGCCGGGCGCTTCTCCTGGGGTGCCATCCGCAACGCCGTCCCCCCCGCCGTCAGGCCGCCATGCCCTCGACTGGAACGAGTTGGCCGAACTCAACGGGCAATTGCTCGGACTGGTCCGCGCCGGACTGCCGCTGGCCCCCTCCATTGCCGCCATGGCCCGCTTCATGAGCGGGCGGCGCGGGCGGGCCGTCGCCAAAACCCTGGAGCGCGACGTTGCCTCCGGACTCTCCCTGGCCGACGCCCTGGAGCGGCAACCCGCCGCCTTTCCCCCCCTGTGCCGCGCCATGATGCGCGCCGGGGAGGCCTCCGGCAGCGTGGAGCGGGTGCTGTCCAGTCTTACCGACTATTCCCGGGCCATGGCCGAGACGCGCAACCGCGTGGTCGAGACCATCACCTACCCGCTGGTGCTCGTGGCCGCCGCCTTCATGCTGGCCATGTTCATGCTGGTCAAGGTGGTCCCCGTGTTCAATGACGTGCTCATGAACGGCTTTCTCGAGTATGGCCGCCCGGCCGCGCTCATCTTTGGCGCCTGGGTTTCCCTGTCAGACTTTGCAGCAGGACACCTCGAGGCCGTCTTCATCGCTTTCTTTGCGGTCTTTGCGGCCATTATCTGGCTGTGCGTGCCCCACCCCGGCGGGCGGCTCCGCTTTCTTTGGGCCGATGCGTTCCGCCTGCACGCCCCCCTCTTTGGAAAGCTGAACCGGATGGGCGCCATGTCCCAGTTCTGCCGGGCCTTGGGCATGCTGGTCGAGGCGCGCACCCCCCTGCCCGAGGCGCTCGAACTGGCCGGGGCCGCCTCCGGCAATCTCGTGGTCGAAGCCGCAGGCCGGCGCGCCATGGAACAGGTCAAGGCCGGCGGCGAACTGGGCCAGTCCCTCATCCATGCCGGCCACTTTGACGCCAGCCTGTGCTGGCTCGCGCAGAACGGGGAAAACCAGCACACCCTCGGCGAAACGCTGCAAACCCTCGCCGGAACCTATGAAAGCAATGCCGAACGGCACCGCCGCTGGGTCCTCATGGCCCTCGGCCCGGTGACCACTATCGTCATCGGTCTCTTCGTCGGACTCATGTTCTTCAGCGTGTACGGCCCGCTCATCGCGGGCATCATGAACTAGGGGACGCCATGAAGCTCCGCCAATGGATGCAAATCGATCTCGGCGCCCTTTTCCGCGGCCGGGGCTTGGTGATTGCCGAACCGGTGGCCATGGCGCCCGGACCCAGGAAATCTTTCTGGCAACGCCTGTTTTCGGGTGGTTTTCGCCGCAAGAACAATGCGCGGGACCTGATTCAGGTCACGGACCAACTGCACCAACTGGTGACCTGCCAGGCCCCGCTCGCCGAGGGCCTCAAGCACGCCGCCACGGACTGCCCAAGCGCGCCCGTGTCCCGGCAACTGTACCGCCTCGCGCAGGCGCTGGACCAGGGCGGGACCCTGGCCGAGGGCCTGGGCAAAGTTCCCACCTTTTGTCCGCGCTATTACACGGACTTGGTGGGGGCGGCGGAAGTGTCCGGACATTTGAACGAAACGCTGCTGGAGCTTTCGCACGACCTGGAGCAAAATCTAAAGGCGAACCATGCGCTGCGCAGTCGAACGGTGTATGTTCTGGTCCTGCTCATGTCCATCTTGGCCATAAGCACCTTCCTGCATGTCAAGGTGTTTACGGTGCTGGACGATATCTGGGGTGAATTCGGCGGCATGGTGGGCAGGGATGGCGGTTTATGGAAAGCGCTCGTGGACTATACAGGGGTGCTTCAGGCACGCGTGTCCTTTCTAATCGGCGTGGGCGCCGAATGGTTCAAGCATGTTCTTGGCTGGAATG
>CAIUWO010000193.1 GCA_903902895.1 Candidatus Hydrogenedentota bacterium | reverse complement strand
GCCCTTCAGCTTCGAGGGCGAGGAGCGCATGAACAACGCCCTCAAGGGGCTGGAGGAACTGCGCAAGCACGTGGACACGCTGATCGTCGTGCCCAACGACCGCATCGCCGAACTGAGCCACACCAACACCTCCCTGCTCGACGCCTTCCGCCACGGCGACGAGGTGCTGCACAACGGCGTGCGCGCCATTTCCGAACTGATCACGCTGCCCGGACTCATCAACGTCGACTTTGCCGACGTCCGCACCATCATGCAGTCCAAGGGCCGCGCGCTCATGGGCATCGGCATTGCCCAGGGCGAGGACCGCGCCGTACGCGCCGCCCGCGAGGCCATTGACTGCCCGCTCCTCGAACAGTCAGACATCCACGGCGCACGCGGCGTCATTGTCAACGTGCGCGGCGGCTCGGACATACGCATGCGCGAGGTGCAGGACGCCATCAACTACGTCAAGAGCAATGCCAGCCCCGACGCCAACATCATCTGGGGTGTCGCCCCCGAGAATGAGGAGCGCGACGACTTCCAGGTCACAGTCATCGCAGCCGGTTTCCCCAACCGTGACGCGGCGGAGTACAGGACCAAGGGGCGGTCGCTCGCGCAGGATATCCTGACACCCGCACCGCCCGCGCCCAGACCGGCACCCATGCCCGCCCCCGAGCAGCCTGCGGCCGCACCCGCCGCCGCCGCGCCCCAGGCACCCGTCCAGAATGCGCAGCAGAAGGTCGAACCCCCGCGCGCCGAAACGCCCAAGCCGCAGCAGAACCAGGCCCCCGCAGCCGCCAAGCCGGCGGCAAAGTCTGAGTCGCCGGCCAAGGCGCCGCAGCAACTCGACCTGCCCAGCGGGTCCAGCAATTTCACTACCGTCTTCTCCTCGGGCGCAACCCCCGAAGAGGACGATATGCGCATTCCGGCCTACATGCGCCAGCAGCCGAAGAAGCAATAGTCATAGCGGGGGGCAACCATGGGAGGTGCACTGTGGATGCAGAATATGAGGTCGGCTTTGCCATATGCATTGGCGGTGAAGCCTTGGTTGTTTGCATCACAGGTCTCTTGGCTTTGCGTCAGGGACGTAAAACCTCCCACGTCAGGTTGGGTTACGAAACTGCCTCTGTGCTGGTTGTACTGGCATCCTTCCTGCAATACTTGGAAGACTCAGACGCGTTCGCGCGCGGATTCGGAATGACGTTGCTGGCATTCTTCCCTATTCCCTATTGGGTGATGGTCTGGAACCAGGCCATTTATGCCAGATTGAAACAGAGTTCAGGATGCCTTGCGCTGGTAATCGCGTTTATGTTCTTCGGCTTATTTGCCGAAATTCCAGCGAGCAGAATGCGCTCCCCATACAATCAGGTGTTAATATTCTTTCTGGTGTTTATTCTGTACCTTCCGCCCCTACTGGGACTGGCTGCGAGGTTGAATGCAATTCGCCACCGACCCCAAGGCGGGCAAGTAGGTCCCTATAAGCCAGCGATTCGCTCACAAGAAACTGGGGCGGCACAGGATACCCCCGAAAACAAGCTCGACTGATTTCCGGCGGAATGTGCCAGCGCCCGCATCACCATGCACAACGACAGCACTCATGCAGGGAATAATGGCAAGCAGGATGCCTGAAGAAAGCGCATCACCACAGCAAAGAATCGCCGCCATCGACCAGGCGCGCGGCTACGCCATCCTGGGCATGATCTTCGTGAACGTCCTTGGCCACTTTGACGTCATGCCGTGGATGCTCAAGCATCACCGTGAGGGCTTCTCCTACGCCGACCACATCGCGCCCCTCTTCCTGTTCATCGTGGGTATGGGGTTTCGGCTCAGCTTTCTGCGCCGTGCCGCACAGGACGGCGTTCAACGCGCGCGGCGCGACGCGCTGCGACGCTATCTGACCCTTTGCGCGCTCGGTCTTGTTTATGGCTTCTTCGATTTCAAAGTCAGCGTCTGGGACGCCCTGCTCGATATCGGCATGGCCGGATTGCTGGCCCTGCCCTTCATGCATCTGGGCGGCGCGGCGCGCCTTGCGGCCGCCACCGTGCTTCTC
>CAIUWO010000192.1 GCA_903902895.1 Candidatus Hydrogenedentota bacterium | reverse complement strand
CGGCATGGGGTAGAATACCATACCCGGACGGTGTCACGTCGAGATTCATCAAATACGGATACTGACTATTTTGCGAGTCTAAGGTAAAGCCAAATCAGCTTTAAGCTGTTTGAGTGTTATGTCTTCCTCGTTCTTCCATACATCCAGTCCGTTCCGACTATATCCGGTCAGAAACTGGGCCGCCGCATGGCATGAGTCACAAACGTAATCGGATTGCAGGACAAGATGTTCGCCTCGCAATTGAAGCTCTCCGTTTGAAATTAGCTGTTCGCGCAGACGGACAATGGATGCGGGGCAGGACTTAGCTACCGCTTTCCTGCAAAGAGAGGCGCGATGCAATCGAAAATGTCCATTTGGAAGCAAATAGCCCGTCCCTTTGGCACCGTTCTGGTTGCAGATCAGCAGATCCTTCACGAACATTTCAGGCGTTCTATGACTCGCCCCCCCGGGATGCCGCTCTTTCAAAACGTCCCCTAATGTCTTACCCTGTCGATTCTTCCAGACTTTCAGCCCGCTGCGGTTATAGCCCGTGAGAAGTGCCGCGGCGGCAGATGGAGAATCGAAATCCCAATCCACATTCATGGTGAGGATGCCGTCACAAAGTGTAATAATGCCACGCTTGGCAAGTGCTACCCGGAGCTTCTTTATGTTCTCGGGGCAAGAATCCGCCACTTCACTTCTGCCGGTAGCCCCCTGAAGGACACGGAAGCACTTCGCACCAAGGAGTACCCCTTTGCCGCTGGCTCCATTCTGCTCACAATAGAATACTTCCGGCTCTTGGGACGTGATGATTTCAGACGGAGCATCCACAGTATTGCCTCCAGGTTCTCGTTCTATATTCAGTTGCCGATTCACGAGACACGATGTTCATTCCATTGAGATGAATGTAGCACCTTTGTGTCAACCAGTTCATCCATGAGCCGCCTTGTGTTGGGAACGATGGTGCCGTCCATGACAAAGGCCTCGTTTTGCATTTGTGGCACAACATCCCATAGGCTTCAGACGGCTCCCGCGCCCCATACACGTGGCTTTTCGTTAATGGTCGAACTCATTTGCCCTTGTGAAGCTGCATAGCCATAATTAAAGTGGTCCCATTCTGCCAGTCTTGAGGAACAATACTTGTGAATACTCCGCGTCTTGTGCTAAAAGCGATCACGCTCTATGGAGTTGGGCCATACCATGACCCATACCGGCTCGACATAAAACCGCTCACCATACTCTGCGGCGCCAACGGCACTGGAAAATCCACATGGATTGAAATGATCCGAAGGCTTCGAAATTCGCTCGATGTGGGATATTTTCCATTCAGCCTTAGCGATGCTGACAGTTTGCCCTTTGTGTTCGACCCCGCCGGGGAGGGAAGGCGCAACGCCACATTCAGAAATGCTTTGGTCACCAGCGACGAGGAGCATGAGCAGTATTACGGTGGCCCTCACTGCAGCGCGTACACACCTAATCCGGAGCCAGGCGTTGACCCTTGGGGAACCCCCCGCACCCTAAAGCGAGATCCTGATTTCGGCTGGTTTGGGAGTGTGGGATTTGAGATTCAAGCTTTAACAGACTTCGACATCACCGCATCCCCCTCCATTTCCCATGCGCTGCCTCCTTCATCCCATAAGAGCGGTTATGCCTATGACTGCATCCTTGATGGAGTAGTAAAGAAAGGCATGCTATTTACTCTGAGGTTCTGTCTGAGCCGCGAGGTCGACTTTGGCGGCACTAATGATGAAATCCAGGCGGTTGAGTTCTCCATGGATAGAACGCATTCTCTCTTCCTAGAGATGGATGATTACTTCGATGCGCGTTGTCGCTGTTACCTGACACCGGGTCTTGTGTCCGACCGTGTGGAGCCTCATGGCAGGTACTGGGTTGGGGTTCTTACGGATTTCCATAAAGAGAATGGCTCTTTCGTGTGCCATCCCTCGCATGTGGCAGAAGAAGAGACTGCAAAATTATTGATCAAACAGGGCATAGCCAGATTCGGGGCAATCTTCAGGGAAGCAACGGACGCTTTTTTCTACCTCGGCCCCATTCGGGAAAACGTCAACAGAGAAAAAGCCCCTAACGCAAAAAGAGCACGATATGTTGGTGCGCAGGGACAGCATACCTTGGCGTGCTACGATGCCTATGCGCGAAATGAGATGCAAATCATCCATTCGGGGAAATCCGTACCGTTTTCGCCCCAGTTTGACCATTCGCAAATACGCCCGGAGAAGTGCCTTGCCGACCTTAACGGAAGTGGCTTGTTGCCCAAGACTCACCCGCTTCGCCGAATCGTGACCAAACTTAAACCTTCTAGAGTCAAGGAGCTGATTAAGGCATGGGGAGTTCATTCCGAGTCAGAATCGGAAGTAAAATCAGGTCTAGTAGAAAAAGTCGGCGTACCAATAGTGGCAACCAGCCGAGAAGAAGTCGATAGGCTTCTTGACGTCATTCAAAGCGCTGCGGCACGGTCCAAACAACTGGCATTTGATCGTGCGCAAGGAATCACGATACTCCACCACGGGTACGATGCCCTAGCGCGAGAAGTCGCTGAAGAATTCAACAAGCTATTGAGCAAGCGTGACCTCTATGCGCCCGGCATCTGGAACGATGAGATTCGCGCTGCAAGGCGCCGACATTTGGAGGCGTTTTATGCCGACGCGATGGATGCTGTCGACAAAGCACTAGGGAACAATGAACATGGTTGGGCGGAGAAGACGAATGACAGTTTGCAAACAATGCGAAGGCTTTCGGAGCCTGGCAACTGTTATGAGGGACTTCAAAAGCGTGCACGTCGCTTAATTGAAAAAGGGGTGGACCAACTCGACGAGGCTGAATTGCAGTTGCTGAACCGCATGCTGATAGAAATGGCATTTACCGGCATGGACAGGGTATGGCATCATCCCGGATTTGTGGTTGAGACCTATTTTGGGGCGTGGTTGAACAGACTGCTCGGAGTCGCGCCCTTTCCTTACAATGGTGACAGCCATGGCGATCGGGCCACTCCGCTGGCAAGTGACTGGGGGGATGCAGAACGCCCGCCTGCTGGCGTAATTATTGACACCCGTCCCGACTCTGAGGCGTGTGGGTATGACTTTCAATCCAGCAACGCATGGGAAACGAGGCATCCCAATGAGCTTTCCTTCACCAGCGCGGATTTCTCAACCCTGCAGAATTGTCAGGCCACCGTGCACCACCTCAGCACGGGGTTTCATCAGCTTGCGCCAATAATCCTGCAGGGTGGACTGGCACTGCCCGGCGAAATTGTTGCCGTTCAGAATCCGGAGGCACACCTTCATCCCGAACTGCAGATAGGGATTGCAGAATACTTCGTGAATGAAGCAAAGACCGGGAAGATCTTTGTAATAGAGACCCATAGCGACCTGATCATCCGAAGAGCGCTGCGGGCGATACTTCAAGAAGAAATCTCGCAGAACCATGTGGGAATCTACTTCACGGAGAAGAACAAGGTTGCAGCAAACGCGACATCTTCGTCGCTTAAGCCCATCACCGTGGACGCCATGGGCAGGATATCCAATTGGCCGAAAGGCTTTATGGATGCCGATATTAAGGAGTCCCGAAGGATGATGGATGCGATGTATGGAGCATTGGAGGAGGCCCTCAAGGACGATGACTCTGTTGACGGAGGTGCTGAGGATGAGCAATGAGATACTGGCACATGCGCAAATCAATGAAGGGGAAATTGCGTGGTTTTCAGACTATCATAGACATACATATAAATATATAGGACACGCAAAAAAGGAAGACGGTTCCGTTTCCCATGAGTTTCATAAATTCGAAGTGGAAGGCAAATACCGACCCATGCTCGTTTTGCGTAAGAGAACAACGGACGACGATATGTCGTTTGTCGTGCTCAAGTTTACGGGAAAGATTAACAAATATAATATATATCTTTTAAAAGAAAATGGAGAACCTCGATCTTTCGGCAAATTTTATGGGTTCAGCAAGGATTCCTATTTAATACTAGACCCACACGAGATTAAACATCCGCAGGAACTAAAGCAGTCCGTGGTTAAGCCCACTGCGATAAGGCGGTTTGATGAATTCACGTTTCGAGGTATTGTCGAGGAGTACGTTAAACACAATCAAGGGCTTTACTTCTGACATGTTAACCATTTTACTCAGTGGGATTGTTCTTCGATGTTAATCATGATGACAGCGTGGCGCTACATTATCGCGGTGTTCCCCGCAGTCTTATTTCTTGTCGTTATAAGTAATGCAGGTCCCGTACGCGTCGCCTCCGGCTTGCCTGTTTCCGTCCGCGACCACGGCGCGGCCGGGGACGGCCTTGCCAAGGACACGGCCGCGGTGCAGCGGGCCATTGACGCCTGCGCGGCGGCCGGCGGCGGCACGGTGCAATTCACGGCGGGCACGTACCTGTGCGGCAGCCTGCACCTGAAGAGCGGCGTCACGCTGCGTCTGGAGAACGGCGCGGTGATCCTGGGCAGCACGCTGGTGGAGGACTATGACCCGCAGGAGACGCTGGGGTTCAAGAACGATGCGGACGTGGAGACGACCTATTTTCACCAGTCGCTGATCTGGGGGGAGGGCCTTGAGCGGGTCGCCATAACCGGCGAGGGCACCATTGACAGCGGGTTCGGCAAGCGGGGCGGTCCCAAGCCGATCGCGTTGAAGCGTTGCAAGTTCGTGGACATCTCGGGCATCCGCATCCTGAACGCGCCGAACTACGCGATCAGCCTGCTGGGCACGGACCATGTGAACATCGACGGGGTGACCATCCTCAACGCCTTCGCCGATGGCATTGATCCCGACTGCTGCCGGAACGTGCGCATTTCCAACTGCCACATTGAGGCGATCGACGACGCGATTGTTCCCAAGACGAGTTTCTCGCTGGGCGAGCGGCGGTCCTGCGAAAACATCACCGTGACCAACTGCTTCCTGTCCACGCGCTGCAACGGGTTCAAACTGGGCACCGAGTCGGGCGGCGATTTCAAGCGCATTGCCGTGAGCAACTGCGTCATCACGGGGAAGAAGGGCAAGTCGCCGGCCATCGCGGGCATCGCGCTGGAGTCGGTGGACGGCGCGAACATCGACGGCGTGACGGTGTCGAACATCACCATGACCGACGTGCGCGCGCCCATATTCCTGCGCTTGGGGAACCGCGGCCGCGACCAGGAAACGCCCACCCCCGGCTCGCTGCGCAATGTCATTATCGACAACGTGGTTGCCACGCGCGCCTCGCTGGCGTGCAGTGTCACCGGCATTCCGGGACATCCGGTCGAGAATGTCACGCTGTCGAACATTCGCATGGAATTTCTGGGCGGCAATCCAGTGCATCCCCCGGAGACGCCCATGCCGGAAAAGGAAGACCGCTATCCCGAGGCGCTCATGTTTGGCCCCATGCCGGCCTATGCGCTGTTCGTCCGCCATGCGGAGGGAATCACGCTCTCCAACTTCGACGTCTCTTATGCGCCCAACTTCTGGCGGCTCACCACCGACATCTACAAGAAAATCACCTGGTCCGACGACGGCGCGCCCCCGTCGGATTCCGAGCCGGGCGCGGCGGGGCACGCGCTGCTTTTCGACGATGTGCGGGAACTTGCGGTGGACGGGCTGCGCGCCCAGCCGTCCGGCGACGGCGCGGCGGTGCTGCGGTTTAGCGACGTGCGCCGGGCGCTGCTGCGCGGCCTCCTGGCAAAGGACGGCACGCAGACGCTGCTTGAGGTGGCGGGGGCCCGGTCGGCGGGGATTACCCTTGCCGAGAGCGCTTTGCAGGGCGCGGCGAAACCTGTATCATTGCTGGACGGTGTTGACGCAGCGGCCGTGCGGGTCGCAAACCCATGAAGAAGGAGCGGAGCATGCGAAAGAGTGGTGTTTCCCGGCGTTCTTTCCTGATGAGCGGCGCGGGGCTGGCGCTGGGCGCGGCGGCGGGCGGATGCCGGACCGCGGGGAGCGGGGGGGCGGGGAAGCGGATCGCCGTGTTCACCTGCGACGTGACGCCGCCACTGGGCACGCCGATTTACTCCAGCTACAAGCCGCTCGAAAAGATAGAAACGCCGCTCCTTGCCAAGGGAATCATCCTTGAACAGGGCGGGCGGCGCTTTGTGCTCTGCGCGGTCGATTACTGCGAACTCTGCAACGAGAGCCACACGCTGTTCCGCCAGAAACTGGCCGATGCGGCGGGCACGGACATCGATTATGTCGCGGTGCAGACCGTTCACCAGCACACCGCGCCCATGGCCGACATTAGCGCGAACCGCCTGCTGGAGGGATTGCCGCACCCGCCCGCGTTTCCCGCGACATCCACCATCACCGGTGCGGCGGACCGTCTGGCCGCGGCGGCGGCCAAAGCGGCGGGCGCACTCACCCCGTTCAACCAGGTGGGCACCGGCCAGGGCAAGGTGGAGCGGGTGGCGTCGAACCGGCGCGTGCGCCTGGAGGACGGGAGCATCGGCGTGCGCTACAGCTCCTGCAAAGACCCGAAACTGACCGAGGCGCCGGAGGGGCTCATCGACCCCTTCGTCAAGACCATCACCTTCGCGCAGGACGGCAAGCCCATCGCGCGCCTGCATTACTACGCCACCCACCCGCAGAGCTTCTACGGCGATCCGCGTGCCAGTTGGGACTTTGCCGGCATGGCCCGCCAGGCGCTTGAAGAGCGCGAGGGCGTGTTTCAGGCGTATTTCACCGGCTGTTCGGGCGACATCACGGCGGGCAAGTACAACCCCGGCACACCCGAGTCGCGGCAGGGACTGTGCGACCGCCTGCTCAAGGGCATGGAGGCCTCCGTGGCCGCCACGCAGTACGAGAAGGCCGGGGACATCGGCTGGGCGACCCTGCCACTGCTGTTGAAAACGCGCGAAGACAAGGGATTCACCGCCGCGGAATGCCGCGCCGAGATGGAAAACGAGCAGGGGTCGGTCCTTGCCCGCAACGGGGCCGCCATGGGCCTTGCCTGGCACGAGCGGGCCGGTGAGCCCCTCGTTCTAAGCGCCCTGCATTTGGGCGGTGTCAGCGTGCTCAACATCCCCGGCGAGGCGATGATCGCGTTCCAGCTTTACGCGCAGCAGGCCGCGGCCGCGCGCTTCGTGGCGGTGGCGGCCTACGGCGACTGCGCCATGGGCTACATCTGTCTGAAGAGCGCCTTCGCCGAGGGCGGCTATGAGCCGACCGCGACCAATGTCGTGCCCGAATCCGAAGACGCGCTCAAGGCGGCGATCAGCGCGCTGCTGGCCGCGGCGCCGCAGGGAGTGTAGGACAGGCGCCCTCGCCTGTCGTGTCGTTGCCATTCGCCAGAAACGGACAGCCGGGGGTGGCTGTCCCACATGACCGCAAATCAACCACGGAGTTCTCCCCATGCGACGCATAGTCAGCCTGTTATGTCTCCTTGCCCTGTTGCCTTTGATTGCCGCGGCGCAGGATGCCGAGCCAAAGAAGGCCGGCGTGCTGGTCGTGTATTTCAGCGACAAGGGCCACACCAAGGCGATGGCTGAGGCCGTGGGCAGGGGCGCGGGCGCGGTGGACGGCGCCGCGGTGACGGTGCTGGACGTGGCGACAGCCACGCCCGAGGATGTGCTCGCCGCCGACGCGGTGATCGTGGGCAGCCCGGTGTACAAGGCCAACGTGGCGCCCAAGGCGCAGGAGTTCATCAACAGCTGGCCCATCAGGGACGCGCGGCTCCACGACAAGATCGGCGCGGCCTTTGCCACCGGCAGCGGCCTGTCCGCCGGGGAGGAACTGGTGCAGACGAACATCCTCCAGTCGATGCTGGTGTGCCAGATGATTGTCGTGGGCGGACCGGGCTCGGGGCAGCCCTTCGGCGCGTCGTCCATGGACGAGGACCCGTCCGGCGGCGCGGACGCCAAGAAACAGGAGGGGCTGGTCGCCGATCATTACCTCAAGAAGGGGGAAGCGCTGGGCAAACGCGTGGCGGAGTTGGCGGTACGGCTGAAGAAAGCGAAATGAATCTGGAAAGCAGGAACTCAGGAACAGG
>CAIUWO010000191.1 GCA_903902895.1 Candidatus Hydrogenedentota bacterium | reverse complement strand
GCGTCGCAGGGCGAACGCGCCGAGGGAGGCAAGCACCGCCAACAATACAACGTACGCGCCGGGTGTGGCCAGTGGCACAGCCTCGGTCACAAGGACAAGGTCGCGTTTGGTGACGGAGGCGGAGCTGATGTCGGTGGACACCGTGAGGGACACGGTGTAGGAGCCCTCCGCGTCGTAGATGTGGACGGGATATGGGATGTCGCCTTCGACGACGTCGCCGTCGCCGAAATCCCAACGCCAGTTGACGATGTTCACAATGTTTCCTGAAACCGTGCTGCGGAAATTGACCTCGAATGGCGGCTTTCCCAACCACCCGGACGCGGAAATGTCAATGTTCAATTCCTCTGTTTCGAGCGCTATGGCCAGATTGTCGTCGAGAGGGGCGTAGCTGCCGGTAGAGCCGTCAAGGTAGAGGCTCTTCCCTTGGCCTGCGGGAGAATTCAGCACCATTTCGTAGGCGCCAGATTCACGCACCTGCTGAATGCCTATCCATCCGGAGGAGAGCGTAACCGGTGTGGAGAGGAAGGCGTGGTAGTGGTGCAGGGGATAATTCCGGGAGTAGAGGTAAGGCAGTTCCTCGCGATCGGCGGTAACGGTTGCCTGGTATTGGGCCGGGCCGGGAACGCCGCCATTGTCCGAGTGAATGCTGATGATGAATTGAGCCGCGGCGGCCGGGCTGGGAAGCCAATAGCCCACGTCCGCATTGTAGACGGCTGAGATGCCCCACCAGTCAAGCGAGGCGATCGGCAGTGCAGCGTTCTCGAAATGCTCGAACAGGGAACGTTGGTTGGCCGTGTCGCCCCAGTAGCTCGTCCAGGCACCATCAGGCCCTGGAGGCGGCTGGCAGAACAGGCTGTGGGCGGGACAGGCAACGGGCGGGAGTCCGCTGTTGGGGTCGACCAGGGCGTTTGTGTTCAGCCACTGGCATCCGGCCATGACCATGTTCGCAGGCGGCCAGACATGGCCGCCTGCGAAGGTCTGCACCAAGGTGCGTATTCCATACGCGACCAATTTCCCCTGGGTCTGCGGAATGTCGTAGGTGTAGTTGCTGTCCTGCGTGCCGATGATCATGTACACGTTGAGGCCCGTCGTGCTGGGCACGAGGGTTGTGTTTACCGGCCAGCCGGCCCCCAGGAGCAGTGTGCCGCAGATCTTGGCGGGATAACGAAACGCCAGCGCCAGGGATGCGCGCGCGCCACCGGACATCCCCCCGGCGAAACGCCGGTTCGGAGAGAGCGTGAGCCGCGCCTCAGTATCGCGAATCAGCGCATCCTGTGCCGTGAAAATGTCGCTCCACGGGCCGTTCTTGGAATTGTTCGAGACGGCCAGAATCCAGCCGTTCGTCGCAGCCGCATTTGCGAGTGAAAGCAGCGTTCCCTTGCCGTTTCCGCCCGGGTCAAATCCGTAAAAGATGGGAACGGCCCCGGTGGCCGGCACAGAATCGGGGTAATAGAGTTCGTAGGACTGCGTGGCATCGTCCAGGCAAACCACATGTGTGTTGCCGTTTGGATTGTTGTAGGCGGTTCTGTCCAGCCCCGCCTTCGGCAATATCTCCGCGGCAGTCTGGGCGCTGGCAGGCGTGCACCATGCAGCCAATATCAGAAGCGCCATGGCCAGGTACGAAGGAAACAACTCATACCGTCCCAGTGACTTGGCTGCCATTTTAGCGCTCCCCTTGTTCGTCCCATACCCGGCCAACAGGCTCCCCACGGCGTCCATAACCCCGGTTTTCCCTGTCGGCCCGGCACTGACTAAAGTCTTAAACAATTCCCATTGTCGTCATTATCTTTGTACGAAAGACGGTTGTCAATAAACCATTGAGGGCACAGGAACTCATCGATCCGACTCTGAGAGATAACAGCGGAACGAAACTCCGAAAATCGCTGTTCTGCACCAAGATTCGCATGCCCCCTCCCTGCGTCGTGCCCGTGCTGCAGCCCCACGCGTCGTAGCTGAAGTTGGTCGTGCTGCCGTTCAAGTTCATCGCCGTGAGCTGGTCAACCTGTCGTAGGTGTAGGTCGTGCTCGACAGGTCCGCGGCCGTCACCAGCACGTCGTCGAACGAGTAGGTGCTATTCGCAGTGACAATTGCCCATGTCCTCTTCTATGCGTTCTTTGTGCTCTTTGCGGTAAACGTCTTCCTTCTTTGAACCGCATAGAGCGCAAAGATCACAAAGAAACACCCATTCGCGAAAGATTTAACTGTCCTGGCCCGCCCAGTCTATCCCGCGCCCCAACGCCCGTCAAACCCTCCCGCCACGTGTCCTACCTAACGCGCCCGCCCCCCGAAGTAAGTATGGTGTCCCCTGAATTCCAGTATGGTGTCCCCTGAATTCCCTGAATTCAGTGCCCCCTGAATTCAGTCACATCTCCCGCTTGAGCATATCGTATGCGACATAGAGAAAACGAGACAACTCCTCTCTCGACATGACGCACACAGGTGTTACCACACCACAGCGATCGCATTCCAGCGCCACCGTTTCACCCCTATCGACCAAGCGCAATTGGACGACCTCTTCACTCCCCTTAGCGAACCAATCCAGCGTCTCCAATGCCGAAACCTTGTTCTCACAATTCAAAGCTTCCATCAATCGCTTCGCATCGCAGAAGGCCTCTTTCTTATCGCGGCTGTCTAGAGGGGTTCTATCACTTTCAGTCACGTCCATTGCACACATTCCCGTCTTGGGATGCAACGTCGCCGAGAGACGGAAGAATCGGTTCTCTGTTTCATCATAATGTTCACGATAGTATATGATGACTTCAGGTGTCCCGAACTCCCCAAGGTCAGCGGGGGAACTGGAGGCCAGCGAACCAGACAATTCGGTGACATGCTGCATGTCCATCACCCCATCGGCATTAGCAAAACTGATGGTCAGCATTCTTTGCACCCCCCGCATAAACCGCAAAAACTCCGCGCTTGGAACAACAGGCGTGAACCATCCCACTTCATTACCGCAAAATGCTAACACATAGGCATCACCCCGCCGGAGTATGGACATACGCCGACTTGGCAAACCATAGTCAGATGTATAGTAAAAGTCGGCGCTTGTCAGCGCCTCTATGGGACCCGATGTCACCATGGCATTCAGCAATTGTCTCGCGTCACACTCATCGAATATTTCCTCGACACCATTGCCGAAACCACTTGTAATTGACAATAAGAATTGCCTATGGTGCACTGCGCATGGCTTATACAATGCTCCATACTCATCCCACTTCGCCTCTTTGGTGACGTCATAGCCGCCATAACGGACAAACCAGTAGGATCGAGTCAGCATACATGCCCTCCAGTAGATGCCTAACACAACGGATTCTACACTGCATTGTCATGGCCCACAATATGGCGTGGGCAATCGCTGACCTGGATCAAAGTTCCTCTGCACCTGCTGTTGCCCCGGCGGGTTCCACCGATAATGCCAGTGAGGACCCTCGTGTCTGCCTCCCGTGTGATTCTTATGCTCCTCCATCACTATTCTTCCGTTCCCCCAAGGCCAAATATTTCTTGTGGGATCCTTTGGGTCCGGCGTGTGACCCCTTTCAAGAAGTTCATCCATCTGATTTAAGACATCCTTTTCGTTAGGATCCGGGAACTTTGGAAACCTATCATCCCCATTCCCGGGAATGCGTCTTTCTGGGAGCCCGTTATTCTGTATGTTCGTCTTTGTGTTATTCTCCTCGCATTCCTTAATCAATCCCAGTGGATCGACGCCGGTAATGGGATTCCCCCCTACATATCCATAAACGTTCAAACCAGCGGCAAGGCCCAGCGGATCCCGCATGTTCCAGCGTGCGGTCTGGGGGTTGTAATAGCGGAAGGGGGCGAAGTACTGGCCGATGGCCGGGTCCCAGCGGTGGCCGGTGTAGCCGACGGTGAGCGGCAGCCCGGCCGAGCGCATCAGTTCGCCGTAAGGCGAGAAGTCGAAGCGCGCCTTGGCCGCCTTGTTCTGCCCCAGCATCTGCCGCGGACTGCCCAGGTGGTCGTTCAGGTTGAAGCGCCAGTCCGCCGTGGCCGGGTCCGCCCCGGCGTAGGCCGCCATCCCAGGCACATAGCCCGTCTGCTTGGCCCCGACGGTCCACGTGTTCGGCACGCCGGTGTACTCGCCGCTCTCCTCCCATCCGGACCAGCGGAACCACGTGGCCGTGGTGTTGTCGAGCTGCTCCAGCCGCCGCTTGCCCAGCCCGTCGTAGTTGTAGGCCACCGACGCGGTCTCGCCGGGGAAGTTCGACGTGGCCGCCTTGAGCTTGTCGCCGAAGCGGTAGCCGTAGGTCGCCGCGTAGGACCCCTGCGTCTTGCCCGCCATGCGGCCCCAGTCATCGTAGGTAAAGTTCGTCGTGGTGCCGTTGACGTTCATTGCCGTGAGCTGGTTCGCCGCGTCGTAGGTGTACGTGGTGTTCGACAGGTCCTCGGCCGTCATCTGGAAGTCGTCAAAGGAGTAGGTGCCGTTCGTCGCCACCACAATGGTGGACTTGTTTCCGGAGAGGATCGTGGCGCTGTCCAGGCTGCACACCCTGGTCTGCGCACCGCCCTTGGGCCCGCGCCAGACCTCGATGTGCGCGCCGTCGGCGATCAGCGTCACGTCATACCACGTGTTCGGGGGCGTCGTCCAGGCGCCGGAGCCCAGAAGAACGGTCGCTCCGGCACGAACCTCCGAGACGTTGAAGGAGGTCGGCCACAGGCGGACCACGCCGAAGTTCGAGCCGTCGGGCTGGCGGAAGCGCAGCTGCATCTCCGGC